>NZ_VIVR01000001.1:302756-605512 GCF_007828955.1 Kitasatospora atroaurantiaca | reverse complement strand
CGGTGGGCCCGCGCCGGTGTTCCAGCTGCTGTTCTACCCGACCACCGACGCGTCGAGGCGCCGGCGCTCGCGTGAGCTGTTCGCCGACGGGTTCTTCCTCACCAGCGCGCACATGGATTGGTTCGCCGACCACTATGCGCCCGAGGGCGTGGACCGCACCGATCCCCGGCTCTCGCCGCTGCTCGCCGCCGACCTCGCCGGCCTGCCGCCCGCGTACATCGCGACGGCCGGCTTCGACCCGCTGCGCGACGAGGGCGAGGCGTACGCCCGGCGGCTGGCGGACTCGGGGGTGGTGGTCGCGCTCAGCCGCCAGCCGGACCTCATCCACGGGTACATCAACTTCCTGGGTATCGGCCGCCGTTTCCGCGAGGCAACGGCGGAGGCGGCCGGTGCGCTGCGGTTGGCGCTGGCAGCGGGCTGAGGTTCAGGGTGTGCCCGGGGTGCCGGTGGGGGCAGGCGGCGCCGGGCAGTTGACCGCGCACGGGCATCCGCCGAGCGCGCCGGCCGCGAGCGGGGCCGGAGCACCAGTGTCTACACATCCTTGGCTGCGGAGGACTGCGCCAGCAGCCGCAGTCAGCCGACCAAGAGGCAGCCGAATCGGTGGACCGGACGGAACGTCACGATCCCAAGCGTGGGCCGATGCGGGGTACGAGCACTCTCGATGTGATCACACCGTGGCCCTGTACGCCCCTGGATGATCGACCGAGGTCAACCTCTTGACCTCTGTGGCCCCAGCCACTAATTTGCGGTAGAAGCCGACCCCTAACTGCCGAAAGGAGGCGACCAGCGGATGTACACCAGCTCTGATCTCGGTCGCCTCGCCCGCCGCACGGTCTGGGTTCCGGGTCGGATCGCGCACGGCTGCTGAGCACGCCGTTTCTGATGTGCCCGTGCGTGGCACATTCCGGGCTTCCCGTCGCAACCTCCCGGAACGTCGCTGTGGCGTGCCGCGTTGCGCCCGCTCCTCTCACGTGACGTCCCGCCATGTCGCTGTGGCGTGCCATTCTGCGCCCGCTCCTCTCACGTGGCGAGTCTGAATACAGAAAGCTGCCTGAAATTGGCGAAGATGATGAATCGACCGATCGTCCACCGGAACGAAGGCTTGTCATGGTAGCGGCGCGGATCACGGTCAACGGGAAAGAAGCACCGATTTCACCGGCTGCGCCCCACACCACAGTGCTGGATTTTCTGCGCGAGCGTGGCCTCACCGGCACCAAGGAGGGCTGCGCCGAGGGTGAATGCGGCGCCTGTTCGGTCCTGGTGGCCCGTCCCGGGGTGAACAAGCCCACCGACTGGGTGGCGGTCAACGCCTGCCTGGTCCCGGTCGCGGCGCTCGACGGTCAGGAGATCATCACCTCCGAAGGTCTGGCCACCGCCGGTGAACCCGGCATGCCGCCGACCCTGCACCCGGTGCAGGAGGAGATGGCGGTCCGCGGCGGCTCCCAATGCGGTTACTGCACACCGGGATTCGTCTGCAGCATGGCTGCCGAGTACTACCGACCCGACCGCTGCGCGCACGCGGACTCGGCCGACAGCACCGACCACGAGCAGGGTCCGAACGGTTTCGATCTGCACGCGCTGAGCGGAAACCTGTGCCGCTGCACCGGCTATCGCCCGATTCGCGATGCCGCGTTCGCGGTCGGTATGCCCACCGACGAGGACCCGCTGGCACAGCGTCGCGAGCAGTCCCCGCCGGCACCGGTTGCCACCGAATACGTCCAGAACGACAGCGTGTTCCTGCGGAAGAGCACCCTGGCCGAAACGCTGCAGCTGCTGCGCGAGCGGCCCGACGCGGTGGTGGTCGCCGGCTCCACTGATTGGGGTGTGGAGGTGAATATCCGTTCCCGCCGGGCGGATTGCGTGGTCGCCATCGATCGGCTGTCCGAACTGCGGGAACTGCGAGTCGAATCCGACCACATCGAGATCGGGGCGGCGCTGACGCTCACCGAGATCGAGCGCCGCCTCGACGGCGGCATCCCGCTGCTGGCAGAGCTGTTCCCGCAGTTCGCATCCCGGCTCATCCGCAACACTGCGACTCTCGGCGGCAACCTGGGTACCGGCTCGCCCATCGGTGACAGCCCGCCGGTGCTGCTCGCGCTGGAGGCATCGGTGGTGCTCGCCGACGCCGACGGTCAGCGCGAGGTCCCGCTGGCGGACTACTTCACCGGTTACCGGCAGAGCGTGCGCCGTCCCGGCGAGCTGATCCGCGCGGTGCGCATCCCGCTGCCGCTGTCGCCGATCACGGCCTTCCACAAGATCGCCAAGCGGCGCTTCGACGACATCTCCAGCGTGGCAGTCGCTTTCGTGCTCGACATCGAGGACGGGATCGTCCGCAAGGCACGCATCGGCCTGGGCGGCGTGGCTGCCACCCCGATCCGCGCGCTCACCACCGAAGCGGCTCTGGAGGGCAGGCCGTGGGTGGCGGAGACTGTCGAGGCCGCAGCCCCTGTGCTGCAGGCCGAGGGCACGCCGATGAACGATCACCGCGCCAGCGCCGACTACCGATCCGCGATGCTCGGCCAGAGCCTGCTGAAGCTGCACGCGCAAACCACCGAGGCGGTGTCGTCATGAGTCATCTGTCCGAGCGCCCCGAAAAGCCTGTCGTCGGTGTCTCGATGCCGCACGAGAGTGCCGTTCTGCACGTCACCGGTACCGCGCTCTACACCGACGACCTGAACCATCGCACCAAGGACGTGCTGCACGCCTATCCGGTCCAGGTCATGAAGGCCCACGGCAGGATCACCGCGCTGCGCACCGAGCCCGCGCTCGCCGTGCCCGGTGTCGTCCGTGTGCTGACCGGTGCCGACGTGCCCGGCGTCAACGATGCCGGGATGAAGCATGACGAACCGCTGTTCCCCGACGAGGTCATGTTCCACGGCCACGCGGTCGCCTGGGTGCTCGGCGAGACCCTGGAAGCGGCCCGGCTCGGTGCGGCGGCCGTCGAGGTGGAACTCGACGAACAGCCCTCCCTGATCACGCTTCAGGAAGCGATCGCGGCGGGCAGTTTTCACGGCGCCCGGCCGATGATGCTGACCGGCGACGTCGACGCGGGCTTCGCCGACTCCGCGCACGTGTTCACCGGAGAGTTCCAGTTCTCCGATCAGGAGCACTTCTACCTCGAGACGCATGCGGCGCTGGCCTACATCGACGAGGCCGAGCAGGTGTTCGTCCAGAGCAGCACCCAGCATCCTTCGGAGACCCAGGAAATCGTCGCGCACGTGCTCGGTCTGCACAGCCACGAGGTGACCGTGCAGTGTCTGCGGATGGGCGGCGGCTTCGGCGGCAAGGAGATGCAGCCGCATGGGTTCGCGGCCGTCGCCGCGCTCGGCGCCAGGCTGACCGGTCGTCCGGTTCGGGTGCGGCTCAACCGGACTCAGGATCTGACCATGTCCGGCAAGCGGCACGGGTTCCACGCCACGTGGAAGATCGGCTTCGACGCCGAGGGCCGCATTCAGGCCCTGGACGCCACGTTGACCGCGGACGGCGGCTGGAGCCTGGACCTCTCCGAGCCGGTGGTGGCCCGTGCGCTGTGCCACATCGACAACACCTACTGGATTCCCAACGCGCGTATCGCCGGTCGCATCGCCAGGACCAACAAGGTCTCCAACACCGCCTTCCGCGGCTTCGGCGGACCGCAGGGCATGCTGGTGATCGAGGACATCATGGGTCGGTGCGCGCCGCTGCTCGGTCTGGATCCGATGGAGTTGCGGGAGCGCAACTTCTACCGGCAGGGCCAGTCAACACCGTACGGACAGCCGGTCGTTCACCCCGAACGGATCTCCGCCGTCTGGCAGCAGGTTCAGGACAACGCCGGCATCGCCGATCGCAGGCGCGAGATCGCCGCCTTCAACGCCGCGCACCCGAACACCAAGCGGGCACTTGCGGTCACCGGCCTCAAGTTCGGAATCTCGTTCAACCTCACCGCCTTCAACCAGGGCGGCGCGCTGGTGCTGATCTACAAGGACGGCTCGGTCCTGATCAACCACGGCGGCACCGAGATGGGCCAGGGCCTGCACACCAAGATGCTGCAGGTTGCCGCGACCACGCTGGGTATCCCACTGCACAAGGTGCGGCTGGCCCCGACGCGAACCGACAAGGTGCCCAACACCTCTGCCACCGCCGCCAGTGCCGGGGCGGATCTCAACGGCGCGGCGGTGAAGAACGCCTGCGAGCAGCTGCGCGAGCGGCTGCTGCAGGTGGCCGCCACCCTGCTGGGTTCGAACGCCTCGGATGTGCGCATCGTCGAGGGCGTCGCGCGCACTCTCGGCAGCGACAAGGAGCTGGCCTGGGACGACCTGGTGCGCACCGCGTACTTCCAGCGGGTTCAGTTGTCGGCGGCCGGTTTCTACCGGACCGAGGGTCTGCACTGGGACGCGAAGACGTTCAGGGGCTCGCCGTTCAAGTACTTCGCGCATGGCGCCGCCGCAGCCGAGGTGGAGGTGGACGGCTTCACCGGTGCCTACCGCATCCGGCGCGTGGACATCGTGCACGATGTCGGCGACAGCCTGTCCCCGATGATCGACATCGGTCAGGTCGAGGGTGGTTTCGTGCAGGGAGCGGGCTGGCTGACGCTCGAGGACCTGCGCTGGGACGCCAGTGACGGGCCGAACCGCGGCCGGCTGCTGACGCAGGCCGCGAGCACCTACAAGCTGCCGAGCTTTTCGGAGATGCCCGAGGAGTTCAACGTCACGCTTCTGGAGAACGCAACCGAAGAGGGCGCGGTATACGGGTCCAAGGCGGTGGGTGAGCCTCCGCTGATGCTGGCGTTCTCGGTGCGAGAAGCGTTGCGGCAGGCCGCCGCCGCCTTCGGGTCGAGCGGGGTCAGCGTCGAGTTGGCCTCGCCCGCGACGCCGGAGGCGGTGTACTGGGCGATCCAGGCGGCTCGCCAGGGCGATGTCTCCCGGAACGGTCACGCCCGCAACGGGTTTGCCACCAACGGCCACGCTGGAAACGGGCACGTCGCCAACGGCAGGATCCAAACCGATGCAAAAGCGCTGAGCGGTGCCTGACATGACGTGGGTCGCCGCGGTGGCACGGTTGCGAGCACGCCGGGAGTCCGGCGTGCTGGTGACCGTCGCGACCGTGCGCGGCCATGCGCCGCGCGACGCCGGTGCGAAACTCGTTGTGGGGCAGACCGAGACGTGGGGCTCGATCGGTGGCGGCAATGTCGAGGCCGTCGCGATCGACCGGGCGCGGGAGATGATCGCCGCGTCCAAGCCTGAGCCGGAGCTGATTGATTTCGCCCTGAACGACAAGGTGGTCAACCAGCATGGCGTGCAGTGCTGCGGCGGCATGGTCTCGGTGCTGCTCGAACCGCTGCCGGCGGTACGAGCGGTGGCAATCTTCGGCGTCGGGCACGTCGGGCTGGAACTGGCGCGCATCCTGGCACGTCAGGACCTCGACCTCCATCTGATCGACACCCGCTCCGACATCCTCACCGAGGAGCGGCTCGACGTGCTGGCAGACGCGGTGGCGCAGGTGACCGTGCATCACACGCCGCTGCTGCCCGAGGAGGTGCTGGCGGAGTTGCCGCGCGGCACCCACATCCTGATCATGACCCATGATCACGCCGAGGACGCCGCTCTGTGCGACGCCGCCTTGCGCACAACCCATCTCGGCTCCATCGGGCTGATCGGGTCGGCGGCCAAGTGGGTGCGGTTCCGCAAACGCCTCGCCACCGAGGGCGGTCACGACGAGGCCACCATCGATCGGATCAAGACCCCGATCGGGCTGGCCGACATCACCGGCAAGGATCCCGCGACAATTGCCGTGAGCGTCGCTGCCGATTTGCTGCGCACCTTCGAAACCGAAGGATGCTGACTCTCCAACCGGATCGACAGGGGTGCCCCGCGCTCGTGCGAACGCACAGGTGCGGGGCGCCCTTTCGACACGACCATGCCCGTCACTTCAACAGGCATCGGCCCCGGTGCGGCAGGCCCTGGACTCCTGGGCTGCGACAGACCGACCTGCCGGCAACAGACCCGCCGTGAGGGAGCCGAACCACCTCCGGCCTGGTCCGCGGTCACCTGAAGAAGACCGCTCTCGCTGGCGCAAGCTCCCGCCCGGCCGGATCGCCCTTATCGTCCTCGCTGTCCTCGCCACGACCAGCGGCTCTCCGATATGGCTCCAAGCGATCAACGACATGCGTAGATCGTGCCAAAAGGGGACATAGGTGGCGCGTTTTGCGTGTCTCTGGTGGCCCGGGGTTGTGATTCGAGCGCGCATCTGCCTAGGGTCACCGGCATCCGCCCAGAAGCGGAATCAACTTCTCCGGAACGCCGAGTCCTGCCGCCGGAGAGGTCTGGACGCAACAGAACGCACCACGGTAGGAGCGGGGGACCCAGGTAAGTCGCCGCAAGCGCGCCCAGCGCCTTCGCGGCTAGGGGTGAAGCCGTGCCTCCGCGCGGCCGGGCAACTCCAGCCCGAACCCGACAGCTCACCTCGTAGGCGTGGGAGAGGAATACTCCTTCATGCTGTCCGGAACCGGTCGTCATCGCCGTCCCCGTCAGACCTCTGCCAAACGCCTTGTCGCCGCGGCCACCGTGACCGGTGTGGGGGCCACCCTGCCGGTCATCGCCACCGGTGCCGCCAGCGCGCACGCCCTGGCCCCCGCCCGTGCCACCAGTGTTCAGACCGCCGCCCCCGCCCCTGTCGTGGCGCAGGCCCAGGAGACCGCTCCGGTTGCGCTGCAGGCGGCTGCTCCCGCGACGTACACCGTGGCCAGCGGTGACTGCCTGTCCAGGATCGCTGTCGGCCACCACGTGCAGGGTGGCTGGCAGAAGCTCTACGAGCTGAACAGGAGCACCCTGACCAAGGGGCCCGACCTGATCTTCCCGGGTCAGAAGCTGGTGCTCTCCGCAGCCGCTCCGGCCACGGCCACGCCGGCGTCTGCGAAGCCGGCGGCCCCGGCAGCGCCTGCCGCGAAGCCCGCTGTGCCGACGTCGAGGCCCGCCGCCCAGATCAGCTATTCCGCCGGTTCGATCCAGGCCCTTGCTGCCTCCGTCGTTCCGGCCGACCAGTTCGCCTCGTTCAGCCAGATCATCAGCCACGAGAGCGGCTGGAACGTTCACGCCACCAACCCGTCCTCGGGCGCCTACGGCCTGGCCCAGGCGCTGCCGGGCTCCAAGATGGCCTCGACCGGCTCGGACTGGCGCGACAACCCGGTGACCCAGATCAAGTGGGCGCTGGACTACATGAACAGCCGCTACGGCAGTCCCAACGCCGCCTGGGCGTTCTGGCAGACCCATCACTGGTACTGATCGGCAGCGAGCCGAGCCTGTCCGGAGGTGCAGATGCGGTCGGTGTGTTGCGACGTCCGAGCACGGGGCCGGGGCGGTCGTCGGCCTGACCCGGGTCAGTACGGCGTGGTGCACCTGGTGGTCCGGACGTCGGGCCGGTCCGCCGGCCCGCCCGTGGCGCACGATGGTGAGCAGGGCGGTGGTCACGGCGGGAGTGGCGGCGGTGACGTAGCCGTACGGCACCCGCGCGGTGCCGGCAACCGTCTTCCGCGGGCGACCCCATGAGCGCTCGACCTTCAAATCCGCCTGAAGCAGCGTCAGTTGCCGGCCGTCAGCGGGGTGGTCCATGCCGCACTGCCGGCGTGCCGCGCTCATGCGATTCTTGCGTGCCCGGCAGGGCAGCGCAGGCGGCCCGGCTGTCAGCCGCGAAGGCCCTCGAGATCCGCCACGGCCATTCCCGGGATCGGCCGTCACACAGTTCGACGAACCCGCCCCGCCCGGCGGCACGCAGCGCGCCAGGCGGACCTTTCCAACGGAGCATTGCCCAAAACGCCTGGCGCCCGGGCGGACGCACCGCTACCACCACATAGTCAGCACCTGCCGGGGACCGCGAGCCGCAGACCGGCACCCGGAATCGTCGCCCCGTCGATGGGGCATCGCCGAATTCGACTACCAGAGGGTAAATCAGATGATCATGGGACACCGCCGTGCCCTTAAGGCGCTCGCACTGGCCGCCACGCTGTCCACGGCTGTCATGGGATACCAAGCCACCATTCAGCCGGCCGCAGCTGCCGCATCCAACGTCACCATCGATTTCTCCACGGCCATCGGGCAAGTCAATCCGAACGCCTTCTCGGGAACCATTTCCACCTACGGTCAGAGCGGCGGCAGCGTCGTTGCCGCCGCGAAACAGCGCACCAAGCTGAAAAGCTTGGGCCTGTCCACCTACCGGGTGCCGCTGCAGTGGAACGGCGGCACTATCATCTCCTCGGCCGGCGGCGGCCCGACGAACATCTCAGGCGACCAGTGGGTGGACAGCATCGTTGCTTCCGGCGGCACCCCGAAGATCGTCCTTGGCGGGTCAAGTGACGACAACTTCACCCCGTCGGACGGCGCGAACATGGTGAACCACTTCAAATCGGAAGGGAAGCCGGTCGGCTACTGGGTGATCGGCAATGAGCCGAACAACGCCGGCATGAGCATCGGCACCTATTGCCAGCTGTTCAACAGCACTGTCTCCGCGATGAAAGCCGTCGATCCTACGATCAAGGTCGCCGGGCCCGCGTGGTCGTACTTCAACGCATCTGATCTCCAGAGCTTCCTGAACTGCGCAGGCAACTCCGTGGACATTGTCGACTACCACCACTACGCGATGGGCAGCACCTTCCTCGACAACGCCACCGCACTGTCCCAGACGGTGAGTTACGAGGACGAGATCACCCAGATCCGCAACATGATCAACGCCACCGTTCCCGCCCGCGCGGGCCAGATCGGTATCCAGGTCGGTGAGTACAACTGGTCCTGGCGTACAGCAGACGGCTACCCCGGCGCCTATCAGGGCGACGACCGCTTCTACCAAGCCGTCGACACCGTGTGGGGCGCCTCAGTGCTCGGCCACATCACCCGCGCAGGCGGCATCGGTCACCAGTACGCGGACCAGAACGGTGCCCTCGGCGAGACCTTCGAGAAGTCCGCCGATGCCACGCACTTCGGCATGCAGGTCAACGACCCCATGCCGATCTACTGGGGCACGCTGATGTTCTCCGGCGGATCAATGTTCCGGCCGTTCGGCCCGTCGCTGGTGCAGGCCTCGACGTCACTGCCGAACGTGGAGGTCTACGCCTCCTCGGGGCCGGGCAACGTCGTGCTGATCAACAAGGATCCGAGTGCCACCCGGACCGCGGTCATCCAGACCACGGGCCTCACCTCGGGTACGGCCGACGTATGGCAGACCAACCCCAACGCCCCGTTCGCCAGTCCGACCAAGAGCACCGCCGGCATCACGGACGGCCAGACACAAGTGACCCTGCCCCCGTACTCGGTCACCACCCTCATCATGCCCTCCGCGCCGACGCCGGCCTCCACGCCCACGTCCACGCCCGCGCCTTCCTCCACCCCCACGCCCACGCCCACGCCCACGCCTGCCCTCACCCCGACCGCCACCCCCACGCCGACCCCCACCCCCACGCCGCAGCCCCGACGTAGGCACTGGGGTCATGGCGGCGGCAGCGGCATCTGAGGTTCCCTTCCGAGGGTCCGACACGAAAATGGAGGGAACGACGCAGGTCAGACGGTTGCGATGGGACATCCAGGAGGCGGGGCGCTCGGTCGTCCGGCGTGCTCCAGTTCGGAGAACAGGCGGCGGTGAGGAAGAGGACTGCACCGGCCGCGTCGATCACGGTGTAGCGGTCGGGGTCCAGTAGGTGGCGAACGATGGCGCCACGGATGAGGCCGGCGCCGACGAAGCGTCTGACCCGACGCGGTGGTCCGGCACCGGCACAGGCTGCGTACCCCGGGCCCCGGCAGGTGGGGAATACCCCCCGGGGGTACTGAGTTGGAACGGGTGAGCAACCACGGAGACGCGCACGGGGAGGGCACCATGGACCAGCACGGCGGACATGAGCACAGCCGGCACGAGCACCACCACAGCAGTCACGCGGCCCCCGGGGGCGACAGCGGTTGGCGCACCGCCGCGCAGGCGACCCTGCACTGCCTGACCGGATGCGCGATCGGTGAGATCCTCGGCATGGTCATCGGGACCGCGCTCGGTCTGCACAACGGGGCCACCGTCGTGCTGTCCATTGCGCTGGCTTTCGTCTTCGGATACGGGTTGACCATGCGCGGCGTCCTGCGGGTCGGCCTCGACCCGCGTCAGGCGTTCAAGGTCGCCCTGGCGGCGGACACCGTCTCCATCGTCGTCATGGAGATTGTCGACAACGCCTTCATGGTCGCCGTCCCGGGTGCGCTGGATGCGGGGCTGACCCAGGCCCTGTTCTGGATCTCCCTCGCGGCCTCACTGGTCATCGCCTTCACGGTGACCGTGCCGGTCAACCGCTGGCTGATCGCACGTGGCCGGGGGCATGCGGTCGTCCATGCGTACCACCACTGAGCAGCCTCGCCTAATGGGACTTGCTGAGTCGTAGAGACTCGGTGCCGCAGCGCCAGCAGGTGAGCACTCTCTTCGCCGGAGCCATTGCGAGTTCTGGGGTCAGACCGTGCCCCTGCTGGTCGGCCGGAAGGCCATGACCGCTGATGGGGTGGCGTGCCCGCCGAGATGAGCGTGAGCACTGGATCCATTAGGCCGCGTGCCGTGTCTTCCGCGGGCTGCACGCCAGTGGAGTACCTGACCAGGGGAGGAAGACTTGCTGCTGATCGGCGACGACTGGGCCGAGGACCATCACGACGTCGAGGTTCAGGCCCCGGACGGCCGCAGGCTGGCGACCGCGAGGCTGCCAGAGGGCGCGGAAGGCATGGCCAAGCTCCACGAACTCGTGGCCAAGCACGCGGGCGAGGACCCCGATCCGGCCGATGTGGTCGTCGGTATCGAGACGGACCGGGGCACGTGGGTGCAGGCCCTGCTCGCCGCCGGCTACCAGGTCTACGCGATCAACCCCCGGCAGGTCGCCCGCTTCAAGGAGCGGTACGGCACCTCCGGAGCAAAGAGCGACAAGGGCGACGCCCATGCCCTGGCCGACATGGTCCGCATCGACCGCGACCAGCTACGACCCATCGCCGGCGACAGCGACCAGGCCCAGGCTGTCAAGGTCGTCACCCGCGCCCACCAGACCCTGATCTGGGAACGCACCCGCACCTTCCAGCGGCTCCGCAGCACGCTGCGCGAGTACTTCCCCGCCGCCCTGGCCGCCTACGCGTCCCTGGAACTGACCAGCACCGACGCACTGGAACTGCTGATCAAAGCACCCACACCACAGACGGCGGCGAAGCTGACCCGCACCCAGATCTCCGCTGTCCTCGCCCGCGCCCGCCGGCACAACCGGGACCAGAAGGCCGGCGCCATCCAGGCCGCACTGCGCGAGAAGCAGCTGGAGCTGCCCGAGCCGGTCACGGCCGCCTACGCGGCCGCCACCACTGCCCACGCCCGGCTCCTGATCGCCCTCAACGAGCAGATAGCCGCGATGGAAGAGCAGGTGAGGGCGCATTTTCTCGCGCACCCGGACGCTGAGATCTACCTCTCCATGCCCGGTATCGGAGAGATCACCGGTGCCCGGGTGCTCGCCGAGTTCGGGGACGACCCCACCCGCTACACCTCCGCCAAGGCCCGCAAGAACTACGCCGGCACCAGCCCGGTCACACGGGCCTCCGGCAAGAGCCACACCGTCCAGGCCCGCTACGTCCGCAACAACCGGCTCGCCGACGCCCTCCAGCGCCAGGCGTTCTCCGCCCTGCGCGCCTCGCCCGGTGCCCGTCGCTACTACGACAAGCAGCGCGCTCGCGAGGTCGGCTACAACCCCGCCCTCCGCCAGGTCGGCAACCGGCTCGTCGGCATCCTCCACGGATGCCTCAAGACCCGCACCCACTACGACGAAGCGACCGCCTGGTCCCACCACGCACACCTCCACGCCGCTTGACCTCAAACGTCATGGGGTGTCTGACCCGTTGCCGTATCGCATGTGTGATATGGCGACGGGTCAGCTCATGGCTGACTCGGTCTCGACCGGAGCGTCGCTCAGGCCCGGGGCGCGGGGTGTTGGACGTGGAAGAGGGCCTGGAGCCGCGAGGCGTCGACGGCCTCGGCGGGCGCCGACGGTCCTGGCCACGGCAGTGTGCGGCGGCGATCACGCGGAGGGGCGCCGGCAACCTCTGGCCAGGATGAGCGCCGCAGGACGACCCAGGTTCCCCAGCCGGCCTCGGACTCGATGCCCTCCCAGGTTCCGGGCAGGGCGCCGGCCACCGCGGCGGCGGGCAGATGCAAAGGCCCGTCTGCAGCGAGCTGGTTGATCCACGGCAGGACGCCGTCGGGCCGCAGGACGCGAGCCGTCTCGGCCGGGAAGAGCAGCATGTCGACGGCAGCGACTGCGGCCACCGAGGCGTTGGCGAGGGGAAGGTGGCTGGCGTCGGCCTGGATTCGGGTCGGTGAGCGTCCGGCGGCCTGACGGAGCATCTGCTCCGAGAGATCGACGCTGACCACCGTGGGAAACATGGTGGCCAGGAGGGGTGTGTCATGTCCGGTGCTGCAGCCCACCTCCAGACACGGCCCGACCGGAAGCGGCCCCCCGCGGGGCCGGCGCGTCGCGTAGCGGGTCGTCGCGGCCAGTGGCGCGGGTGGCGTCCCAAGCGGCGGCGAGCCCGTCGAACTGGCCGGCGATGAACGAAGCCGTCTCCGGTGTCCATGGGCGGCGTCCGGGCGCCAGTTCTCTGGCGAGGGCTCGGAGGACGTCAGCTGTGCTGGGAAGCGGGACCGGCTTGCTGTCCGGGGCGGCCAGCAGACGCGGCAAGGTTCGGATCACACAAGGCAGTTGAGCACGAGGCACGGGCTCGGCGCCTCGGGTCTGCGGATGGATCCCAAGGCTCCACCCCGGGTGGACCCAGCCCACCGAAATTCCGGTCCGGATCCGACGACCTTCCGCGTTTTGGCGACGACCGCCGACCGTTTGTCGCCTCTGTGATCAATGGGCGCCGTGCTGGTGATGCCGTTGGTGCGCGGGCGGCTCCGGCACCCTGGCGTCGCCGTCCCGGCGTGACGGGCCGGTGGTCGCGGCGCGGGGGTGCAGTCCTGCCAGGGTGACCGTGACGAGCCTTCGGACCGCGGCTTTGGACGGCAGGCTGCCGGCTGCACTGAGGGCATGGAGGCAGTAGTTGGCGAGCTCGTCGGGCATGACGTCGTCCCGGAGGACACCGGCCTTGGCGCCCTCACTCAGGAGATCCCGGACGAGGCCGGTGAGCTGCTGGTGCGCCCGCGCGACGTGTTCGCCCTGGTGCAGGAGCGCGGCGATGTTGCTTCCGTGGTGCCCGTGCCGTTCATGGACGATGAGCGCGTAGGCCTCCAGGACGGCCTGGATCCGCTCTTCGGCGCTGCCGGCCTGGTCCCGGGCCGTGGTCAGCTGTGCGAGATGGCTGGTGACCTGGCGCTCGTGCCAGGCGATCAGGATCGCCTCGACGTCGGGGAAGTACTTGTAGAGCGTTGCCCGTCCGATGCCGGTCTCCTGGGCGATCCGCGACATCGTCACCGACAGCAGCCCGTGCTCGGCCACCAGCGCCGCGGTGGCGTCAAGGGTCGCCTCACGCACGGTGTTGCGGTGCGCCTCGATCGTGTCGTTCCACAGCTTCGGCATCACCCCAATATACGCGGCGACGCCGGCGTGACACCTTGGACTTGACAGAGACAGAGTGTCTCGTAAAAGTTGCCGCCATGACGAATCCGAAGGACCCGCACGCGCCTGACCTGCTCCACTCGGACGGCGCCAGTGCCGCCGCATCCGGCCGCGCCCCGGCGGCGAGCAGACCGCGGTGGGTGAGCGTCTTCGCGATCACCGCCATCGCCCTGGTCGTGGTGTTCGTCATCGTGCACCTCGCCGGTGGCGGCATGGCAGGCCACCACTGATGGCCATGTCGCCGCGCGGGCGCAAGCTCGTGCTCACCGCCCACGTGACGACCTCGGTGGGCTGGCTCGGCGCGGTCGCCGTCTTCCTGGCCCTCGCCGTCGCGGGTCTGACGAGCCGTGACACCGAGCTGGTGCGGGCCGCCTATCTCGTGATGGGGCTGACCGGCTGGTACGTCATCGTCCCGCTGTGCTTCGCATCCCTGATGACCGGGGTGATCTCGTCACTCGGCACCACGTGGGGCCTTCTCCGGTACTACTGGGTTGTGGTGAAGCTCCTGATCACCGGCCTGTCCACCGTCGTCCTGCTGGTGCACATGCAGCCGATCGGCTACATCGCGGCCGTGGCGGCGAGGCCGGGGCTGTTCCGTTCCGATCTCCATGGGCTGAGGGTCCAGCTGGTGGTCCAGTCGGGCGCCGCCCTGCTGGTGCTCCTCGTGGCGACGGCGCTCTCGGTGTACAAGCCGCAGGGCAGGACCCGGCACGGGCGGCGCAGGCAGCACGGGGGACGGCGCCTGCCGGTGCGGCGACTTCTGCTCGGCCATTGGGGAGCGCGGCTCTGTCCTGACCATCCTGTGATCTTCCTTGCCGAAGACGTCGTCGTCAGCAACCACGCTGGACTCACGGCGAGAGGCAGGCCCGGCAGTGGTGGATGGGGGGACCACCAGGGCACCGAGGTGGCCGGCCGCGGCCCGCCACCTCGGCTGGTGGTCGGCGGGCGTCAGCGCGCCCACACCACGAAGGTGATCATCTTGTCGCCGTGGCCGAGGTCCCGGACGTAGGTGTCGGCCCCCTTCGAGTGCGACACCCCGCGCCCCCAGCTCGCGGGGGAGTCGTCGACCTCGAAGCCGGACGCCGTCTGCGGCGCGGCCAGACCGACCGTGGTGGTCGAGTCCAGGTGCGCGTAGATCGTCGCCAGCTCGTCGTAGTCGTGCTGGTTGGGGTGCAGGTTGTTGGGCGTCGAGTCGGGGTTGCTGGTGTAGTCCATGCAGGTGCCGAGGTTCGGGTTGTCGAAGTTCTCGTCCTGGTGGTCCAGACCGAAGGTGTGCCCGACCTCCTGACAGGTGACCATCAGCCGCCACGACGGCGTGTTGTACTTCGCGGTGTTGAAGTACGTGTCGTTGAGCTTGACCGTGCCCTGGGTTATGTGGGTCCCGCCGGTCACCGAGATCGACGCGATGCCCAGCCAGCCGTTGTTGCCGTAGGTGCTGTTGCAGACCTCGACCCGGCCGGTGGTAGCGGCGCAGCGCTTGTTGGACTGGCCGGCGACCACCGTGGTGTCCATGACGGAGGACTTGCTCCAGTCGCTGGAGGCGGTGGCCAGGTAGCTCTTCCAGTTGGAGCTCAGGTTGTCGCCGAGCTTGAGGGTGAAGGGGTTGGAGGTGCGGGCCCAGTGGTAGCCGCCCCAGGAGTGGCTGGCCGCGGCGGGGGAGCTGAATGCGAGGGGAGCGAGGACGGCGGCGGTGGCCGCGGCGAGCAGCTTGATGCGCACGAGGGGTCTCCTCAGCGGGGGGGATGGGAGCACACAACGGCCCTGGGTGGTGCACTCGTCCGCTCGGCGCGGCTGGGATTGCCTGCTCGGTTCGCCGTCGCGGACGTGACTGGCCGTTCCACTGGAGTGCGGCGTGTCGCATCGATGCCGGGGACTCCAGCAGGTGCGAGCCATGAAACTACTAGTAGTGTTAGTAGTGCACAAGGCTTCCGGCGCGAACATGCTCACGTGTCGGCGCGCAACGGCGCTCCGCCGCTCGGCTGTAGGCAACAGCTGGACGTGGCCGGGCACTTGATGTTGTGTCCTGCTCGTCCCGACAGTTGCCTGAGGTTGCAGGTGCCGGGCCCGACAGCGGAGCACAACCTGGAGGGGGACCCGGCCGACGCCGGCGGTCTTGGCGATCCCGGTCATCGTTGCGTGGGGGCTGCGCGCGAAGCAGACCAGTGCGGCGTCGGGACCGCCGGCAGGCGAACCGGGATCACAGTCGTCGACCCGGTGTGCGGCATGACGATCACCCCCGGGACGGCCGCCGAACACCGCGGCGGCCCCGAGGGCACCGTCTGCTTCTGCTCCGCCCACTGCGCGAGCGCGTACCACGCCCCGAAAGCCCCGGCATCGCATCGGTGCCGGGTGCGGTGAGGGGCTGTCAGTGATGGTGGCCGGGGCTTCCGTGCGGCGGGACACTGGGCGACGCCGAAGCGGCGGCCGGCTTCTGGGACGCCGCACCGGGCGGTGCCGGTGTCACCGAGGGCGCGGCGCTCGGATCGCCGCTCGGAGGCGCGGAGTCCTGCCCGTGCTGATGGTCGTGACCGTCCTCCCCATCGCTGTGGCCGTCGGCCGGCGCGCCGTGGTGGTGGCCGCCCGACTCCGCCGGCATGCCGGCGGCGACCTGTCGCAGCCCGGCATAGCCCGCCACTGTGAGGACGAGGATGGCCAGGCCGAGCGGGCCGAGGATCCGACGTACGGGGCGGCGGGCCTCCTTGAGGGTGTAGGCGACGAAGGAGAGGAGCAGCCCGGCCGGGATCAGGACAGCGGCGCGGTCGGGGAAGTCCTCGAAGTGCTGCATGCCGCCGCTGAGCATGCCGACGCCGAAGGAGAGTGCCAGCGAGGTGCCGAGCACGTTCAGTAGCCGGACGGCGGTGAGCCGGCCCGGCTGCTGGAGCTCGGAGGCCAGGGCGGCCACGAGGAAGAGGGCCGCGCCCACCGCAGCGATCACCGTGTAGCGGGCGGGATCAAGGGGATGGTGGACGATGGCGCCGCTGACCAGTCCGGCGCCCACGAAGTAGCCGACGTAGCCGAGGTACCGGCCGAGCAGGGAGGGTTCGCGACGGGCCTTGCGGGCGCTTGCGCGGCCGCCGGTCGGTGCCGACGCGCGGGAGCGGCGGTCACGTTCGGTGGGGGCGGTGGTGACAGTCATGGGAGGCCTTGGGAAGCGCAGGTACGGGTGACGCCCGCGCGCCGGGTGGCGGGCGGTGACCGGATGCGCTCGGAGCAGGCAGAGGCGGACGGCAGAACGGGGCCCAGCCCGTGCGGCGATGCCGCACGAGAACAGGGAAAGGGCCGAGCTCGGACCAGGGCTCCGGGCGCGGGCGCTTCTAAACCTGCAGGACTTGGATCCCGGTCAGGCGAGCATTCCCGCTCGAAGCCGGGCAGCCCATGTCGGCTCCCATGAGGGCAGCGGGCGGCGACGGGTACGGCGCGGCCGGTGCGGGCCACGGCCCGGGAATGGACGGCCCCTGTGGAGGGTGGCCGGTCAGACAAGCATGCGTGGAATGGTCATGGCCGGCGTCGTCGTGCCGATCCGGCGGCAGTGAGACCGTCGTCGACTCCGGCTGAGCATGTTGGCGACCCCTCTGCGCGGGGTGGGAGTGCCCGGCGGCATGGTGCGGTGAGGACGGCACCGCGTGAGCAGCGGCGGAGAAGTGCCCGGCGGCGTTCTCGCCGTCCAGCCCATGCGAGAGCATCACCGCGAGGACCGCCAGGAGTGCCGGAATCAAGCCCCACCACCTCGCGGCGGACGGATGAAAGCCGTCCAGACGGGGGCGAGGGATGGTGGCAGGCACGGCGCGATCCTAACCGAAGCCGCGCCGACAGCCGATTGTCACCTTGAGCCCACCGACGCGGCGATGCGCGGGACCGGTCGCTTTCTGTGCTGGACGCGGACAAATGTCGTTCGAGAGCCTGGCCGGTCACCTGTACGGCTCGGCGTCGCAAGTGGTGATGTCGGCGGTAGTATCCCCTCGCTGGCCGGCTCGCCGCCGGCGCCGGCCCTCCGGTCACCGCCGTCGTCCTCGGCGTGATCGCCCTCGCCGCCGCCGCAGCCGCCGCAGCCAGCGCGGCCCATGGCGATGCCGGTGTGGGCAGCGACCAGCGCGGGGGCGTCGTTGATGCCGTCGCTGATGACCTGCACCGTGCGCCCAGTCGCCTCCTGGTCGCAAACAGCGGTGACCTTTTCGAGGGGCAGCAGGAGCGGCTCGGACGTCGGGGACGCCGACGAGTGGGTCATCAAGAATGTCGCGGTGAAGCAGCCCAGCCCGGCCCTCATCGGGTTCACCGGCGCCACCGGGGACCTCAACGACAAGCACAGCGTGACGAAATGTGACATCTATTACTGACCCGCGCCACACCCACTCAGGGCGGTTTCCGTACCGGCCGCAGCGTTAGGGCCGGTACGGCGGGGAGTGCCGTCGTGCTCGTCCTCGAGCAGCCCCAGCGCCAGGCGACCCTGTCCGCGTGCCGAGGCGGAACGTGGCTTCCTCGCCGTGCAGCAGCCACCGGCCGGCGGTGGTGTCCCGTTTCGCACGGCGGCCACGTGCCCGCAGTTGGCTGATTTCCAGCCGTGCCGGGCCGTCGCAGGCGAGATGGCCGATTGATGGGGACCGTATTCCACGGACGCGATGCTCCTGAAGCATCGAGCCCAGAACCCGGTAGCTGAGCCGGGCCACTGAGTAAGACCCCGTCCCATGTGGTGAGTTCAGCTGTGTTCGTGGGCGGTGATGACGGCTACGAGGTCGCAGCTTGACATCCTGAAGCGTCACCTGCGGGCCGGAGCGCAGTGCGGAAATTCTGGCTCGCGGTTGGTCCGTCCCGACCGGGCGTGCAAGTGGTCCTGACACGGTGGAACATTTCCGCTCGAATGAGCGGGGTGAGGTGGTGTCACACGGGCGTGATGGAGCGGGCGGCTGCGAGGTCGAGGTCGAGGGCGCTGTCGGTGAGCATCCTCCTGGCTGCCGGTCATCCTGCGGCGGCCGGTCTTGACGACGTACGTCGCCGCGCCGCGCGCCGGGTCCTCCGCATCGCGTCCTTCCGCAGCGAGGTGGCGTACGGTGCGTTCCAGGTGGGTCTGCCGGACCTGGGGCGTGGTGCCTGGAGGTGCGGCGAACCTGTGATCACTCGGCGGCGTATGAGGGGACGGGCCATCCGATCCCTGGCACGGCGTCGGCGTCGCCTGGTGCAGGGGCAGCCATCACAATGCGGGATCTGCCCAAGTCGGTCGAATCCTCAGGTTTTCCCGTACTCGTCGTGGCGGCGCAGCCAGTGGGTCTCCTCGCCGTCCTCATGTCGGCCCATCGGCGTCCGGTCGAGGAGGCCGTAGTAGGCCATGGCAGGCTCAAGGCCGCGCGCAGTGCTGACGTACGTCCGGTAGACGGTGCCGTTCGAGAGCGCGTAGGCGCTCAGCCCGGGCCCCTCGGTGACGTACCCGAGCACGTCGGTGCCGCAGGCCTCCGCCATCTGACGCACGGTCGGCGGGATGTCACCCTCGAGGAACGGCCCCAGCTCCTCCTCGGTGTAATGGAAGCCGAGGTCGCGGTGGAAGTCGCTGCCGACGGTGGAGACCCAGTCGAAGCGCCAGCCCATCCGCTCCCGGTAGGCGAGGAGCTTGTCGACCGGCGCCCGCGAGGAGCAGATCAGCGTCACGTCGCGGGCTTTCAGGTGGACCGCGTTGGGGCTGAGGGTGTCCGCGATCGAGGAGCAGACCGGGCATCCGGCCTCGTACGGCGGGCCGAACATGAAGTGGTACACAAGCAGCTGCGAGCGCCCGTCGAAGAGGTCCGCGAGCGACTTGGTCCCGCCCTCGGTCTCGAAGCTGTAGTCCTTCTCGACCGGCACCCAGGGAAGCTCCCGCCGCTTCCGCGCGAGCTCGTCATTTCGTCGGGTGAGCTTCTTCTCCTCCGCAAGCAGCTCCTCTCGGGCCGCCTCGAATTCCTCCTGCGTGCCGATCCTGTGCTCGGGCATGGCCTTTCCCTCCTGGATGGGAGCAGAACACCGCATCGCGGCGTGCGGTCACCCGAAGTGGCAGCCGGCAGTGCCTGCCACCGGCTACCCGTCCGGCCATACATCCACCGTACGCGCGCGGCGGCGGGCCCTCGAGACCAAGCCAAACGGCCTGTTCGGCGTCGTGATCACACGGCGGGATGGAGGCTGCGCATCCAGGTGTGTCGCCGACTCGTGAAAACTGACCCCTGGACTCTTGGGTTCTCATGCTTGTCGCAACACTCCTTGATCATGATGGGTGTGTTGATGGCGAGGCGGGGACGTAAGCGCAGACTCGATAGCGAGGCGGAGTACTGGCGCCTGCTGCAGTCCGGGGCGGGACCTGGTCCCGTCCCTGATCCGTTTCCTCCCGTCGCGCACGTTCCCTGGTGGTCATCCCGTCGCTGTCTGTGAACCTCAGGCGTTCCGGTGGAGCGCCGCCGCCGCGCGCCGTCTCCCGGACGGGTTGTCAACGGCGAGACCCCATGCGTCGAGGTGAGGAGAGCAGGAAGCAAGCGTTGTCCGTCTGTGTGAGCGACCCCGTGAGCCTCCGGGGTGCGGGCCGGTGGTGGTGAGAGAAAGGGACCGCGACCCGACCGCGACGACTACGGTCGGATCACTCACGATCCGTCAGCCGGGAGACTCGAACTCGAGTGGTTCCATAGCCTGAACAGGGAGCTTCATCATGAGGATCGGTCTGCTGGGCACGGGCTTCGGCCGCGCGCACGCCGCGGTCTATGCCGCCCGGCCCGACGTGGAGAAGGTCGTTGTCTTCGGCCGGACCCCGGCGAAACTCGCCGCTTTCCGGGAGGAGTTCGGCTTCGAGACGACCACCGACCTCGATGCCGTCCACGGCGACCCGGACCTTGCACTGATCGACGTCTGTCTGCCCACGCCGCTCCACGCCGAGCAGGCGGTACGGGCACTGGAGGCGGGCAAGGACGTGCTGTGCGAGCTGCCGCTGGCCGGCTCGATGGAGGATGCCCGGCGAATCGTCGAGGCCCAGCGCGCCTGTGGACGGCAGGTGTTCGTCGATATGTTCGCCCGTTTCAGTCCCGTCAACGAGTACGTGCTCAAGGCCATCGCCGACAGGACGTACGGACCGCTGCGCACCTGGGAGATCGACACCCGCACCGCGCTGCTGTGGCCGGGCTACGACCTGCACCTGGCCTCCCTGGCCATGGATGCGATGCACACCGACCTGGACCTCGTGGCCATCGCCGTCGGCCTCCCAGCGTCCGTCACGGCCCTCGGCGTCGAGGGCGAACGGCGCGGCTCGGCCGCTCATGTGCTCCTCGACTACCCCGGGGGGCCGATCGTGCGGTGCAGCGCCTCCGCCCTCATGCCCGGGCCCTATGGGATGGGCGGCGGCGCACGCCTGGCCTTCGCCGACGGCGTGCTGGAGACACACTTCACGGGCGGCGCCGAGGGCCCGGGCCGTACCATCCTCGTCGAGTACACCGACGTCGGCCGGCGCACCATCGACCTGCCCGATCGCGCCCCGTACGCGACCGTTATCGACCATGTGCTGGCCTGCCTGGCAGGAAACGCCACGTCGCGGATTGCACCGGAGAGCGTCCTGGACGGCCTCCAGCTCACCCTCGACGTCCGGCGACGGCTCAGCCCGAGGAACTGACGCGGCTCCCGGCCCGGCCGCCTGGCCCGCGATGAGTGGGCCCGGGGCTCGCTCCGGCTCATGTTGACCCAAGGTCAGCGCCCCACTCGAATCAACCAGCGAAGTAGTACTGCCTTCTCTGCCGGCGCCGGGCCGGGGCGGCGGGCTGACCGGGCCTTTCGCTGGGATCAGGCCCCCTGAAGGCCCCGTCCCCATGCGCCTGCCTTGATGCCGGTGCGCCCGTGGGGCCGCGCCCGATAAGGGCGTTCATCACAATTCCCGGATGTGGCAATGCAGATTGGTATTGCCTGACCGGGACCGGGCTGGCTTCTGATCGTTCGTGGGCCTTGACCCCGGATGTTGGACACGGGCGATGCGGCTTTGGTCAGGGTAGTTGATGTTGTGCTGAGTGCCGTCTCGTAGGCGATGGGGCTGCGGTGTCCGAGGCTGGAGTGGCGTCGGACGGTGTTGTAGCGGTGTGCCCAGCGGAAGACCGCCAGACGGGCCTCGCGCTCGTGGTCCAGCCTCTGCGTCCTTGCAGCAACTCCCGTTTGAGAGTGGCGTTGAAGCTCTCGGCCGCTGCGTTGTCCGCGCTGCTGCCGCCGCGCCCATGGACTGGCGGACACCTGCTCGCCGGCAGGCGTCGGTGAACGCGCGAGGCTGGTGTATTGACTTCCGTGGTCGGTGTGCAGGACGGCTCCGGTCAGGCTGGTGCGGGTGCGTTCGCCGCGTGCAGGGCGTCGATGACCAGGTCGGCGCGCGTGTGGTCGGCCGGCGCCCAGCCGGCCAGGCGCCTGGATGCCAAGTCGATGACGGTCGCCAGGTAGAGGAAGCTGCCGGAGCCGACGGACAGGTAGGTGATGTCGCCGACGTACTTGGTGCTGACCGCGGCGGTGGCGCGGCGTGGTCGCCGCAGTCGCAGGCTGGCGATCCGGGCCGGCCCGGGGCGTGCGCTTGCCGGCCGCCCGGATCCAGTTCCGCAGGGTCTCCGGGTCTATTTCCGAGGTCGTCGGCGACCGACTTGATCGTCGATCCAGGACGCGACTCGTACAGCGCGACCGCGTCCGCCTTGAACTCCGGCGGGCAGTGCTTCATCACCATCTGTGCAGGACTCCTGTCCACCCAGACTCATCAAGGTCCGAGTGTGTCTGGTGTCCAACATCCGGGGTCAAGCCCCGTCCTGCAGCGTGTCCCGGGCTCCGCCCCGGACGGATGAGCGGAATACCCCCCAGGGGTATAGTGTTGACTGGGTTGAGCAACCACGGAGACAAGCGCGGGAGGGCACCATGGACCAGCACGCCGGACATGAGCACAGCCGGCACGAGCACCACCACGGCGACCACGCGGCCCACGGGGCCGACAGCGGTTGGCGCACCGCCGCGCAGGCGACCCTGCACTGCCTGACCGGATGCGCGATCGGTGAGATCCTCGGCATGGTCATCGGGACCGCGCTCGGTCTGCACAACGGGGCCACCGTCGTGCTGTCCATCGCGTTGGCCTCGTCTTCGGATACGGGTTGACCATGCGCGGCGTCCTGCGGGTCGGCCTCGACCCGCGTCAGGCGTTCAAGGTCGCCCTGGCGGCGGACACCGTCTCCATCGTCGTCATGGAGATCGTCGACAACGCCTTCATGGTCGCCGTCCCGGGCGCGCTGGACGCTGGGCTGACCCAGGCACTGTTCTGGATCTCCCTCGCGGCCTCACTGGTCATCGCCTTCACGGTGACCGTGCCGGTCAACCGCTGGCTGATCGCACGTGGCCGGGGGCATGCGGTCGTCCACGCCTACCACCACTGAGACAACCTCACCTGACCCGTTGCCGTATCGCATATGCGATACGGCAACGGGTCAGCTCGCGGCTGAGTGGTCGGGGAGTGGCTCTGGCAAGATTTTCGTAGCCGGAGATCGTTTCGTCCCGGTGCTGGGCAGCCTCTGACGGTGTTCTGCTGAACTGGTCTCGCTGTTGCCGCACTTGGCGGATGTGTTGGTGGCGTCGGTCGATGTTTCCGGTCCTGTCGTGGTGATCCAGGCCCGTACGCGGTCCCGGGATCCAGCGGGATGTACGGGATGCGGGGCGTTGAGCGAGTGGGTCCACAGCCGTTACGTGCGGCACCTGACCGACGCGACGGTCGGCGGCCGGCCCGTTCGGATCGACTTGAGTGTGCGACGCCTGTACTGCGAGGACCCGGCCTGCCCGAAGGTGACCTTCGTGAGCAGGTAGCAGGACTGGCAATGCGATACCAGCGGCGAACCCCCTGCTGCAGCACCTGGTCGAGGCGGTCGGCGTCGTGCTGGCCGGCCGGGGCGGGGCCCGGATGCTGCGCATCCTCAACGTCGTGCTCTCGCGGTGCACCGTGCTCGCCCAGTTGATGCGGGTGCCGTTGCCGCGGCCGGTGACACCCCGGGTGCTGGGGGTGGACGACTTCGCGCTGTACGGAGGCACCTACGGCACACTCCTGGTCGACGCCACCACCCGTCTGCCGGTGACGCTCTGGGAGGGCAGGGATGCCGAGCAACTGAGCCGCTGGCTCCGCGAGCATCCTGGTGTTGAGATCGCCTGCCGCGACGGCTCGCTCACCTACCGGCAGGGCATTGCCGCTGGTGCCCCCGACGCTGTCCGGGTCAGCGACCGGTTCCATCTGTGGCAAGGCCTGTCCCGGCGCGTTCAGGAAGTCGCCGCCGCCCACCGCAGTTGCCTGTCCGCCGCCCTGCCAGCCCTCGAACCGCCCGGGTCAGAGTTTCCCGAGGATGCGGAAGCGGATCCCGGCGCGGCGGACACGCCGGCCGGCCGTCATGCCCAACGGCTGTTCGAAGCCGTGCATGCTCTGACCGTTGCTGCCGGAGTCGTCGTCTTCCTCGCCGGCCCCGACGCCGGCTACATCACCGGCGCTCGGATTCCGGTCGACGGCGGCCTCGGCGCCATGAGCGGGCAGCCTCGCGTCGAGATCTGAACAGGGCAGGAACCGGGTGTCGCGTTCGGCACGTCCCAAGTGGCGGGTCCTGCCGACCCCACGTCCTCGGCTGTCCTCCGTCGCCGGCAGAGCAGTTGACCATACATCAACAGGAGACCCGGACCATGGCCGACCGAATCCGCCCAGCCCTGCACCGCGTGCTGACAGTGGTGACTATGTGCGGTGTGCTCGCTGCGGCCGCGAGCGGATGCTCCGCGTCCGACGGCGAGGACACCGCTGCGCCGGCCCGGTCGTCCGCCGCTCCGTCGACCGCTGCCGCACCAAGGGCGAACGCCGGGGGCGCGGTGGTTCTGCCGGAGCCGGGCATCTCCTTCGACTACCAGATCGGCGGTGCCTACCCGCCGCCGCCCGGTGTACGCGCGGTCTCCCGCGACCGTGCCGCGAAGCCCACGCCCGGCCTGTACAACATCTGCTACGTCAACGCCTTCCAGGCCCAGCCGGACGCCACCGACTGGTGGCAGGCCCACCACCCCGACCTGCTGCTTCGCTCCGGCGGCGCAATGGTCGTCGACAGGGACTGGCAGGAGGCCCTGCTGGACATTTCCACGGCTGCCAAGCGCGAGCAGCTCGCCGGGATCGTGGGCGAGTGGATCGACGGCTGCGCCGCAGCCGGATTCCAGGCGGTCGAGGCCGACAACCTCGACTCTCACGAGCGGTCAGAGGGGCTCCTGACCGCCGACCACGACCTGGCCTTCGGGAAGTTGCTCGTCGACCGGGCCCACGCGGGCGGTCTGGCGATCGGTCAGAAGAACGCCGCGGGCCTGGCACGGCAGGGGCGCAGCCTCGGGTTCGACTTCGCGGTCGCCGAGGAATGCGGGCAGTACGACGAGTGCGGGGCCTACGCCGACGCGTACGACGACCGGGTCTTCGTTATCGAGTACAAGGCCGAGGGGCTCGCCGCCGCTTGCAAGTCGTGGGGCAAGAGGCTGTCGGTGGTCCTGCGCGACCGGAACGTCGTCCCGGCCGGGGACGGTGCGTACCGCCGCCGCACCTGCTGAGCCGGTCCGGCGCGCGCGACACGAAGGGGAGTCGCATCGATGCGTGGGACGCGGGCCGCAGTACGGGCCGTGGGAGGCGTCGGGCTTGCCTTGGTGGTGACACTGCCGGGCCGTGAGGGACCGACAAGCCCGTCCACGCCGCCCTCCTGTGATGCTCCCGCCCGGGCACCGCACACCTTCGCCGACACGACCGACCAACCCGCCGTCATGCTCAGCACGTTCACCCCGGACCCGTACGTCCAGTACTTCCGCGACCTGCAGGACGTGATCCTCGGCGGCCAGGCACTCACCCCTCAGGCGACCCTCCACACCATGAGCCGCTACGCCACCTCGCTCGCCCGTCACCCCAGCCGTGCAGCCGAGCCGTGCTCTCCTCGCTGCTACGGCATCTCGGCGGCATCGAAGAGGTACACCTTGCGGAGGCCAGGCTGCGGCGGGCCGCTAACCCGACGCTCAGCCCGGAGGAGCTCGGCAAGCTCGACGCGGCGGTGGCTCTGATCACAGAGACGGCTGGTTCCTGACGCACCCCACTGGCGGCTGGGACGGTCAGGCCATGGGAAACATCTACGACTACTACGCGGCCACCGACGACGCACAGGCCCCGGGCGTCTTCGAGGACCGCCGCATCGACGACCCCTTCGGCACGATCAGCCTCAAGGGCGCCGACCCGTACCTGCTCCTCGGAGCCGTCGAGGCCGATTGACGCCACCCCTGCCCCTGGGCCAACGGCTTGGTTGCGCTCCGGAGGCGAACGATCGCCGCATGTGGCGCTCCGGTATCTGATGAGGAGTCATAATCCCGCCGTTTGACGGGGGTTGGGCCCGCCGAACGGCTTTACGCGCTGTAGTTTCCGTGAAGGTTTCGCCGTGGCCATGTCATTCCTCTCGGCGGACTGCCAGGCTTTTCCCAGCCGCACCGCAGGGTTCCCGCCCACCGTGCGCTCCCCCCCATCAGCTCCCTGCGCCTAACCCCACTGTGCGAAGGAGTCCCATGTCCTCACACGCCCGTACCCGGGTCCCGAAGGCTGCCATCGCCGCCTCCGCCGCCCTGCTCCTGGCCGGCATACCGGCGCTGGCGCAGGCCACCGCCACCGCCCCCACGGCCGCCGCCTCGCCGCAGTTCGCGAGCCGGGCCCAACTGTTCACCGACGCAAGGGTACAGAGCTTGGCGCTGGCCAAGTCGCTGGGCCTGAGCGACCAGGAGAAGCTGGTCGTCAAGGACGCGTTCCGGGACGCCGACGGCACCCGTCACCTGCGCTACGAGCGCATGTACCACGATCTGCCCGTCCTCGGGGGCGACCTGATCGTGCATCAGGCACCGAACGGGTCTACCAGGGGTGTCGACCGCGCCGCCAAGGCCTCGCTCAACGGCCTCGCCATCACCCCCGCCCAGGCCGCCCCCAAGGCACAGGCCACCGCCCTTGCCGCCGAGGCCGGGTCCACCGTTCAGACGGCCCCGCGCCTGGTGGTCTGGGCGGCGAAGGGCACCCCCATCCTCGCCTGGGAGACCGTGGTCACCAGCCGGCAGAAGGACGGCACCCCGAGCAAGCTGCACGTCGTAACGGACGCCAAGAGCGGTGCGGTGCTGCAGAAGTTCGAGGGCATCGAGACCGGCAGCGGCAAGGGCGTGTTCGTCGGCAGCGTCGACCTCACCACCACGCAGTCCGGCTCGCAGTACCAGCTGCAGGACGCGAGCCGTGGCGGCCAGTCCGCCAACGACATGGGCAACGGTACCTCCGGCAACGGCACACTGTTTGCCAACGCCACCGACCAGTGGGGCGACGGAACCGCCGCCAACCGCGAATCCGCCGCCGTGGACGCCTACTTCGGCGCCGCCAAGACCTGGGACTTCTACAAGAACACCTTCAGCCGCAACGGCATCCGCAACGACGGCGTCGGCGCGCTCAGCCGGGTGCACTACGACACCGGCTACGTGAACGCGTTCTGGGACGACTCCTGCTTCTGCATGACCTACGGCGACGGGCAGAACGACAGTGCCCCGCTCACCGAGATCGACGTCGCCGGTCACGAGATGACGCACGGCGTCACCTCGGCCACCGCGGGCCTCAACTACTCGGGGGAGTCCGGCGGTCTGAACGAGGCGACCTCCGACATCATGGGCACGATGGTCGAGTGGTACGCCAACCTGCCCGCCAACCCGCCGAACTACTGGATCGGCGAGCTGATCAACCTCAACGGCAACAACACGCCGCTGCGGTACATGGACCAGCCCTCCAAGGACGGCTCTTCGGCCGACTCCTGGTACGACGGCGTGGGCAACCTCGACGTGCACTACTCCTCGGGCGTGGCCAACCACTTCTTCTACCTGCTGTCGGAGGGCAGCGGCAGCAAGAGCATCAATGGCTTCGACTACAACAGCCCGACGGTGAACAGCACTTCGGTCACCGGCATCGGGCGGGACAAGGCCGCCCAGGTCTGGTACCGGGCGCTCACCACCTATTTCACCTCCACCACCGACTACGCGGGCGCCCGCGACGCGACGCTCAAGGCCGCCACCGACCTGTACGGCGCCGACTCCACCGAGTCCAAGCAGGTCGCCACCGCCTGGGCGGCGGTCAACGTCGGTTCGCTGCCCGGCTGATCGAGTAGTACCCCGAAGAACCTGTGGCATCCCGCCCGCCCGCGCGGGCGGGATGCCGTGCATGTTCCATTACGCCATTGCCGAACTCCCCGCAGTTGCGGGCGCGATGGCTGCTGCCCCGGCAGTCCCAGCCGCATTCGACGACGCACGACGGTGACCTTCCCCGGGACGTCCCGGGACCTCGGACGGGGAAGGTCGGCCCGTCACAGAGGTCCCGTCGTCACCACGACTCCCAGGAGAGTCGACTCCTGCCACTCGGCTTGCCCGAGTCCGACCGGTGAGGCGTCGTAGGGCAGCGTGCCCGGGTCGGCGATCCATTCCCGGGCCTTCTCCGGGATGGTGCAGCGGATGCCGCGCCTGCGCAGATAGGCACGGTTCGCCCGGGAGCCGTAGGCCCTGTCGGCGCGGACCGTGGCAGGACGCGTGCGCGGTCGTCCGCTACCGGGGCGAGGCACTCGGATGCTCTCCAGGACGGGCCGGAACTGCGGGCTGTCGTGCCGCTGGCCGGCGGTCACCAGGAGCGACAGCGGCTTCTGCCCCTGCTCGACCGCCAGGTGCAGCTTGGTCGTCCATCCGCCACGGGAGCGACCCAGGGCGTGATCGTCAGGCTCGACATCGACACCGCCGGGAGGTTCCTTCTGCAAGTCGCACCTGCGCGCTCCGGCGGCATGTTGGTGGGCGCGGGCGATCGTGGAGTCCACGTTCACCTCCCAGATGATCGGTCCGTTCGCATCGGCCCGGGCTTGCAGCTGTCCCAGAATCCGCTTCCAGGCCCCGTTGCGCTGCCAGCGCCTGAACAGGTCGTAGACCCGATCCCACGGGCCGTACCGCTGCGGCACGTCCCGCCACGGCGCCCCGGTCCGGATCCGCCACCGTATGCCGTCGATCAACTGTCCTGGTGCTGCAGTCCCTGCTCTCCGGCGGTGCGCCCGTCCCACGGCTGGCCACGGCCGAGCGTTCCGGCACGGTCGACCGGCGGGACGGCGTCGGCCAGGGCGACGATTCACGGCCGGCACCGTCGAGGTCTCCGCCCAACGCTGGCAGCTCACTGGACCCCCAGAGTCTTGGCCCCATGACGACGCGTGAGCCAAAAGGATCTGACGGTATGTCGCCCAATTGCGGGATTTAACTCCTCTTGGCACGAACGGAGAGTGGCGGCCGGGGATATCCGTAGCAATGCAACGACCATCATCGCGCGCACCGGAGGCACCGCATGACTCTGACGCAGCAGACCACGGCCATCACCGATGACACCACCGTGTCGATCGACCCCATGCGCACCGGGTGGACGCCCAACGAACCGGAGCTGTCGCCGGCGAACGTCAGCTCGGGCGACTTCGGCCAGCTGTTCGCCACCCAGCTGGACGGCCAGGTTTACGCCCAGCCCCTGGTCATCGGCGACACCCTGATCGCCGCCACCGAGAACAACATGGTCTACGGAATCCATGCGGTCAGCGGCAGCATCCTCTGGAGCAAGTCGCTCGGCAAACCGTGGCCCGCGTCGGCGATCGGCTGCGGTGACCTGGTGCCGAACATCGGGGTCACCGCCACCCCGGTCTACGACCCCACGACCAGGCTGGTGTACGTCACCGCCAAGGTCAACGACGGTCCCGACGTGCAGAACCCGCACTGGTACATGTTCGCGCTTGAGCCCGCCACCGGCAGCGTCCAGCCCGGTTGGCCGGTCACCATCCAGGGCAGTCCGGTGAACTTCCCGCAGAGCCGGTTCAATCCGTTCACCGCGATGCAGCGCCCGGGACTGCTGCTGCTCGACAATGAGATTTTCGCCGGCTTCGGCTCGCACTGCGACCACGGTCCGTACGTCGGCTATGTGGTGGGCGTCAGGACCGACACGCGCGCGCTGCGGATGTGGGCCACCGAGAACGGCAGCTCCTCCGGCATGGCCGGGGTCTGGATGAGCGGCGGCGGCCTGGTCTCCGACGGCCCTGGCCGGATCTTCTTCTCCACGGGCAATGGCGTCTCGCCCCCCAAGGGCCCGGGCAGCCGGCCGCCGGGCCAGCTGGCGGAGTCGGTGGTCCACCTCGCCAGCAGTGGTCCGGCCCTGGCCGCCAAGGACTTCTTCTGCCCCGCCAACGCGGACCAGCTGGACCGCGACGACATGGACCTCGGCTCCGGCGGACCGGTCGCCCTGCCGAACCCGCCGTTCGGCACCGGCACGCAGTACCCGCACCTGCTGGTCCAGATCGGCAAGGACGGCCGGGTCTTCCTGCTCAACCGCGAGAGCCTCGGCGGCCGCAAGCAGGGGCCCAACGACACCGACCTGGTGGTCAACATGGCCGGCCCGTACCACGGGGTCTGGGGCCATCCGGCGGTCTGGGGCGGCGACGGCGGTTATGTTTACGTTCCGGAGAACGACAGCGTGCTGCGCGCCTTCAGGTACGGCACCACCGGCACCGGCGTGCCCGCGCTGACCAGTGTGGGCACCAGCGGTCCGATCGGCCACTACCCGGGCTCCCCGGTGGTCTCCTCGCACGGGACGACCCCTGGATCGGCGCTGGTCTGGATCATCTGCCCGACCGGACCCGACGGCGCCGACGCCCAGGTGCGCGCGTACGACCCCATCCCGGTCCAGGGCGTGCTCAAGGTGCGCTGGTCCGCCAATATCGGCACCGCCGTCAAGTTCCCCGTCCCCGCCATCAGCAACGGGCGGGTCTACGTCGGGACCAGGGACGGCAAGGTGATCGGCTTCGGCAGCCCGTCCCAGTCGGCGCTGACCGGGAAGACGGTCGACTTCGGCCGGGTCGCGGTCGGCACCACCGGCCGCAGCGCCGAAGCGGTCACCGCGACCCGGACGGTGACGATCAACAAGGTGACCACTACCGCCCCCTTCGCCATCGGCACCCCGCCGCCGAACCTGCCCATCACGCTGAACAAGGACGGGAAGCTCAGTGTGCCCGTCGCCTTCACCCCAACGGTGGCCGGTGACGCCACGGCCACGCTCACCTTCGACGTCACAGTCGACGGAAAGCAGGGCATCGTGGGCTTCGACATGTACGGCACCGGAACCAAGCCGGGCTTCGCCGCCGCCCCGCCCTCGCTGGACTTCGGCGAGATCGCCACCAACACCTCCAAGAACCTGAGCGTCAGCATCACCAACACCGGCGACGCCGACGAGACGGTGGCCTCCGTCACCCTGCCCGCCGCGCCCTTCACCCTGAACAACCCGCCCAAGCCCGGCACGGTGATCCACCCCAGCGCGTCCTTGACCGTGGACGTGACCTACGCCCCGAAGGTCCCCAGTCCGTCGGGCGGCGACCGCTCCCAGTTCACCCTCACCGGTGTCTCCCAACGGTTCGTCACCGTGCCGCTCAGTGGGAAGGCGATCAACGGCGCACCGCATATGACGATCACTCCGATGGCGCTGGACTTCGGGAACGTACCGGTCGGCGGCTGGGCCGAGCAGAGCTTCGTGATCAAGAACACCGGCAATCTGCCGCTGACGATCACCAAGGCTGCGCCGCCCACCGCGCCCTACCACCCGATCGACCCCATTCCCGAGGGGCAGGAGCTCACCCCCGGCCAGGAGTACATCCAGCGCATCAAATTCGTGCCGACGGCCGTTGGGGCGGCTCCCACCGGGACGTACCTGATCACCGGCAACGATGGCCAGGGCGCGCAGACCGTCCGGTTCAACGGCAGCGGGGTGCAGAGCGGGCCGCTGCCACCCGTCACCGGCTGGGCGCTCAACGGCAGCGCCAAGCTCTCCGGTACCGACCTCGTCCTCACCGAGGCCCTCAACAGCCAGGTCGGTTCGGCGATCTGTCCGCTCGCCGTGCCCACCGCGAAGCTCTCCGGCAAGTTCTCCTCGGTCATCGGCGGCGGCACCGGGGCGGACGGCCTGGCCCTGGTGATCCTCGACGCCGGCCTGGAGACCGACCACTCCCTCGGCATCGGAGGTGGTGGTCTGGGTTACGCCGGGCTGCACGGGGTGGCGGTCACCCTGGTCACCCACAAGGGCCCCAGCGACCCGTCCGACAACTTCATGGGTGTGGCCACCGGCAGCAAGGGCCAGCAACTGGTGTACGCCGCCACCACCACCGGCATCCCCAACCTGCGCGCCGGCGAGCGGGTTGTCGAGTTCCGGGTGCTCAACGGGCGTCTGCTGGTGGCCATCGACGGCAGAGAGGTCATCGACGTCGCGGTGAAGTTGCCCAGCCCGGCCCTGATCGGCTTCACCGGCGCCACCGGGATGCTCAACGACAAGCACAGCGTGCCGAGGATCGTGATCAGTTACTGACCGGCGCCGCGTGGCAGGTCGAGGAGCTGTCCGCGGTGGAGGCCTTCGGCGCGGGCGGGCCGTACGGGGGTGACGGCCCGCCCGGCGGCCGTCAGGGGCAGTACTTCCAGGCGAGGCGGTAGACGGTGTTGATGTCGCCGTCGGTCGAGTCCATCGTCATGAAGCTGGTCGTCTTGGTCGGGTCGGAGGTGCCGGCGTTGACTCGCAGTTCGGTGTTTATGTTGAAGTTGCGCTGCTCGCCGCACGGCGCCCAGACCAGGGCGGCGACTGAGACGGTGTCGGTGGCCTGCCAGTTGTCGTCGTACGGGCCGTTGAACTGGTGGCTGAGGGAGTCGGTCTGGGGCGAGCCCTGGAAGTAGTAGTTGGCCCGCTGGACGGCCTTCGCGCCCTTCTCCAGGTGGGCGAAGCCGCGATAGTCGGCGGAGGCGATCGCGTAGGTGAAGCCCTGCGGGACGTGCACGCGAAGGTTCAGCTGACAGTTCTTGCGGAAGTCGGTCGGCTTGGAGCCGAGGCCGATCTGGGCGAGGTAGGAGCTGTACGTCACGGTGAAGGCGGTGTTGTCCGGGGCGACGGCGACCGCGGCGGTCCCGGCCGGACAGCCGGATCCGTTGACGGTCGCCACATCGATGACGATCTTGTCCGGCGGGGGCGTGGTCGGCAGGGCCGAGCTGCTCTGGGCGATCGTGCCGCCGAACAGCGATGCGACAACCCCCGTGGCGGCCAGCGCACGTAGCATCACGGGCTTTTCCTTCCGTTCATCCGACAACCCTGGGTGCCGCGGTGGTCCCGTGAAACCCGGGCTTTGGTCGCGAACATGACAACATGTGGGTCGGTTCGCGTCCAGGGATGTGACGCAAGCGGAACCGAGCCCGTCCGCGTGTGGGTCGGCAGGAGCGGCTGTGTCCGCTGGGGTGCTCGCTGGGCTGAGGGCTACCGCCAGCGCTTCGGGCCTCGTCCACGTCGACACCCAGGTGCACATCCCGAAGGCCTCGTGCCCCTGGTACCGCGACCTGATCGCAGCCCACCGCGCGAGGCGCGGGCAGTAGGTCGGGCATCGCGGCAAGACGGTGGACGGAGATTTCGGCCGTACGGAACGAGCGATGCTGACCGGAGTGCACCGGGATGCACGGATCCAGCCTCCGCCACCGAGGGATTCCAGGCCGAGAACATCAGTAATGGGAGATCGGGAGAGGCTCTCCAGGCTCATCGAGCATCTCCAGCCGCGCCTGCATGTCGGCGGCCAGTCCCACCACGAGAACGGACCCCGCCGCTACGGCCCGACGGTGTCACACGCGCTCGCCCAGCTGGTCGACCCCAAGAGGGATCGGTGGCAGCCGGAGCCGATCAATCCGGAGCAGCGGATCACGGCCGGCAGCATCGGTGTACTCGACACCCGGACGTATGCGTTCGAATACGTCCATGACGACTGGCTTGCCGATATCAGCGGCGATGACCTCGACCTCACCAGGATCGCTGAGATGACCAGGTCTCGATGACAGCGCCCCGGGCTGAGCTCAAGCTCGCCCGCCAGGGGCGATCACGGCAGGCGCTGGTTGCCCGTCATGTGCATGGGGATATCCCGGAGTCCGAGGGGCACGTGTGACCATGCACCTGGCCGACCGGACCGGAACCCTGTCGACCAGCCGCACCACGGTGGAGCACGTCTTCGCAGCTACCAGGGCGGCCCGGGGCGGGGCCATGGTGCTCAGCGGCTCGCGCGGCGCGCCCGGAGGTACTCGAGGCCGAGCAGGCGAAGGGCGGCGAGCTTGGCAGGGCCGGCCGAGCGGCGCAGCAGGGCCGGGATGTCGGCGCGGGCGGCGGCGCTGGTCAGCTCGTCCAGGCCGATCATGCAGCGGACCATGGGCCGGTGGGCGGGTGGGACGAGTCCGACCACGGCGCGACCCTCGGCGAGGGTGCGGTCGACCTGGTCGAGTTGGCCGGTGATCATCGCCCGGACGGACGGGAGGTTGCGGGCCTGCTCCAGATCGGTGCGGGTGACCCCGTGTCGGATCAGGGTCTGCTCGGGGATCGTCAGGCGGCCATCGGCCAAGTCCTCGGCGAGGTCGCTGACGAAGTCGAGCCGCTGGCTGGCGTCGATGAAGGTGCGACAGGCAGTCCGGTAGGCCGTCTGGTCGCCGTCCGGGCCGAGCAGGGTGGCGACCACCATGAACGCGGGCAGCGAGTAGCCGTCCACGTAGTGCTGGTAGTCGGCTTCGGTGGCGAAACCGGCGAAGTCGAGGTCGGCGGCGGCCCCGGCGAGGTGCTCCAGCGCGCGGTCGCGCAGGGTCGGGTGCGCGGCGACGGTGTTCAGCAGCGGGCGCAGCTCGGGGTTGTCGGTCCCGCCGGTGGCGAGGCTGTCGGCGACCTCCCGCTCCCAGTGCGCGTACGCCGCCTTCCGGTCGTCGAGCGGGCCGCTGTCGAGCAGGCTGTCGGTGCGGTGCATGTAGGCCGTGGCCGCGATCACGTGCGGCACGAGCCGCGGCGGCAGGAGGAGTCCTGAGGCCAGCACGGCCTCACGCTTGTACTGCGTCACCTGCCGACGCTGTCGGCTGTAGTCCTCGCGCAGTCCGGGGTCGTTGATCCCGGCCGCGTTCAGCGCGCTCTCCCAGCTGCCCACTCGCGTTCGCTCCCTCCCCGGTCGATGTACCCCGAGCCTAGACGGCGGTCGGCATCGTCCGAACAGAAGGGCAGGGACTCGGCGTGACGCCGGACGGTTCCACCGGCGAGGCCGTTCCCGCGAGGTCGTCGCTTCCCGTCGGCGGCCCGGGCACTCGGAGCCGCGAGCACCATACGATGACAACCTGTTCGACGGGCCGAGGGAAGAGGACGTTCGCAGCGAAGCGCCGCCGGCAGGGGGCGATGACAGGGTGTCCGACAAGCCCGGGGACCGTCGCCGGCAGTTCGATCGCGGTCACCACACGCGGAGTCGATGCGGATCAACAGTGCCGAACTCGCCGAGAACTACGTCGGGTTGTTACTCGGCCCGGTATTTTGACCGAGCCGAACCGAAGCCGCTCGGGTCCACGACCGACCAGAGGCGGCACCCCGGTCGAAAGGTGTGTCCAGCAGCAGGCCCACTCGTCCCGTTCCAGGCCGATGTCGCGTAAGGAGGGTCAAGGGGTGCGACCGGCCACCTGGCCCGCCGAAGTGAAAGGATCGGGGGTCGGAGCCGGCCCCGCGGTCGAGGACTGCCGTACGACGAGGCTGAAGGTGTTGGAGGTCGGCACCGGTGGCCCGGGTTCGCCGGTGAGGGCCTGTACGACGGTACGGGCGATGCGTTCGGCGTCCGCCGCGGAGTCGGTGGCGACCGTCGTCAGCGGCGGTACGGCCAGTGCCGCGGCCGGAATGTCGTCGCAGCCCACCACCGCACGACTGTCACGTCGATGCCCGCGGCCCGCATTGCGGCGGCTTCCTCGTCGTCCGGTGAGGAAGAGCGTCGACTGCACAGCCGGCAAGCTCGCCCGCATCGGACAGAGAGCCAGAGCATGGGAAGATCGCTTCCTCAACACCATCCGCACCAGAGCGGTCGTCGAAGCCATCCGAATCGTCATCGAGGAGCAGCTGTGACCGAGCAGCCCGGCCCGCAGCAGCGCATCGCCGACGCCATCCGCCCAGCCATGCTCAACGGCCTGCAGGACGCCGAACTGATCGGCGCGCCGGGCACCGAGCGCATCAACGAATGGGTCGACTGGATTGCGGCGGTCATCGCCGGCCAGGTCGTACAGCCGATCGCCGCCGAACGCGACGCCTTCGCGGACCGGGTGGACACCCTCACACACGTCGCCAAGCGCCACAAGGAGGGTTACAAGGACGCGGCCCGGGACGTGCAGCGACTTGAGGCCCGCGTCGCTGAGCTGGAAGCGGAGGTGACGCAGCTGCGTGCACCCGGTGTCGTGGTCGCCGGCCCGGGGGTGGAACCCGACGCGGCATTGGTGGCCGGCAAGCCGGCCCAGTCTCTCCGGGACCGGCTCCGCGCCAAGTACCCCGCCACCGCAGAGGCTCTGGACCGCCGGGATGCCGAGGCCAATCCGAGCCGGAACGCCGAGGACTGCACGCATTGCCCGAACGACCTGCCGTACCCGTGGAGCTGCCCCGGGCACGATGAGCCTGCGGCACTGTGACTTCCCGGCCGGACACGCGGCCCAGGATTTTGGGGCGTCGGGTCGACGGCAGCACAGTTCTGTGTTCGTGCGCGTGACCTCTTGGGCCAGGCCGAACGCCGTCGGGCGGAAGTTGGGGGTCAGGACCTCGTGCAGCGCCGCACTCATCATGACGACGGCGATCCTGGCACGTGGGTATGACAGACCGTCGGGCCCTTCGGCCTAGGCATCAGTCGTACGGCGCCGAGCGCACCAGGAGGGCGGCGCCGCGGCGCCTCGCGTGCTCGTGGGTGATCCGGACGATCTCGTGCCAGAAAGGCGCCGCGGTGAGGTACGTGCCGAGCGCGGCCATGATCCCGAGGGCCACGTCCACACTGATCCGGCCCTCCTCGGTCCAGTACACGTCCTGCAGGTCCAGCAGCAGCGCGAACTCGTCCGCGATCAGCGCCGTGCCGGCTCCGTAGCCCGCGGCGACCAGCGGATGCCGGACCGCCCGGTCGTCGCCGCGTACGGCGACCAGGCCGACGCCGGCCAGGGCCGCGATGCCGATGTTGTAGTGGTGCAGATGCCGCCCGCCCGCCGACACGTTGCCCCAGGGCAGCCAGCCGCCTCGGATGCCGTGGGTGATCAGCCGGACGGTGCCGAAGGTCGTACCGAAGGCGGTCCAGGTCACCAGGAGGGACCGCTTGGTCGGTGTCAGGTGGGTGTCGGCCGCCTGGCTCCAGCGACGTGCCAGGCCTGTGGGCGGGGAGCCGCGCTGCCCTGTGCGGGCGGTCATGAACCGGTCCCTTCTCGCTGTTCCTGCGGACGCTCGGTGCGATGCGTTCCCGCCGCGCCCCGCGCGGGCGCTTTCCCCGCGATCTGCCACCCGGACGGCGCAAGGCCGCTGCCGCCGGTACGAGGGCCCGGCGGTGCGCGGCCCGCAGCCGAGCCTCACGGCTCGTGCCCGGGCGCGTCGGGCGGCGGCCCCGTCCGGTGGGAGAGGGCGTGTCCGGCCGGCCCTAGAAGGCGCGGAATCAGGTGCATAACAAACGTTCGGTATGTAAAGTGGCGGCGTGTCGCTGATCCGCGGGGAGCCGCAGTAACCGCACGATTGCCGGTGCGGTTGGTGTCGACCGATCCTTGACGTTCGGGACTGCCGGCAGCCTGGGCTCTGAGGGAGGGGTTGTGGGGACCCCGGCCATGATGGCGTGCTCGGTGGCATTGCACAGTCCAGCCCGTGGATGGGCGGGCCGACCCGTCCCTGCCTGCCAGGCCCGAAGGAGATCTCGCATGCCCGACCCGGCCAGCCCGCTCCAGCTCACGGTCACCTCGGGCCGCCTGCGGCAGGCGCGTGAAAGTGCCGCCCGTGCCGGGGTCGACGCCCTCCTGATTTCGCCAGGTGCGGATCTGCGGTATCTGACGGGCTATCACGCCGCACCGCTCGAGCGGCTCACCTGCCTGGTGCTGCCCGTCGAGGGCGATCCGTTCCTGCTCGTGCCGGCCCTGGAGGAGCCGGCCGCACACGCTTCGCCTGCCGCGGGCCTCGATCTGGAGATCATCAGCTGGCAGGAGACGCAGGACCCGTACGCGATCGCTGTCGCGCGGCTGCCCGCGCGCGGGACGGTCGGCATCGACAATCGGATGTGGGCCGAGAAGGCGATGGCGTTCCAGGCAGCCCTGCCCGGCGGCAGGCAAGTCCTCGCCGGGCCCGTCCTGGGTGAGCTGCGTATGCGTAAGACGCCGAAGGAGGTGCAGGCGCTTCGGCAGGCCGCAGCGGCCATCGACCGCGTGCACGCACGCATGGCCGAATGGCTGCGGGTGGGACGCTCGGAGCGGGAGATCGGACGGGACATCGCGGATGCCATCATCACCGAGGGGCACGTCCAGGTCGACTTCGTGATCGTCGGGTCAGGGCCCAACAGCGCCAGCCCCCACCACGAGCTGTCGGACCGGGTGCTCCGTGCGGGGGACTCGGTGGTCGTGGACATCGGTGGAACCACTGCGGCCGGGTACTGTTCCGACTCCACTCGCTGCTACACGCTCGGCGAGCCGCCGGCGGAATACCGTCGCCTGTATGAGGTGCTGTTGCGCGCCCAGCGGGCTCAGACCGCCGCCGTGCGGCCGGGCATCACTGCCGAGGAACTGGACGCCGTCGGGCGGGACGTCATTTCGGACGCCGGCTACGGCCCGCAGTTCGTCCACCGTACCGGTCACGGAATCGGCCTCGAGACCCATGAGGAGCCTTACATCGTGGCGGGTTCGGCACGGCCTCTGGAAGAGGGGATGACGTTCTCGGTCGAACCGGGCATCTACCTGGCCGGACGCCACGGCGCCAGGATCGAGGACATCGTGGTGTGCACTGCGGACGGAGGCGAACGGCTCAACCGGACCAGCCGGGAACTCGCCGTCATCGCCGGCTGACCAGTGGCTCCAGCGCGGCGACGCCACCGGCGTCGGTCAAGGCGTTCCTCTCGTCCGTCGTGACCCGGATCTCGATCGACGTGCTCGGGTCGGCCCGGGTCCGGCGGGAGGAGGCGTACGTCGGGGCGTGGTTCCCCGAGCCGCTGCTGACCGACCCTGACCAGGACCCGGAACGCTCGGCGGAGTTGGCCGACTCGGTGTCGATGGCGGCACTGCTGCTGATGGAGCGGCTCAGTCCGCTCGAGCGCGCGGTCTTCGTGCTGCGGGAGGTGTTCGGTTTCGGCTTCCCCGAGGTCGCCCCGGCGGCCCCGGCCGAACCGGCGATGTCCCCGCGCGTCCGAGCCCGGGGACGCCGGCGTTTCGACCACGACCCGGGCCGCCGTGGTGCACTACGGCCGCCGGCCGCCGGAAGAGCAGGTGGAGCCGATCAGCGGGCTACCAGACGTACCGGCTCCAGTACGTCCAGTCCTCGGGTGGCGCCGGTCGGTCCGGATCGGGGTCGACGGGCGGCACGGGGCGGGCGCCGAAGAGGTAGGACCAGGCAGGGACGGTAGTTGGCGCCTCGAGACGATGCAGTCAGGACTCTCCCACCGGAGGTCGCGGCCGCACAGCGGGAGCCGGTGCACCCGCGACCTGTTCGCCACACGCCAGGGCGAGCAGGGCCGGGTGGCGATGAAGGCTTCTCAGAACCTCGGTGCGCGGTCGGTGGTGACGTGGCGTCCTGCGACGTCGCGTGCGGCGCCCTTACGTACGGGGCCGTGCGTCCCCAACCGAGTGTCCACCGGGGCCGAGTGCGCGCTCCAGTCATCCCCCAGCGCTCCCGGCTGAACTGCGGTCAGCACCCGGACGAGACCGGCGTGCCGTAACCCGATCTCGTCACCATCCATGGGGGACTCATGACAGCGGAGACCATCCGCTCGGCCACGCCGTCACAGCTCCGGCTGATCACCCACCACCGCCTGTTCCCGGGCGACGCCTCCTTCAACCTGCCGGTCTGCCACCGGCTGGACGGCGACGTCGATGTCGAGCGGCTGCGCTCGGTGCTCGAACGGCTGGGCCGCGGGATCGGCGCGTTCGGCGTCAGCTTCCACGACCGGGCCGGTGCGGCGGTCAGCGTCCAGGACGCCTCCCGGGTGGCGGAGTTCACGGTGCCCGTGATCGAGCTGCCCGGGCCGGGCCGGGTCCCGGTCGTCGAGCGGCTGACCGCGCTGGCCGACACGCCGATCGCCCCGGAGGCCCGGTCGCAGGTGGACTTCGCCATCCATCGGGCCGCCGACGGCGTGTACGTGTCGCTGCTCTTCTCGCACCTGGTCGCCGACGCCTACACGTTCTACAACTTCGTCGACGTGGTGGAGCGGCTCTACGAAGACCCGTCCGCCGACCTGCCCGGCACGGCCGCCCTCCACCCGGCCGATCTGGTCGACGAGCCGGTGACCGCGCCGGCCGCGCTGGAGTTCTTCGCCCGGCAGCTCGGCTCGCTCTCCTCGCTGACCAACGACGGGCTCGGACAGCCGCGGTCCGGCGGTGCGCTGGCGGGGACGCAGCGGCGGCTGGAGCTCGATGACGAGCTGTCCGCGCGGATCCGCGCACGGCTCGCCGAACAGGGCGCCAGCCCGTTCGCCTTCTTCCTCGCCGTGCACCTGGTGATGCTCTCCCGGCTCACCGGGAACCGCGAGCTGGTCGCGGGCGTGCCGCTCGGCAACCGGCGCGGTCTGCGCCAGCGCCAGGCGTTCGGCTACTTCGTCAACACCCTCCCGCTGGCGGTGGACCTCACCGCCCACCGGACCTTCGCCGACCTGGTCCGCACGGTGCAGGACGACTCGGTCGGCATGCTGCGGCACCAGAGCTTCGACCTGGCCGCCAACCTGCGCACGGTGGCCGAGGGAATGCAGAGCACCCTGCTGACTCTCGACAACGCCTTCACCTACTACCGCCAGCCGATCGAACTCCGGCTCCCCGGCAGCGAGGTGGAGCCGCTGCTGGTGCCCAGGCGGCAGGTCAGGTACCCGTTCGGTATGACCGTGGAGGATTTCGGGGGCCGGTTCGCGGTCAACCTCGAGTACGTCGACGGCCTGCGCGACGCCGACCCGGAGGGCATGCTGCGGCACCTGCTCACGCTGGTCGCCGAGGACCCGGAGACCGAACTGCGTTCCCTCCCCGCGATGGCTCCCGACCAGGAGCAGCGCATCCGGCGGCTGATCGGTGAGCCGGAGGACTTCGAGCTCCCGCTCTCGCTCACGGCCTGGTTCGAGCGGACCGTCGCCGAGCATCCCGGCCGCACCGCCGTCCAGGACGGCGACGACCGTCTGACCTACGCCGAGCTCAACGCCCGGGCCAACCGGGTGGCCCACCGAATCGCCGACCTGGTCCCCGGCGACTGCGTCGCGGTCGCTATGCGGCGCGGCCTCGACCTGGTCGCCGTCCTGCTCGGGGTGCTCAAGGCCGGAAAGACCTACGTGCCGCTCGACCCCGCCTCGCCCGCCGCCCGGATCGCCCACATCGTCGCCGACTTCGAGGGCGGGCTGCCGCTGATCGCCGACGAGAACCGGTGGCCGGACACCGGGATGCACCTGCTGGACAGCACGGCCCTGCTGGCCGAGGGCGCCGAGCACGACCCGGCGGGTGGCGACCGCCGCGCCGAGCCCGCGTACATCATCTTCACCTCCGGCTCCACCGGCCGGCCCAAGGGCGTCCAGGTGACCCACGCCAACGTGATGCGGCTGTTCCGCTCCGCCGAACGGCACTTCGGCTTCGGACCGGCCGACACCTGGTGCCTGTTCCACTCGTACGCCTTCGACGTGTCGGTGTGGGAGCTGTTCGGTGCACTGCTGCACGGCGGACGGCTGGTCGTCGTGCCGGAGCTGACCGCCAAGTCCCCGGACCGCTTCCTGGCCCTGCTGGCCGAGACCGGCGTCACCGTGCTCAACCAGACCCCCTCCGCGTTCCGGCAGTTGCTCAAGGTGCTGACGCCGCAGCAGGCCGACGCGCTCGCCGTGCGCCACGTGGTCTTCGCCGGCGAGGCGCTGTCGTTCGCGGCGCTGCGGCCCTGGTACGAGCTGATGGGCGAGCGCGCGCAGCTGGTCAACATGTACGGCATCACCGAGACCACCGTGCACACCACGTACCACCCGATCCGGCCGCAGGACGCCCTGTGCACCCGGGAGTCGGTGATCGGCAGGCCGCTGGCAGACCTGACGGTCACCGTGGTCGACCGGGACCTGCACCCGTGCCCGGTCGGCGTGCCCGGCGAGCTGCTGGTCGGCGGGGCCGGGGTCGCGCTCGGCTACCTGGGCCGGCCCGAACTCACCGAGCAGCGCTTCCTGCCCGGCCCGCGTCCGGGGGAGCGGCTGTACCGCTCGGGCGACCTGGGGGTGGTCCGTCCGGACGGCACCCTGGTGTACCTCGGCCGGATCGACCGGCAGGTGCAGCTGCGCGGCTTCCGGATCGAGCTCGGCGAGATCGAGTCCGCGCTGATGGCCGTGGACGGGGTCCGCGAGTGCGCCGTGCGGCTGTCCCGGTCCGCGCAGGGCGAGCCGGAGCTGGTCGGCTTCCTGGTCGGCCGCTCGATCGGCTCCGACGCGCGGGTCCGGGCCGCGCTGCGCGACCTGGTGCCCGCGTACATGGTCCCGGGCAGGCTGGTACGGCTGGACGCGCTGCCGCTCACCGTCAACGGCAAGGTGGACGACCGGGCCCTGCCCTGGCCGGCCGCAGAATCACCCCGGCCCGCAGCCCCGCTCCGGCAGGGCAACCACGAACTGGTGCGCGCGGCGTGGCAGCAAGCGCTGCCGGGCGCGGCCATCGGCCCGGACGACAACCTCTTCGACCTGGGCGGGTCGTCCGCGCACGTGATCGAGGTCTACCAGCGGCTCCAGGAGCGGTCGGACATCAAGGAGTTGGAGATCATCGACCTGTTCGAGCACACCACCGTACGCCGTCTCGCCGCCCACCTGGACGCGCTCGACGTTCCCGGACCGGCCGCCGCCGAGGAGGCGAAGACCGGTGTCTGAGCCGACCGACGAGACCGCAGCGATCGCCATCGTGGGGATGGCGGGCCGGTTCCCCGGCGCGGCCGACGTCCGCACCCTCTGGGCCGGCCTGCTCGAAGGAACCGAGCAGGTGCGGAGGTTCGGTGCGGACGAGATGCTGGGAGCCGGCGTCCCGCCGGAGCAGATCGCCGCCGACACCCATGTCCCGTACGGCGCCGACCTCGCCGACGCCGACCTGTTCGACGCCGAGTTCTTCGGCATGACGCCCCGGGACGCCATGCTGACCGACCCTCAGCAGCGGCTGTTCCTCACCTGCGCCTGGGAGGCCCTGCAGGACTCCGGGAACCCGCCGTCCCGCCTCACCGGGCGGACCGGCGTCTTCGGCAGCACGACCCTGAGCACCTACCTGCTCGCCAACGTCCTGCGCAGCCCCGAGTTCGCCGACTCCGCGTTGAGCTACCCGGTCCTGATCGGCAACGACAAGGACTTCCTCACCACTCGGGTCTCCTACCGCCTGGGCCTGACCGGCCCGAGCATGGCCGTGCAGAGCGCCTGCTCCGGTTCGCTGACCGCCGTGCACCTTGCCTGCGCCTCGCTGCGCCGCGGCGAGAGCGACCTGGCTCTGGCCGGCGGGGTCAGCGTCACCCTGCCGCAGACCGGCGGGTACGGCTACCAGGAAGGCGGCATCCTGTCCCGCGACGGGCACTGCCGGGTGTTCGACGCCGACTCCGCCGGCACGGTCAAGGGCAACGGCTGCGCCGTGGTGGCGCTCAAACGCCTCGCCGACGCGGTGGCCGACGGCGACCAGGTGTACGCAGTGATCCGCGGCACCGCCGTCAACAACGACGGCGCCGACAAGATCGGCTTCACCGCGCCCGGCCCCGCCGGACAGCAGGCGGCGATCCTGGCAGCCCTGGCCGAGTCCGGCGTTCCGGCCCACCGGATCGGCTACATCGAGACCCACGGCACCGGCACCGCGCTCGGCGACCCGATCGAACTGCGCGCCCTCGCCGCCGCGCACACGGCGGTCGGCGGCCCGGCGCCGGGCTGTGCCATCGGCAGCGTCAAGGCCAACCTCGGCCACCTGGACGCCGCCGCGGGCGTGGTCGGCCTGGTCAAGGCTGCCCTGGTACTGCGTCACCAGACCATCCCGCCGCAGATCAACTTCGACCGCCCCAACCCCCTTCTGCGGCTGGACCGGCTGCCCTACCGGGTGATCACGGAGGCCACCCCGTGCGACCCGCCGCTGGCCGCCGCAGCCGTCTCCTCCTTCGGCCTCGGCGGGACCAACGCGCACATCGTGCTGACCGCACCGCCGTACCGCGGCCCGAGCCCCGCGGGTCGGTACCCCGTCGTGCTCTCGGCCCGCGACCCCGAGGCGCTGCGGGCCGGCGCGCAGGACCTGCTCGACTTCCTGCAGACACAACCGGTGCCTGTGGCCGAGCTCGCCAGGACCCTGCTGACCGGCCGCGACCCCATGCCCGTCCGCCACGCCTTCACCGCCTCCGACACCGCGGAGGTGTGCGCCGGGCTGCAGGCCCTGCTCGACGGCGAGGAGCCCGACCGCACCGACGAGGCGGTCCTCGCCTGGCTCGACGGCGAGGACCTGCGGCCCGCGGACTGGGGCCTCGCCCGGGCGGGCAAGGTCTCGCTGCCGCCGTACCCGCTCCGGCCCGTCCGCCACTGGATCGAGCCCGCCGCGCCCCCTGAGCCCGCCGAGCCTGCCGATCCCGCACGGAGCGCCGGGAACGGCGAGCCCGCCGGGAACGAACGGAGCGCCGAGAAGGCGGCCCGGCCGTCCGTCGCCGGCGTCGTTGACCTCCTCGAGCGCCACCTGCGGAGGACGCCGATCAGCCCGGACGACGACTACTACGCGCTCGGCGGTGACTCGCTGACCGCCGTCGACATCGTCACGGCACTGCGGGACGCCTTCGGCGCGGAGATCGACCTGGACACCTTCGCGGCCCTGCGCACACCCCGCCGGATCACCGAGTGGATCGCCGAGCGGCTCGGCGGTGCCGGCTCCGGGGCCGTGGACGGCATCAGCCCGGTCCGGGACGGCGACGGGCGCACGCTCTTCCTGCTCCCGCCGGCGGGCGGCACCAACTTCTGCTACTTCCAACTGGCTTCGCACGCCGGGCAGGCCCGTACGCCTATCGCGGCCGTCACCTTGCCGGGCGACCGGCCGGCCACCCTGCGGGCCCTGGCGGGCGCGTACCTGGCATCGATCCGCATGGCGCAGCCGCACGGCCCGTACCGGCTAGGCGGCTACTCCTTCGGAGGCAACGTCGCATTCGAACTCGCTCTGCAGCTCCAGGCCGAGGGCGAGGAGGTCGAACTGCTGGTGATGTTCGACAGCCACCCGCCGGAGGCCTACGTGGGCTCACGAATCACCGACAAGGAATTCGCCGCCGCCTTCCCCCTGATGCTCCGTCAGGCCTTCGCCCACGACCTCGACCCGGCGGTGCTCGACAACCCGCCCGCCGACCTGGAGCAACTGCTCGAACTCGCGCGGCTGCCGCACTGGACCGAGGCCACGGTGGCCGAGTACCGCAGCTTCTTCCGCACCTGGAAGCACAACCACGACGCCCTCAAGGGCCACTACCCCGACCGGCCGCTGCGCACCGACCTGGTCCTGTTCGAGGCCGAGGAGCAGGAGAACCGGGACCTCCTGGAGGCCCTCCAGATCCGCACCGAACCGAAGACCCGCTGGCAGGGCCACCTGGAGGGCGAACTGGCCGTACTCCCCGTCCCGGGCAACCACTTCACCATGTTCACCGACCCCGCCCACCTGAGCCGTCTGGCCGCCGCCCTGGACTCCGTCCTGGCCGCCTACGACCGGCCCTGACCGTCGACGCCCGCGAGCGCCCCCGTCCGCCGGACGGGGGGCGCTCGTCGGGGAAGCTGCCGGTGAGGTGGGTACCGGGCCACCGGACCCCACCGGGTGGAGCGGGCCCGAGCGGGCCGGCCGCGCGGCAGGGGCGGGTGTCGCCCCGCCGCGCGGCCGACGACGCGTCAGCGGAGCGGTGTCGTGATGGTCGCGGTGTTGTTGTCGGTGTCCGGGTCGGGTGTGGTACCCGTGGCCCTCGCGGTGTCGGTGATGCTGCCCCCACCGGTGCTGACCGGCCTGACCACCAGGGTGACGGTGGCCGTGGTGCCGGAAGCCAGCACGCCGATGGTGCACTTCACGCTGTCGGTGGAGCCGACGGGCGGGGTGACGCAGCTGCCCTTGCTGGCGGCGGCACTGACGAACCGGCCGTTCGCGGGCACCGTGTCGGTGAGCGTGACACCCTCCGCACTCGTCGGACCGCTGTTCCGCACGGTGACCGTGTACGTCAGGTTCGCACCGTTCACGACCGGCTCGGGGGAGGCGCTGATGGCGACGGCGAGGTCCGCCAGCGGCCGTACGACGGCCGTGGTGAACTCGGTGCCGCCGCTGATGACGGTCGCGCCTTCGAGGAACCGGCCGCACGGCGCGCTCTCCCCGACGGCACAGACACGTACGGGCGTGTTCCGCTGAGTGGTGGTGCCGTCTCCTACCTGGCCGTTGGTGTTCCAGCCCCAGCCGACCACGCCGCCGTCGGAGCGCAGCGCCACGGCGTGGCCGGTGCCGGAGGTGACGGCGGATACGCCGGTCAGGCCCCGGGTGCAGGGCGCGCTCTCGCCGACGGCACAGACGATGACGGGCGTGGTCCGGTTGGTGGTGGTGCCGTCGCCGAGCTGACCGAGGAAGTTGTATCCCCAGGTGCGGACGGCTCCTGTGGTGGTCACTGCGGCGCTGAGGGCGCCGGTGCCCAGGGCGGCGATGCCGGTCAAGCCCTGAGTGCAGGGCGCGCTCTGGCCGACGGCGCAGACGCGCACCGGCGCATAACGGTCGGTGGTGGTGCCGTCGCCGACCTCGCCGTCGGCGTTGAGGCCCCAGGCGACGACGCTGCTGTCGGAGCGCAGCGCCATGCTGTGGCCTCCGCCGGCTGAGACGGCGGTGATGCCGGTCAGCGACGCGTTGCACGCCTGGTCGGCGCAGACCGGCTCGGCAGAGGTCGAGTTGGTGGTGGTGCCGTTGCCGAGCTCGCCACGTTCGTTGGCGCCCCAGGAGAAGACGAAGCCGCTGGAGAGCAGGGCGAGGTTGCCGCCCCCGGCGGTGATGGCGACCACGTTCGAGAGTGCGGACGTGCAGCTGTACCGACAGGTCGTGACCGGCGTGTTGCGTGAGCTGGTGGTGCCGTCGCCGAGCTGGCCGAAGGCGTTGGAGCCCCAGGCGGCGACGGTGCCGTCGGCAAGCAGCGCCAGGCTGTACGAGTAGCCGGCGGCGACGGCGACAACGCCGCTGAGGAATGCCGAGCAGGGTGCGCTCTGACCGGCGGCGCAGACCGGCGTCGGGGTGGCCTGATCGGTGTACGTGCCGTTGCCGAGCTGACCGGAGGCGTTGTTGCCCCACGCGAGGACGGTGCCGTCCGAACGCAGCGCGAGCGTGTGGAGGTCGCCGCTCGAGAGCGAGATCACATCCTGGAGCGGCCCGGTGCACGGGGCACCCCCGCAGACGCGGTCGGGCGTCGTGCGGTTGGCGATGGTGGTGCCGTCGCCGAGCTGGCCGTTGTTGCCCCGTCCCCAGCCGAGGGCGGTCCCCGGGACGCCGGGGCGCAGCGCCCTGACCCCCGGCCCGGGCGCGGCGTGCGCGGGAGTCACGCCGACGGCGAGCAGCAGGGCGGCGAGCAGCGCGAGGACGAGGACGCGCAGTCCTGGCAGGGACGGTCGGTGCGGCGGCCCGGGCGGGTGGTCCACGGTGAGGACGTGCGGCATGTGCGGTTCCTGACGTTGTCCGGGATCGGTACGAACCCAACATGCGCAGCCCGTACCGGGCGATCCGCGGCGACAGCACCGGCAGGTCACTCCGCCGGGTGCACCGCCACCACCTGCCACGGGGCAAGCTCCGACCCCGGGGCCGAGCCCGGCCGGCGGCAGAGGAACTGCGGCGGCCGCCCTGTTGCGGCCGAGGCGTTCGGCGCGCCCGCCGGCCGGGCGGCTGCTCGGCCGGCGCGGGCGGCATCAGCCGATGTCGTGTCCGCCGTGCCGGACGGTGTCGTGGGCGGCCAGCGCGGCGCGCAGTGTCAGCTGGTCGGCGCCCCGGGCGGCGTCCAGGCCGGTGAGCTCCGTGGCCTTGCGCAGGCGGTAGTCGACCGTGTTGGGGTGGACCTGGAGGCGGGCGGCCGCCTGGCGCCGGTCGAGGCCGCAAGCGAGGAACGTGCGCAGCGTGTCGAGCAGTTCGGGGCGCCGGGTCAGTGGGTCGAGCAGCACGGCGAGCCTGTCCCTGGCCCGGCTCGGGCGGCTCAGCTGGTACTCCAGCAGGACGTCGTCGAGGAGGTACAGCCCGGGTCCGCGGCCGGATGCCTGCGCCACCTCCCGTACCTCGCCCACCAGTCGGGCGGCGTCCGCCACGCCCCCCGGTGCGGCGGCGGCCGCTGCCACCAGCAGCTCGGCGCCGCACATCCGGCCGAGGTGTTCGACCAGCCGGGAGAGCCGGTCCCGGTCCGTGCTGCCGAAGTCGCCCGGCGGTGTGTCGGAGGGGATCAGCACCAGGCCGCCGTTCCCGGACAGCGCGGACAGCGGGTCGCCCGCGGTCTGGCGCTGCAGTTCGTTGCGCAGCCGCCGGAGTTTGCGGCGGGCGGCGACGGTGTGGTTCACACCGGGCAGCAGCTCGTCGGGGTGCGGTCCCATGGTGATGCCCAGGACCAGGTAGCAGGGCGGCAGCGGGAGGCCAGCGCGGTCGGCCGCGGTCTGTGGGTCGCCGCCCTCCAGCAGCCGGGACAGCAGCGACTGCCGGGCGACCTGCTCGTCGCTGAGCGCCGCCTGCCGCTCCTGGACGTACCCGGCCGCGACCGCGCAGCTCACCAGGCGGAGGTAGCCGAGCAGCCGGTCCTGGACCAGCAGCAGGTCCGGCAGGTCGCCCGGCCCTGCGGCCGCGAGGACCCGGGCCGCGCACTCCTGCGCACCGAAGTGGTAGGCCCCGACGACGGCCTCCAGCGGTACGCCCTCGTCCGCGCGCCGGGCCGATGATTCGCTGATCCTCGCCAGTTCGGTCTCTCCCGGCGGCTCGCCGGTGCGCAGCACCTCGGTGAAGGCCCGGATGCCGCGGTCCACCTCCCGGGTGACCTCGCCGCGAAGCTGTTCGGAGGGGAGTGCCCCGTAGGCGGGAAGCCCCTCGACGAGCCGGGCCATCACCGCGGGTGCCAGGGCCGCCGCGGCGGCCCTGAGCCGCTCGTGGACGGGTATGCCGCCGAGCTGCGGCGCCGAGTCGGGCTCCGCCGCGTTGGATGCGGTCACAATCCACCTCGCGAATCTCTGTTGTACGGCCCGGGGACACGGCGCCGTACCGCCGCCATGATGTTTTCCGGGACGTTACTTACCAGTTGGTAACACGTCTGCCGGTGGACCACCAGAGGTGCACGGACCCCGACCGCACCGTCCACCGGACCCCCACACCCCCACGCATACCGGAGGACCGCCTTGCCCGCGCGAAAGGCCGCCGCGCCCCCACCCGCCGCCTCCGTCCCCGTGCGGTGACCGACGTCATCCCGCCGGACAGCGCGGCCCGCGCCTCTGCCCTTCACGTCCATGAACCGGGTGCCCGACCACTCGTCAGGCCTCGAAGAGGTACCGACCGGACGGCCACCACAGCTCTGCCTTCCGGACGGCTTCGCCCGGACCACCCCACCTGCCCACCCACCTGAAGCGGCCCGGTCCCACGGCGGGCGGCTCGACCGAGGAGCGCGACCCGGGCCCGCCGCGCCACCCTGTCGCGCCTCCGCACGGCGGCGCCGCCCGCGGCGACCTGCACCTCCACCAGATCCCGATGATCCCAACCCACGAACCGGGGGAGAAATGCGAAAGAACACGTCTCGGCTACTCGCCATCGCCGTCACCGCCGCCATGGCCGCAACGGCCATGGCCGCTACCGCAGGCCCCGCCGCAGCAGCCACACCGTCGGCTGCTGCGGTGAGCGACCCGTTCTACACCTACGACGGCAGCGTGTCCCTGGCCTCGCTCGCGCCGGGCACCGTACTGAAGACACGGACCCTGCAGTACCACCTCCTGGGGCTTCCCACCCCGGTGAAGGCGATCCAACTGCTCTACCGCACCACCGACGCCCAGGGCCGCCCGGCCGCCAACGTCACCACCGTGGTGCGAAGCCTGACGGGCGACGGCAGCAAGGCGGTCTCGTACCAGTCGTTCTACGACTCCCTCAGCCCGCAGGACGGCCCGTCCCGAGCCATCGCCGGCGACCTCACCCTCGGTGGGCTGATCCCGAACGTCGAGGCCCTCTTCCTGGTGCCGCTCCTGTCACAGGGTTACAACCTCGTCATCCCGGACACCGAGGGGCAGACCGCCGACTTCGCGGCCGGCCCGGAGTACGCGACCAACACGCTGGACTCGATCCGCGCCGCGACCAGGTCCGCGGCCACCGGCATGAACTCCGACACCAGCTTCGGCCTCATGGGCTACTCCGGCGGTGCCATCGCGACCGACTGGGCGGCCGCACTCGCACCGGGCTACGCACCGGAGGTCAACAGAAAGCTGGTCGGCTTCACCGAGGGCGGCCTGCTCGTGGACCCGGCACACAACCTCAAGTACGTCGACGGCTCCCTGGTGTGGAGCGGCGTCATCCCGATGGCGGTCATCGGGGTCTCCCGCTCCTTCGGCATCGACCTCAAGCCCTACCTGAACAACTACGGCCTGACGGTGTACCAGCAGCTGGAGCACGGGTCGATCGCCGACGCCCTCGGCCACTACCCGGGGCTGACCTGGAAGAAGATGGCGAAGCCGCAGTACGCCGACCCGAACTCGGTGCCGGCCTTCCTCGCGGCGGTGAACAGGATCAACCTCGGCTCGGCCCCCACCCCGACCATCCCCGGCTACATCGCCCAGGGCAACGGCGGCGTCCTGGAAGGAACCTTCGGCAACCCGCCCGGCATCGGAACCGGCGACGGGGTGATGGTCGCCGGAGACGTCCGGGCCCTTGCCCGGCAGTACTGCGCCACCGGCAACGGCCCGATCAAGTTCCAGCAGTACGACCTGCTCAGCCACGTGGGCGTCCCCGTCGTATGGGCGCCCCAAGCCATCGGCTGGCTCAAGGACCGGTTCGCGGGCCGGACCGCCCCCTCCGACTGCGGTCACATCCCCGCAGGGAACTCCCTGGCCCCGGAACAGCCGGCGTCGACCTCCTGACAGCCCGGGCCCAGAACACCCCGCACCCCCGAGGCCCCGCCGCACCCGGACCCACGCGGCGGGGCCCACCCGCGCCCGGCAGCCACTGTCCGCGCCGAGCGGCACCACAGCTCCCCGGCCACCACCGGGTGTGCACCCATCGGGCCTTCCCCTGATGCGAGGACACTGGAGGCAGCTGGATCTTGATGGTCCAGGAGAACGGAGTCCCTGTGGGGATGAAGCGGCTTCCGTAACTGAGCCTGCCCCAGCAGCGATTCCCAGCTCAACCTCCCGAGCGTGTGAGCCTCTGTCCGCAGCCGGGGCCCCGAAGCCGGCCGGCGCCGATCCGAGCCAGGCGCTCCGAGTTCACGGAGATCATTTCACCGGGAGAACCGGGCTTCGGCATTACTTCGTCCAGGGAGAACTAGGGAAATTCCCGGATATGCACACGACCGAGACCAGGGATGGTGAAAGGGCAGGTCAGTCGGGCACACCGACGCCGAGGCGGGGACACGAGAGGTGATCCTGATGGAAGCCGTAGCCGAGTATCGCGCTTCTCCCGATCGATCCGACGAGAACGGGCGAGGACTCAGTCTCACTCTTCCCCGAAGACCTTCGAGCGTCGCCCGGGCCCGCGGCCATGTGAGGGCAGCGTTCGGCGGGCTGGGCCTGCTGCATCTGATCGAGACTGCGGTCCTGCTCACCAGTGAGCTGGCGACCAACGCGGTCCGGCATGCTCACGCCGGACGTACCTTCGAGATCACCGTGCGGTCCGTAGCGGACCACGTGTGGGTCGAGGTCGCAGATCAGGACGGCAGTCCCTTGCCGTCGACGCGCGCAGCACGGCTCGACGACACGGGCGGTCGAGGCCTCCATCTCCTCGATTGCCTCGCAGACAGGTGGGAAGCCGAGTCGAACGGCACTGGCAAGATCGTCCGGTTCGGGCTGTCGCTCGCCCGTCCCAGCTGAGTGCTCCGCCGCGCGCACCTGCAGTAACGACAGGACGCAGGATTCACGATTTGAGGTCGACCATGTGTGTCGGAATCGCTCGCGGGCTCGTAACCGAGGTTCGCTGCGCCCAGTGTGGCGCCCGCGCCCACCTCCGGGCGGTGCCCGGCAATGGAGACGGACCGCTGTTCTGCCCTCACGACGACATCCAGCACCGGTCGGGCATGGAGAAGTCCTCCCGCCATGGTCAGGACGAGTCCGGACTCATTCGGGATCCACGGTAGGACTGTGGTTCGGTAGTCCGCCGACCACCGCTCGGGCCCGGTCGTCCGGCGCAGCCGGAGGGGCGACGATGGTGGCGAACAGACTTCGGGTGACATGGCGCGGGTCCGGTCGATTGGACAGGCGCTGAGCAGTGGGACGGTTCGGGATGACCGGCAACAGGGCGCGCGCTCCCTCAGCGGGCCAGTGGATGGATGACTGGACCGCGGAGCGGTTTGTGGGGCGGGAAGAGGAGCTGGCCCGGCTGCGCGAGTGCGCGGAGTCGGTGCACGCCGGTCGGCCGTGCGTGGTGTCGGTGGAAGGGGAGCCGGGGATCGGGGTAAGACCGCGCTGGTTCGGGGGGCCGTCGCGGAGCTCGGCGACTGCACCGTGCTGTGGGCGGCCTGCGATGCCTCGGAGGCGGACCTGTCCTTCGGGATGGTCGGCCAGCTGGCGGCTCTGGCGCCTGCGGTCGACGTGGAGCAGCTCCCGTTACTGCGGGGGCTGACCGGGGCCGACAGGGCACCGTTTCGCGTCGGAGCGCAGCTGTTGGAACTGCTGGGGGAGCTTCAGGCCGGCGGGTCGGTCGCGATCGTGGTCGACGACGTCCCATGGGCGGATTCCGCCTCGCTGCAGGCGCTCGGGTTCGTCCTGCGCCGCCTGTGGGCGGACCGCGTGCTGATCATCTTGACCGCCCGCACGGTGCAGCAGCCGGGCGAGGGAGGATCGGAGGAGTGGCGCCGTTTGATGGCCGGCCGGGTCCGCGCCCGCCGGCTCCTCCTCTCCGGTCTCAGCGCGGCAGAGGTCGCTGAGCTCGCCGAGCGAATGGCGCCTTCAGGTGCCCCATCGGTCAGTCCCTCCGCCGTCGAGCGCCTCTGGCGGCACACGGCCGGTCATCCGTTGTACGTACAGACGATCCTTGCCGAGTTGCCCGTCGGGAGCGAATCGGGCCTGCCGGACCCCTTGCCCGTACCGCCATCCCTCGCGGACGGGATCGAGCGCAGTGTGGCGGCACTGCCGCAGGACAGCCGAGACCTGCTCGAGGCGCTGGCCGTGCTTGACACACGGTCACCGCTCCGGCTCGCGGGTGACCTCGTCAAGATCGTGGACCCTGCGGGTGCGCTTGAGCCGCTCCTTGCCGCCGGGCTGGTGCGGTGGTGGCCGGCGGAGCCGACCAGCCCGGTCGGAATGCGACACCCGCTCCAGCGCCAGGCCGTCTACGAGGCACTCGCCCCACAACGTCGACGGGACCTGCACGCGGCCGCGGCCGCGCTGGTGGACCGCGCGGCGTCGTGGCGGCACCGGGTCGCCGCCGCAGCCCACGCGGACGACGAGCTCGCCGCCGAGTTGGAAGCGGCTTCCGGGGAGCACCTCGACGCAGGAGATCCCGCCCGGGCCGCGACGCTTCTGCTGTGGGCGGCCGACCTCTCCGAGCAACGAGACGCGCAGGAACGGCGTCTGCTGACCGCCGCGGCGCAGCTCATGGGCAGCAGCCAGATCGTGCGGGTCCAACCGCTGCTCGGCAGAGCGGAGGCCTGCGCTCCGTCGCCTCTGCGCAGCCTGGTCCTCGGAAGTTACGCCGTCTCACGCGACGAGCTTGCGACCGGCCGGGCCCAGCTGTCATCGGCGGTTCAGGAAGGTCGCGGGGCACCGGACACCGCCTGGATCGCGGCGATGGCGGGCATTGTGCTGTCCGTCGCCGACACGTGGCTGGGCGACTTCGAACACGCGGTCCGGTCGGCTCGAGACGTGCTCGACCTCGCTGCCGACGATGCCTATGTCGCCCCGCGTGCGACTGCGGCACTCATGGCGGCGATGGCCGGGCTGGCGGGGCCGAGGGCCGCCTTGCGGGAGCTCGCCCGGGTGGCGCGGCTCCCCGACACCCCGGCAGAGGTCGTACCCGAGCACGCGATCCTGCTGAGGTGGCGCGGTGTGTACCGGACCGTTGCCGGGGACCACGCCACCGGTGCCGACGATCTTGCCGCGACCCTGCGTCTGGAGCGGACCGGCGACTTCCAGGACGAGTACACCTATGCCGCCCTCGGCATGGCCCAGTACCTGCTGGGGCGCTGGGACGAGGTGACGATCAACGCCGAGCACGCGATCACTGCCGCCGCCGTGGGCGACAAACCGTGGGGCCTCGTCCTGGCGCACACCATCGCCTCGCTGGTGCCCTCCGGCCGCGGCGAGTGGCAGCGAGCGGAGGAGCATGTGCGGGCGGCCGAGCACTGGTCGGCGGCCCTGGGTCTGAGCGCGTACGCGGTGTGGCCGGCGATCGCAGCAGCCACGCTGGCCCAGGCGCGTGCCGATCACCGCGTGCTGATCGACCGGCTCGAAGCCGTGCTGCGCGAGCCGACGGCCCTGCTCTCGATCCATGAAGGCAGCTGGCGGCCGTTGCACATCGAGGCGCTGCTGGCGACGGGCCGCCTGGAGGAGGCTGCCGCGTCGCTGCGGGCGCTGCAGGCCTTCGCCGAGGACGCCGGCTACCTGCAGGTGGCGATCGCCTGGCTGTCGGGTCGGCTGGCCCAGCAGCATGGCGACCTCTCCTCCGCACAGACCTGCTACGAGGAAGGACTGTCCCGACCGGTCACCGTCGACGACGCACCGCTGCACCGGGCGTTCCTGGAGCACGCCTACGGCCGGTTGCTCGCGCAGCACCTGCGCGACCGCAAGGGCGCCGGCGAGAAGCTGCGCAGCGCCCACGCCCGATTCGCCGCCCTGGGGGCACAGCCGTTCCAGCAGCGCTGCGTTGCCGATCTCGCCGCCTACGGGCTGCACACCCCGGAGGCCGGCAAGGACAAGCTGGAGACGCTGACCGACCGCGAACGCACCATCGCCCACCTGGTGGCCCGGGGACTGACGAATCAGGAGACCGCCGCCGAGATCTACCTCAGCTCGAAGACGGTCGAGTTCCACCTGTCCCGAATCTTCGTCAAGCTCGGCATCACCTCTCGCCGCCAGCTGCGCGATCTGGTCGGGGACACCTCGAGGTGAAGGCTGACGGTCGAATACCGGGGCGCGACAGCTCCGCGGTCAATGGCGTGGTGATTCCGGAGGGGACAATGCGCGCTGAGATCCTCTGACATGGACTGGCGATGGCTTCCCTCCGGCCGACGTGGCAAGACGGTGGGCGGAGATTCCGGCCGCACCAATTCGGACCTGCTCGCCGCGCTCGAGGGCGGGCGGACCGAGCTCGTCAGGTGCCTCGCCGCTGATCGCCTTCGTGTCGTGAAGGACACCGGCCGCGCTCGGCCAGGGGCCCCGGGGTACCGGGTCCCTGGCCGAGCGCGGAGTCACACGGTGATCTGCCGCCGGTCGATCACCGTCCGCAGCTTGCCGCTGGTGGGCGTCCGTTCGAAGGCGGCGGAGTCGGCCGTCTCGACCGTGCAGGCGAGCAGTCCCTCGGCCACGGCCGATCCCAGCTCGGGGATGGCGGTCAGGAAGGCGGCGCGGGCAGCCTTCCCGTCCGGGGCGTACCGCTCGTCGAGCCGGACGGTGGCCCGCTCCCGCCCGTCACCGGCGTCCAGGATCAGTTGCAGCTCTCCCCGGTAGCCGAGTTCCTCCTCTGCCACCGCGATGAAGCGCCGGACGTTGAAGAAGTACGTACCGACCCGGACGACATCCCCGTACCGGCCGAGGAGTTCGATCCGAGGGGTGTGGCTGCCGCAGGGGCAGACGCCCTCGATCGCGCGGCCGAGGTCGCCGATCTGGTACCGCTCCAGGCGCTGTCCGGCCCGGGTGCGGCTGGTGAAGACCAGTCGGCCCGGCTGCCCGGGAGCCACGGGGCGGTCGGCTTCCGGGTCCAGGATCTCCAGGGTGTGAAGGTCGGTCAGGACGTGGTGGACCGAGCCCTCGGCGTGGGTGCACTGGTAGCCGAGCGGCCCCAGGTCCGTGCTGCCGTAAGCCGCCGAGCGGATCAGCTCGACGCCGAACTCCTCGGTGAGCACCCGGCGCTGTTCCGCCGTGAAGTGCTCGCCGCCGTAGAACACCTTGCGGATCCCGCCGTACGCGCGCAGCACGGTGTTCTGGGAGTGGAACAGCTGCCAGAGGTAGGACGGCATGCCGAACACCGTGTCCGCCCCGTACGTCACCAGCGCCTCGGCGGTGGCGGCGTGGTCGGGGCCGCCGGCGATCGGGAGCTGAGTGGCGTTGAGGCGCTCCAGGATCGAGAAGAAGCTGATGAAGCTTCCGTACATGCCGCCGCAGTAGAACAGGTTGGCGGCGCGGTCCCGGGCCGGATCGAACCCGGCGGCGAGCAGGCCTTCGGCGGCGGCCCGCATCTGGATGTCGTAGTCGGCGTTGGTGAACACCGACAGGGCGGGGGCGCCAGTGCTGCCGCCGCTGCGGAAGTAGAGGTGGGCGTGGTCCGGCGCGAGCGTGCGCAGCTGCTCCTGTACCCCGGACTTGTCGAGCAGCGGGCCGCTCGGTGCGGCGGGGACGACGGCTGGCGCCGCCAGGTCGTCGAGGCAGGCGGTGGTGGCGAAGGCCCCGTCCGCCCGGACGCTGACGCGGCGGCTGTAGCGCTGGAGCGCGTAGACACCGTCGTGGGGCTCGCCGTGGTAGCTGTCGAGCATCCCGCCGACCGGGGTGACGCGCAGCACGCCGGCGGCGACCACCGCCTGCGACAACCGGGCGGTGTCGGCGCGGCCGGCGCCGATCGCGGCGGTCTGCAGATAGCGGCGCATCGGGCGCAGCACGGTCATGACGGAGGTGCGGGGCAGCGGCTTGACCCAGACGCTGCGGTGGAGCGGCGAGGCGGCCAGGGCAGGGCGGGTGTCGGCGAGGATGCGCCAGGAGCCGTCCTCGGCGGCGACGACCCGGGTGAGGCCGAGGTGTTCCTCCAGCCGGGCGATCAGTTCGGTGGTGGTGATCTCGGCGTGCTCGGCCGCGTCGAGCTCGGGCCGGGGCAGCCCGGCGGACGCGTCGGCGAGGTGGGCCGCGAAGCGCTCGGCGAAGGCGAACAGCTCGCCCTCGTCCTCGGTGTCGAGGTAGACGACCTGGGGGCTGGAGCAGGCCTGCTGCTCGAAGCGGCAGACGTCGATGGCGAGCGCGTCCAGGGTCGCCCGGTCCGACCAGGCGTCACGGGTCAGGTAGGCGAAGGAGATCCGGTGCCCCCACTCGACCAGGCGGCAGCCGGCCGGGGCCAGATCGGCGACCGAGCGGACGGCGTCCTCGCCGCCCCACACCGCCACCGCATCGGCGGGCTCGCACAGCAGCCGCAGCCACTCCGTGCGGGCAGAGGGGAAGCGCAGCGCGACGATCCGCCGGGCGAGGGCGCCGGTGGGATCGGCCGCGGCCAGTTCGGCGAGCAGGTGCTGCGCGAGCAGGGTGTCCGTGCTGCTGGTCTTGAGCACGTTGAGGTTGCCGGTGAGCAGGCCCTCGATCACGCTCAGCGGGGCCACGGCGGCGGCGTTGCCGGGAGCGATGTGGACGAGGAGCCCGACCGGTGCCCACGCCTCGAACGTGGTCTCCCGCCCGTCGGGCCGGGTGAACCGCTCGGGGCGCAGCCCGCCGAGTTCGCGACGGAGCTTGCGTTCCAGGGCAGGGCGGGCGATCGCGTCGGCAATCTCGGCGAGCGTCGCCGCCGCCTCGTCCGGGTCGATGCCGCCGCGGGTGAGCTCGGCGAGGAGGCGGGTGCGAACCGGGCCGCCCGCGGTGCCGAGGGCGTCGGTGAGGCGCTGGCAGGCGCTCAGCACCAGTTCGGTGGCCAGGGGTTCGGCCAGGGTCTGCGCGGCGAGCTCGGGCAGTTCGGCCAGCCGCCGGGCGGCCTCGTCGTCGTCGATGAACGAGCCCTGCCAGTAGTGGGGTCCGGTGGTCACGACAGTCCCTTCAGGAGTTCGGCGGCGGCCGCCGCGCAGTTGCGGTTGCGGCTGACCCCGGCGCGGCCGTGGATGGTGAACCACGGCGTGGGCAGCGGGCAGGGACACTCCCGTTCGGGGTGCAGCGAGGCGAGGTCGCCCATGACGACGCTCTGCGCCGGCACCGAGGTGATGTACGGGGAGACCAGGTGGAGGAAGCCGCGCTCGCCGTACGGCAGCGGCTCCAGGGTGCGGGTGTCGCGCACGGCCGCCCGCGACCAGACCGGGACGTGCAGCCGGTGGTGCCCGCACTCGATGTACGGCACGCAGTGCTCGACCGAGCCGAAGGTGTCGCGGATCCGCTCAGAGGGGATGCCCAGCTGCTCCGTGACCTCGGTGTAGAACTCGTCCTTGCCGATCTGCTTGTCGGTGTGGCCCTTCCAGCCGCCGCCGAGCAGGACCAGGGAGCCGGCGGGCAGCTGGAGCGGCGGCAGCCCGAGTGCGCGCATCCGCTCCAGGGTGAAGTGCAGGAACGCGGGGAAGCCCAGGATCCGTACCGGCAGCCCGTCCTCGGCGAACCGCTGCAGCGCCTCGATGCAGCCGTGGACGTCGAACTCGTGGCCGCTGCCGGTGTGCCGCAGCGCGTGCGTGGTGTGGTTCGCCGGGGCGAAGTCGCACAGGTAGTTGTCGGTGAACGAGGTGCCGAGCTTCAGCTGCGGCGCCGGCTCGTAGCTGTACAGCAGGTAGTTGACGGGCTGGTCGGGCGTGATCCAGCCGTAGTGGTCGAAGATCCGGGCCACCATGCGCTGCGCGGAGCGGATCGTCCAGGTGTCGAAGAACATCTGCGACTTCTGGCCGGTGGTGCCGGAGGAGGTGAGGTGGAGGAACACCTCCTCCCGTGGGATGGAGAGCACTTCGTGCCGCTTGAAGAAGTTGGCGTGCACCAGGGGTGTGCGGACCCCCGTGCCGACGGTCGGCGCCGGGGTCTCCGCCGGGCCGTCCAGCAGCGAGCGGAGGAAGGGCGAGCGCTGCGCGTGCCACGCGTTGGTCTCGGCCATCGCGGCGGCGAACAGGGCGTCGGCCTCGGGCCCGGCGGCGTACGGGGACGTCAGGTCGCACAGCTGCTGTACGTGCGGGAGCGCGGCGGGGTCGGGAACCTCGACCGGCGCGAGATGGATGTTCATGGGGCAACCTCGGGAAGGGGTAGGTAGGTCGAGGTCCAGGCGGTCAGGTAGGACCGCAGGTACGGCTGGAGCCGAGCGCTGACGGCAGTGGTCCTGAAGTCGATCTGACGGCTGGTCCGGGACAGCACCACGTAGTCGTGGAACCGGTCGCCGATCCGGCGCATCGCCGGGTAGACGGCGCTCGGGATGAACCCGGCGGCCAGGAAGGCGCCGAGCCCGGCGGTGTCGGCCAGCGGCAGCAGCGTCTCGACGTAGTCGGCGCCCGCGCGGGTGACGGCCGCCATCAGCGGCTCCAGCGCCCCGGCGACGGCCGCCGGGGACGGGTGTACCGCGACCAGCGAGCAGCTCGCCGCGACCGGGTCCAGGTCGGCGTACGCCTCGAACGCGCCGTCCGGCGGGGTGAGGACGGCGTTCGGGAGGTGCAGCGGGAAGAACCGCTCTCCGGGGTCGGGAAGGAGCTCCAGGAACCGACGGCGGACGAAGCCGGGCGCGGTGATCAGTTCGATCGGCGCGGTCACCGGGGCGGTCCGCCCGGCGGGCAGGGCGGGGCCGTCCGTCGCGCGCGGGTGGCCGTACTCGAGGCCGGTGCTCTGCCGGGCTGCCTCCAGCAGCGGGATCAGGGCTCCCGGTACCTGGCCGACGCTCTCCCGCCGGGCCAGGACGCCGTCGGCGTGCCGGGCGAACAGCGCGAGGCTCTCGCACCCGGCCACCTCGACGGCGTTCGGCATCAGGCCGATGGCCCGGAAGCCGTTGCGGGCGAAGACCTGCTGCGGGCCCGGGGTGACCACGCGGACGGTCGCGTAGATGGAGTCCAGGGCGCCGGTCGCGAACGCGTCCCGGCACACGTCGGCGGTCAGCCGACCGGCCAGCCCGCCGCCCCGATGCTCCGGGTGGACCGCCAGGCCCACCAGCTTGCCGATCCGGCTGCCGGGGTCGGTCTGCACCGCCACCGACCCGGCCAGGTGGCCGGCGCCCTCGTGACGTGCGGTCAGCCAGTGGGTGTGCGGGTCGGCGATCAGGCGGCGCATCTCCTCGGGGTCGCTGCCGAGCGCGACCGGATAGCCGTGGCCGTAGACGTCGAAGTAGAGCTGTCGCAGCTGCGCGACGTCCTGCGGGGTCGCGGGAGCGATCGTCACGGTCATCGCACGCTCCTGATCGGCTGTGCGGTTGGGGCCGGGTCCTCCTGCGGGGCGACCGGTTCGCGCCGGCCGGTCCACCACAGCGCGGCGGCGACCGGCAGCACGCCGAGGGCCTGGAGCAGGCACAGTGTCCGCGGCGAGAGGTGGTCGCCGAGCAGGCCGAAGACCAGCGAGGACACCGGGAAGGTCGCCCCCAGCAGCGCCTGCATCACCGCGAAGAAGCCGGGCCGGTCCTCGGCCGGCACCAGCCGCTGGAACAGCGCCACGAACCGCACGCCGATCACGCCCACGCACCAGCCGGCGACCGCCATCGACCCGATCGCCGAGGCCTGGCCGGCGGACACGCCGGGTAGGCCGAGCGCGGCGGCCATCAGGCCCAGGCAGCCGGCGCCGACCGCGGTGGGCGCACCCGGGAGGCGGCCGCCGGTGAACGAGCCCGCCAGCGTGCCGGCGCCCAGGGCCGCCTCGAGGGCGGCGACCGTCGAGCCGTCGGCGTGCAGGACCGTCCGGGTGTACAGCGGCATCACCACGAACACCGCCGTGGTGAACAGGTTCGCCGCGGTGAAGCAGAGCAACACGCGCCGGATGAAAGGCAGTTCGGCCAGGATGTGGCGCAGTGGTCGCCTCCGGGCGGGTGTGGCGCCGCCAGCGGTCGGTACGTCCAAAGCAGGGAACCGGGTCGCGCCGATCAGTGCCGCTGCCAGTAGGTAGGCCCCGGCGCACCCGGCGATGATGCCGGCCAGGCCCGCGAAGTCGACCACCAGCGGGCCCAGCAGTCCGCCGGCAAGCCCGGCCAGCGACTGCGTGCTCAGCTCGAACCCGGTCGCGGCCTCGATGTCGGAGTCCTCGACCAGCTCGGGAACGGACGTGGTCAGGCAGGGGTCGAAGACCGCCTGGCAGCCCGCCAGCAGCAGCGCGGCACCGTACGCGACGGCCATCGGCGGGGTTGCGGCGTACGTCCAGCCTGCCGTGCCGAGGGCGACCAGACCGGCGAGACCGGCCGAGGCGCCGAGAACGGTCCGGTGCGGGTGACGGGCGATGAGGGTGGCCACCAGCGGTGCCAGCGCCACCGCGGGCAGGGTGCTGACGGCGAGGAAGACGCCGGAGACGAGGCCGCGGTTCGCGCCGGCGGCGTAGCCCACCAGCCACCACACCATGCCGACCTGGAACATCCGTCCGGCGGCCTGGGTGAGCACCTGCGCGGCCCACACGGCGGCGAAGCGCCGGTTGCGCAGGACAAGCGGCGGGCGGCGCGTGGCCGCCCCGGTGGCGGTCATGCGTGCGGCCGTTCGTCGAGAACGCGGATCAGCTTGCCGGTCCTTGCGTTGACGGCGAGCTCGTGGTGGCGCACCCACGTGACGGTCAGCGGGTGGACGTAGCCGGCGGCGACCGCCTCCGGGTACAGCGGCCGTGCCGCGTGGAGCCCGGCCTCGACGGTGGCGGCGAGCTCGGGGAGTCCGGCGGGGTTGCCGTCGCAGGCCAGGCGCAGCACCAGCCCGTCCCGGCCGCGCCAGCGGCGCACCACCAACTGCACACCGGTCACCCGGCCTGCCGGGTCGGCGGCCCGTACGAGGTCGAGCACGTCCTGGGTGTACAGCGACACCGGACCCACCCGGACGCCCTCCTGGGCGCGGCCGAGGATGCGGAACTGCCCGGCGGCGACGTCGGTCCACTCCGCGCGGTCCCCGACGGGGTAGCGCAGCACGGGCATCAGCCGGCGCCGCAGGTCGGTCACCACGACCCGGCCCGGCACACCCTCACGGGTGATCGGCTCACCGGTGTGGTCGTCGAGGATCTCCACCACCGTCTCCGGCGCGAACACCCGGTGCACCCGGGTGTCCGGTCCCGGCACCGGCCGGCCGAGCAGCCCGGCGTCAACAGCGGCGTAACCGATGGACGACACACGGGCGTTGGGAAACACCTTGCCGAGCAGCGGCTGCTGGTCCTGGAAGAGGCCCTCGCCGCCGAACAGCAGCAGCTCCACGCATGGAAGTTCGCGACCGGAGGCCAGTAGGTGGTCGGCCAGCGCGCACAGCGTCGTCGGGGTGCCGGCCACCACCTCGACCTCGAACTGCTCCAGGGTCTGCGCGGTCGACTCGAGCGGCGCCGCCCCGCCGATCGGAAGCCGGACGTTGGCGACGGGGGAGTGGTTCAGTGCGTCGAGGATGAAGGTGTAGCTGGCGTACAGGTCGCCCGCGTAGAAGAGATCGGCGACCCGGTGTCCCGGACGAAGTCCGGCGTCGACCAGCCCGGCACCGAACGACGTGGTGAACTCCCGCCATTCCTCGCGGCTGTAGAACGAGAACTTCGGCGAGCCGGTGGTGCCACCGCTCTTGAACACCACCGCCTCCTCGAGAGGCCCGGTCAGCAGCCGGTTGTCGCGAGGCGTGTTCGCCTGCCAGAACTCGGTCTGCGGGACGACCGGAAGATCGGTCAACTTCGCCGTCCGGTCCGGTAGGCCGGCGTACAGCTCCGTATAGAAGGGTGAATTGCGGCGCACGAAGCGTATGAGTTCCGCTATTGGTTGAACGGGCATCGATTCCTGCTTTGAGGCATGCGAGGACGGAGCGAGATCACGCGGTACATGACCTCGCCCGATGAGTCGGACACGATCCAGGTCGGCGAGCTGCGGAGTTCGGATTCCACCGCGAATCGACGGGATCACTGGACCAGAACGGATCGAGCGTGTGACACCAGAGGTCCGGATGTGCACAGATCGTGGGTCAGCTGACATGAAGTGAGGAGTAGTTGGCCTCCCACTCGATGAAACAGAGGCTAGCACTCTCGCGTGCTTGCAGATTCCAATCCGAGATCCTTGCAGGGTCGGTAGGGAGACGAGCTGAGGCCCAGTCAGCGGCTTTTCCAGGTGGGCGGGAATGTCATGGTGAGGTACGTCTCACGGCGGGTGTGATCCGTAGGCGCTCCGCGGTGGATCAGCAGGATTCCCGCCGGTTTGTCGTTGAATCCGAGACATTTCACATTCGCCTGCCGGATTGCGCCACGGATGCCGGAATTGCCACCCGCCATTCGGGGGGTGCGGCCTCCGCCGTCCGGCGGGTCGGGCGCGGATGCATCGACGCTGATTCACGGACCCGGGACGCCGGCCCGGCCACTCCCAACGAGTGGGGAGGTTCACTGTGGTCCGATCACTCGGTCAACGGCCTACGCATTGTCCTCGGCGGCACTGTCGCAGCAGCAGGGGGCATCGGATCCGGGCTCGGGCATGGCCGGCCTTCTCCGCCCCGCTCGGTGCTTGCGCGATCACAGTTCATCAGCTCGACGGCCTACGGCCTGGTCCGCGACCACCGGACCGGCCCCGCGCACTCCGAAGCTAGGGGGCATCGTGGCCTGGTGGCAGCGGAACTCGAAACTGCCCGGGACGAGTAGTGCCGTAGGAATGAGCGGTGAATCTCTGACGGCCACCTGCCCAAGCTCCGCTGAGTAGGCCCGGGGCGCGGTGTCGGGATTGCTCCCGGCCCGTTTCCCCGGACCTCTCGCCGAACCCGCCGTGCGCCTCTCAACGCAACGGGCTCTCCACGGCCTTTGCCGTCAAGCTTCTTGCAGGGGCCAGGGACTGGGGATCGACTTGCTGCGGTAGCGATACCGGGTGACCGGGATCGCGCTGATCTTCTGCAGTTCGACCTCGCCCGCCGCTATCGGAAGCCACCGCCCGGAGGGGGTGACGAACCGGCGGCGGACATCCGACCACGTCCAGTGGTGCCGCTCGCGCAGCATCCGGATCAGCCTCCACCAGGTGAAGTTGTCCAGCATGCTGAAGGTGTTCTTCGCGACGGCGTGCCGGAAGTAGTTGGCCCATCCGCGCATGACCATGTTCAGACTGGTCAGCACGTAACCCAGGTCCTGTTGCGACGTCTTGCGGGTCAGGGCACGGATCTTCGCCTTCACCGACCGCTGGGGCCGTTGAGCGACGAAGGTGTAGACGTACCACTTGCTCGTTCCTCGCTTGCGGCGCCACTGGATGTGGAACCCCAGGAAGTCGAAACCCTCGCTCATGTGGACGACGCGGGTCTTCGCTGGCGAAAGCCGAAGGCCCATCGGCCGCAGGACGTGAGCGATCTCCTCGCGCAGGATCTCGGTGTCCTGCTCGGTCCCGTGGACCAGAACCACGAAGTCGTCCGCGTAGCGGACGACTCGCCAGTTCGGCAGGCCCTTGATACGCCGCCGCCTCTCCCGCTGTCGCTGGGTCGACATCACACCCTCCGGCTCCCATGCCCGGTGAAGGTGCTCATCGAGCACCGACAAGGCGATGTTGGCCAGGAGGGGCGAAATGACGCCTCCCTGCGGTGTCCCGGTGTGGGTGTCCTGAAGCTCTCCGAGTTCCGTGAGGACCCCGGCCTTCAAGAACGCCTTCACCAGGGCCAGGACCCGCTTGTCCTTGATCCGCATCCGGATGCGGTCCATCAACGGGGCGTGTTCGATCTCGTCGAAGCACGCCTGGATGTCCGCGTCCAGAACCCAGCGGTATCCGCGGGTTCCGAAGAAGTGGATCTCGGCAATCGCATCCTGGGCCCGCCGGTTGGGCCGGAACCCGTAGGAGACCGGCTTGAAGTCGGCCTCGAAGATCGGCTCCAGCACCAGCTTCAGCGCGGCCTGGACGACCCGGTCGGCAACGACGGGAATCCCCAGTCGCCGGACCTTCCCCGACCCGCCCGGCTTGGGAATCATCTTCTCCCGCACCGGAAGAGCCCGAAACGTGCCCGCCTTGAGCTGAGCACGCAGGTCGTCCAGAAACCCGGGAACTCCGATCCGCTCCTCCACGTCGGCGACCGTCAGGTCATCAACGCCGGCGGTTCGAGCCCCCCGGTTGCCGGCCACCCGATCGAACGCCACGATCAGCGTCGCCGGGTCGTGCACGAGGTTGAACAAGTCGTCGAACCGGCGGCCGGGATCGGCCGCCGCCCAACGGTGAAGCTTGGCCTGCATCTCCGATACCCGCTGACGAGGCCCCAACGGGGCTTGTTCCAGCAGGGCACCGGTGTTCACCGGTGCTTCTTTCGGCATTGCAGCCTCCTCCCTTCTCAAAACCGCTGCCGCCCTTCCCCATGTGCCGGGCTTTCCCCGGCTCGGAGTACTACGGCGGCTCCGCCCCACCCATCCCGTTCAGCAGTCGATGTGCCTATCCCGGCCCGCGAGTTGGAGGCCCGCCGACCGGGAACCGTGGACAGGCGGTTCCCGTGTTCACTGTGATTCGCTCGGTGGAGTAGGAGCCCGGCTGTATCCCAGCGGCATCGCCATGAGTACGCCGCAGACCTTCCTCATGGCCTCCCGGGCGCAAGCAATAAGACGCCCCAGGAGTTCCGGCCCCCGAAGGCGACCGTGCGCACCGCGCCCGACCCATATCCACCAGATTGGAGTCGGTGACGAAGTTAGGACGTAACGACGCCGGTTCCTCTCGTACTCCTCTCCACCACGCTTACCGGACCCGCACCATCTGGCAGTACTGGCACGTCCCGACGTTGTCAGGGCCGCTCCCGCCCTCCCCGGCATCACCCGGATCAGGCTGCCCTCAGCTCCACCGCCTTGCTGCGACAAGGTCAGCGGCGAAGGTCTCCCACCTCCGCTCGAACCAACAGCGCCTCACGGCGCAAACTGATCATCCGTCAGGTCATCCGGCTCTTCGCAGTTGAGGGTCTAGCGCCGGACGTGGGGCGGCGTCGCCGATGCAGGGTAGCGTGGCCACAGTCGCGCACCTGCCCGGGAGGTTGACGATGCACTCGAGGGTCCATTCGTTCCGCACACCCGAAGGCGTCACGCTCGGGGTCGAGCACTTCGGCGATGCGGCGGCGCCCCTCATGCTGCTCGCGGGCGGCACGACCATGCTGTCGTGGCCCGACGCGCTCTGCGAGTCGCTCGCGCGCGGCGGACGTCACGTCGTGCGCTACGACCTGCGCGACTCCGGCGCGTCGACAACCGTCGACCCCGAGGCGCCCGCGTACACGCTCCGGGATCTCGCCGCCGACGCGGCCGCGCTCGCCCGCGGACTCGCCGACCGGCCGGCGCACCTGGCGGGCATCGGCGTCGGCGGGATGGTCGCCCAGGTCGCCGCGCTCGAGCATCCGGACGCGTTCTCGGCGCTCACCCTCGCCGGGACGCGGCCCGTCGCCCCCGGCCCGGTCGACAACGATCTGCCCGACCACGACAAGGCGGCCATGAAGCGACGGTTCGCGCTCCCGACGCCCGACTGGTCCGACCGCGCTGCCGTGGCGGAGTTCGCCGCCGCCAGAGCGGAGATCCTCGGCGACGATCCCGCTGCGGCACGCGCGACCGCCGAGCGCGTCTTCGACCGCACACCGGGCACGGAACCGCCGGTCCAGATGGCCAACCAGATGGGCCTGGTGTTCTCCAAGCTCGACTGCAAGCCGCGGTGGCGTGAGCGCCTGCCCGAGTTCGCGATACCGGCGCTCGTGGTGCACGGTCGTCACAACCGGTTCTTTCCGGTCGGCAATGGCGAGGCGCTCGCGCGCGAGATCCCCGGTGCGCGGTTGCTGGTGCTCGAACAGGCCGCGACCGCGATCCCCGACGCGGCCGCCGATGAGGTCGCCGCGGCGATGCTCGCGCTCTAGATGCAATGCCGGTGATTTAGGTTGAATTCCGGCAGGTCGGGGCGGTCTTGGTCGGTCCGACAAGGACGACGCCGGGCGGGGCCGGTCGCGGCGGGTCGGAGTGCGTCAGGCGTTTGAGTGCCCAGTTGGACATCTTGCGTTTGATGACGCGGGGGTTGGTGCGCAACCTCCTTGGTGACAGGAGCCGTTCACCGATCTCGCGCAGGCTCTGGGTGAGTGCCCGGGCGAGTCGGGAGGGGGGAAAGCGCCGCTTGGCCGGTGACGTGGCGGCGGGCGATCCGCAGGGTGCGGATGAAGGAGATCCGGTCGGGATCGCAGTCGGTTCGGCGGGCGGCCTGGTGCATCAGATCGCGCAGGGCGTGGTGGACCAGGAGGAACGCGAAGATCTCCTGTTCCACCCCGCGCGGGTGCTGGGAGCGCAGGACGAGGCGGGGACCGCCCTGGTGGGTCTTGATCTCGTCCAGCGTGGTCTCGATCTCCCACCGCTGGGCGTAGAGCGCGGCGAGTTCCGCGGCCGGGGCGGCCTTGGGGTCCAGGATGCTGGTGACCAGCCGGTAGACGGTGCCGTCCTTGCCGCGTGGGCCCAGGGTGTACTCGATGACGCGGACCTGGATCGGATCGGCGCGGCGGTTCTTGTCCCGGGCCGCGACGATCTCCGACAGGTAAGAGCCGTCGTCGAGTGAGGTCACGACCGGGAACACGGCATCGCTCCTGGCCCGCCACAACAGGTCGGCGCCGCTGCCCGTGGCCGCCCGCCACAGGTCGAACCCGCGAAAGCCCCGGTCGGCCAGCAGTAGCATCCCCGGGCCCAGGGATGGGAACAACTGCTGGGCCAGCGCGGTCTCGTGGACCGTCAGCGGTGCGACCTCGGCCGCGAACACCGCATGGGTCCCGCACTCGACCAGGGCCACCACCCGGGCCTGCGGATACGCGCTCCTGCCCTGTCCCCGGCAGGTCCCCGGGCGGCCGAAGAACTCCGCGTTCCCCGCCGTGTCAGGCAGGTCGAACGTGGTGCCGTCCACCGCGACGAGCCGCCAGCGGCGAAACCACGCGCTGGCCGTCTCCTTCGTGGCCACCGGACGGCAGACCCGGGCGAACAGCGCCCGCAGGGGCTCCGGGCCCAGCCGGAGCCGGGCCCGGCCGATCGCCGCCGTTGTCGGCACCCTCCAGGCCCCTCGGCCGCCTTGCCGCTCCAAGCCCTGAGTGAGGAGCCGGGCGACCTCCTCGTAGCCCTGCCCACAGAACAGGCACATCGCCAGGACGAAGTACACGACCACCCTGGCCGGCAAAAGCCGGTGACGCTGCTCGACCCGGCCGCACTCCGCGACTACCTCGTCGACCAGCTCCGGCGGAAACGCACGGGTCAACACCCCCAGCGCGATCCGATCCGCGAACCGCTCGTCCGCCGCCGACTTCACCTGTCCGGGCCTTGGCACAACCCACTCAACGACCAGAACCCATCAAAGTCACCGGTATTGCATCTAGTTATTGATCGCGCGCATGCGAGCGGCGGCGTGCCCTCGACCGACACGGCGGTGGTGGCTGGGTAGGCGTCGAGGTCTCCCGATGATGGAAGTTCTCACACTGCCCATCCAGAAGACCTCGACTTGCCTGACGCTACCTTCGCTTCGCCCGCGCGGCCTGATTCGAGCAGGCGAATACGAAGACAGGGTGTTCGACGGGCCGAGGGCTACCACCAGCGCCTCGGCCTCGTCCACGTCGACTTCGAGACGCAGCGCCGCACCCCGAAGGCGTATACGCCTGGTATTGCGACCATGTCGCCACCCACCTGGTCACGTCCGCTCGGGCTGGGCCGGGTCGTGCCGATCGCGGTGGGTCGGGCGGCCGTCCGGCTGCCTGAGGGTGCGTCACGCCTCGTGCAACCGCTCGAATGGGCTGATTCGGTGTCAATGAGATCGCTCGCACGCGTCAGGACGGATCCTTCTCATCGTCAGGGTTACAGTCGGTGGCCGGTCGAGGTGGTCGATCCAGCAGTCGGGCGCTGGATGCCCCGGCCGCGTGGACGTAGATGCGGAGGGAGCGGGATGGCCACGGGCGAGGATCGTTCCTGGCGTATCTGGTACCAGAGCTTCACCGATCCCGGGGTGGACGCGCCGTACTTCGGCCGGTTGACCAGCCGCATCGAGGGCCTGGCGGATCCAGGCTTCGAGGTCGTCGTCCACGGGATGACGCCCGGCGACCGCCATCTGCACCGCCTGAGTGAGCTGCGCTGCTCGATGCAGGCCGTCCGCAACGCCATCGCGGCACAGGAGGAGGGGTACGACGCGTTCGTCATCGGGCACTTCCAGGAGCCTGGGCTCGCCGAGGCCCGCGCCGCCGTGGACATCCCGGTGATCGGGCTGGGGGAATCGACGATGCTGCACGCCTGCACGCTGGGGCGCAAGATCGCTCTGGTCACCATCAGCCCGGTCTTCGTCCCCTACCACGAGGAGCAGATCGTTCGGCACGGGCTGCAGCAGCGGGTGATCGCAGTACGCGCCGTCGACGCAGAAGTCGCGGACTTCAACCGGGCGTTCACGGAGCCGGAGCTGTACCGGCGGATGAAGGAGGAGTTCTCCCAGCAACTGCGTCCCCTGCTCGAACTGGGTGTGGACGTGGTCATCCCGGCCGGGGGCTATCCGATGCTTCTGTTCGCCGGAGAGCGGAGCTTCGGACTCGGTGGCGCCGTGGTGCTGGACGGGCTGCCGGTGGCCGTCATGGCCGCCGAGACGGCTGTCAGGCTCCGCCGCCTTAACGGCACGGGCGCAAGCCGTGCACCCGGGTCCGCACTGCCGAGCGAGCCGGCACTACGGGAATTCCTCGACGCCATGTGAGGACGGAGAGCCGCCAGCGGAAGTGTCGTTCGCGCACGGCGCCCTGCAGGCCCGGACGTCTACCCGATGGTGCACCGCCGACGCCCGGGGCCGGCCCTCCGTCCCCGATTCTGACCGCGACCGCTCCTGACCGCGACCGCTCCTGACCGCGACCGCTCCTGACCGCGACCGTGAATCGGCCTCGGGCGGCACGTAGTTCCGCATCGCCCAGCCGTCGCCCGCCTTGAGCCGGCAGGCGTGGGCCGTCGGCCGGTGAGCCAGTCAGCCGGCCCGGGTCGCGTCCGGCACGCCGGGCCGGGGTGCCAGGACCACCACCGCTGTCTCGGAAGGCCTCAGTGCCGCGAAGGCGTTCAGGTTCGCGTCGATCGTGAGCCAGCGTGCCCACAGCCGCAGCCGCTCCTCGTCCATGGCGGAGTGGGCGCGTACCAGCCGTCGCCCGTCGACCAGATTGACGACAGCATCCGGGTACAGACGGCGCTCGGCCAGGGCGAGTCCACGGAGCCCCCGGCCCGGGAGGGTGCCTGCTGGGCCGGGGTGGGGCGGGTCAGGCGGTTGCGGTGTGCCGTTCGAGGCGGGTGCCCCGGCGGAGGGTGATCGACATCAGGTGAGCCGCCGGACGCGCAGCACGCCGGTCAGCATCGGGAGGGTGAACTCGCCGTCGGCGGTTTCCGGCCTGCCCGCGAGGAACGCGCGGATCCGGCCGAGCGTGGCCTGTTGTTCCTGCTCCGGCATGACGAGCATCCCCGCGCGCGTCGCGAGTGTGACAACGAGGGAGTCGGCGGTGCGCCGCTGCCCGTGCGGAAACTCGACCTGCTCCGGCGAGCCGAACCGGGCGACGCCACTCTTCGGAAGGTGCATGTCCGCTGTCGCGGTGCGCCAGCTGCTGAGCGTGTCCCGCGGGCCGATGGCCGCGCTCCCGCTGACCTGCTCAAGTCCGGCGGCCCACTCGACCCGGTCGTCGATGACGTTCCACAGGCCGGCCAGAATGCCGCCGGGTGCCAGGACCCTGGCTATCTCGGGCCCGGCGACGGCCATGTCGAACCAGTGCATGGTGTTGCCGGCCAGCACGGCGTCAACGGACGCGTCCGGCAGCGGTATCGCCTCGGCACCCCCCGGCAGGGCACGGACAGCCGGCAGTGTGCGGCGCAGCTCGGTCAGCATCGCCGGGTCGGGCTCGACCGCGATGACGTCGGCGCCCAACGCAACCAGCGCGGCGGTCAGCTTGTCGGTTCCGGCGCCGAGGTCGAGCACCCGCAGGCCGGGCGCGGGCTCGAGCGCCCAGCGCACCGCGGCCTGCGCGTAGTCCGGGCGATGCTCGGCGTAGGCGGCCGCCGCCGCTCCGAACGACGAGCTGAGAAGCAGCTGTTCGTCCTGTTCCACGCGGTCACCCTATCCGTGCCGCGAGTTGGAGGCGATGCGGTGGATCGTCGAGCGAAATGACGACCTTGATGATCGATGCCGGCCCGATTGCGGCGGACGCCGCTGGTCACCCGGGTGGGTGGTGTGCCGCCGGCGGCGGACTTCCCGCTTGACGGTCTTCAGCCGATACCGCTGCCCCAGCTCGCCGAGGACGAGGAGGACGAGGAGGACGAGGAGGACGAGGAGGACGAGGAGGACGAAGACGCCGACGCCGAGGACGACGAGGTCGCTGACGAGAGCGTGTTCGTGCTCGGGGCGACCCGGGCCGTCGGCCTGGAGCACGAGAACGAGCCCGACTACGACCGGGCCCGCGCGGCCTGGGCGGCGAGGACCGGGAATCCGACGTCGGCCGTGCTCGGCCGGCTCGGCGGTTGCCCTGCATGGCTGCAGGCCGATGAGACCCCGTCCTGTTCCTCCTGTGCCCGCCCGATGCCCCTGATCGCCCAGCTTCAGGAAGGTCCGGACCCCAGCACCGCGATGAACTTCGGGGCGGTGGCAGGGCCTACGCCTTCGCCTTCGAATCCTGTCCCGGCGCCGCCTTCCTGTGGCAGTGGTGAGGAGGTCGCTGCTCGGGCACGGCGGCAGAGGCGCGGACGGGGCCACCGCCTCGTAGGCGCAGCGGTGTGGTTGGGCGCAAACCCCGGTGACCCGCGAGCCGGCCACACCGGACCTACGTCGCCGCGCCGCGTGCCGGGTCCTCCCCGCCGCGTCCTTCCGCGGCGAGGCGGCGCACCGTACGCTCCAGGCGGGTCTGCCGGACCTGGGGCGTGGGTGCCTGGAGGAGGGGGAGGATGGTGAGGTAGCGGCCGGTGCGGTCGAGTGCCTGGAAGGCGCGGTCGGCCGCGGGGTCGGCCGCGAGCGCGGCGGCGAGGTCGTCGGGGACGGTGGCGGTGCGCTGGGAGTGGTAGGCCCGCGCCCACCGGCCGTCGGCCTGCGCGCGGCGGACCTCGGCGAGGCCCGGTTCGCGCATGCGGCCCTCGGCAGCAAGGACCGCCACCTTCTCGACGTTGACCTGCGACCAGAGGCTGCCCGGCCGCCGGGGGACGTACTTCTGCAGGTAGTACCGCTCGTCGAGTCCACGCCGCTGACCGGAGACCCAGCCGTAGCACAGGCCCACGTCGACCGCCTGGTCGCTCGTCAGCGACGGGATCCCGGTGCCCTTCTTGGCCAGCTTCAGCCACACGCCCTCGTGTCTGGTGTGATGGACGCTCAGCCAGCTCGCGAACGCCTGCTCGTCGGCGAAAGGCAGGACCTCGACCTCGTCGATCTTCCCCGTGTTCTCCATCCGGCCAGGCTAATCGGGCGTGGTGGCGACGGAGCCGCTGATGAGGATTCGCGAAAATCCCCGGGCCCGCTCTCCGTCCACCACTTTGGGTGCGCGGGCATCGAGTGGCCGGAGTCGCCCGCCCCTCGGACGGTCCGGGTCGCTCGTCAGTGGCCGTGTCCATCTCCCGGCTGTCGTGGGGCCGGGGGTGGCAGTGAGGCCGAGACGAGGTGCTGGCCGCGCGGTGCAGGGAGAGGCCTCGGTTTCGAGGGCCGCTCGCCCCGACGTGGTGGCCGGCTTGGTCGAGCGCCCGCGGAGGGCTGCTCGGCTCGTGGTGTGGGGTGGGTTGTGCGCCGCCTGTTTGGGCGGCGCACAACGGGTGGGTGTCAGGCCTCGCAGTTGACGGGCTGGTTGCCGGATGCCACCCGGCAGAAGTCGGTGCCGGGGCCGCCGTCGACGGTGCCGGCGTTCGCGCCGACGCGGAGGAAGTCGGCCCCTGCGCCGCCGAGGATCCGGCCGGTCCCCGTGACCCCTGCGTCGGCCGTGATGTAGTCCCTGCCGTCGCCGCCGTCGATGGTGCCGGCGACGGTGCCGGTGATGACGATGTAGTCGTCACCGCCGAGGCCGTTGACGGTATCGCCGGCAGCGACCGCTCCGCATGTGATGAAGTCGGAGCCGGCCGTTCCGTTGATGGTCGTACCAGCGACGGGCCGGCCGTTGACCGTGCACGCGCTGAGTGCGTGGGCGGGGGTCGCGGTCACGATGAGCGGGGTGATCACGAGAGTGGCGGCGCAGAGCGCACGCATCGTGTGTCTGATCATAGGACAAATGACGCATGGTAATCATGCGCTCGCAACTCGCTGCTGTGGGTGACTCCGCCACTTGGCTGGCCGCCCTCCGCCACAAGGCACAATGGCGGGGGTGGGGAATCGAGGCGAGCAGGTCTGTCCCATCCCGGAGCACGGGGTGGGGATTTTCAAATTTTCAACGATCCCCATCACCGCGAGCTGGGGTCCCGGTGGCCCGGTCAGGGACGGAGCCGGCGCACCGAGGCATCGGCCGCCCATTCCCTCCCGGCAGGCCGTGGTCCAGCCGAGCCGGGTGAGGAGCGGACCGTAGGCTTCCGCGCCGAGACCGGTCAGCGCGATGTCTGCTGCCCGACGCGCGTATCTGGCCGCAGGAGGAAGGGAGTTCAGCGCCGCACAGGACTGGTCAACTGTCTGCCGACGGCCCACATAGGGCCATGATGTGTCGCCTCACCTGCCGCGACCGCCGCTCAGCCGTTCGACCAGGACCGGGTCGGGACCGTGAGCCCGGCCTACGATGACAGGGTGTTCGACGGGCCGAAGGGTTCCATCAAAGATTCGGCTTCGCCCACGTCGACTTCGAGACCCAGCGGCGGACGCCCAAGGCGTCCTACTCCTGGTACCGGGACGTGATCTCGGCCCACCGGGCGCGGCGCGGGGGGTAGGCCGGGCGCCCCTCCGGACGAGGCGACGCAGATCGGCATCTCCTGACCTGACCGGGTTGGCTTCCGGTTGTCCGGCGTGGCAAGACAGTTGACGGAGATTCCGGCCGCACCGAACGACCGTTTGTGAGAATCGCTCACTCTTGATCGGGTGACTCCCACTGACGAGGCGGGACTTCCTCACTCGTCGAGTAGCCGCCATGCGGTCAGGGCGAGCCCGGCCCGTATCAGTCCGGTGGGTTCGGTGAGTTCGATGCCCAGGGTCTTTGCGATCTGTTCGAGTCGGCGGGCGACGCTGCTGTGGTGCAGGTGGAGGAGGTCGGCGGCCCGGCGTAGGGAGCCGGTGGCGCAGTAGGCGTCCAGAGTCTCCAGATCCTCTGGATTGCCGGCGATTCGGGCGATGGCGGCCACGTCGGCGTTGTCGCGTGAGGTGTCCTGCGGTACCTCGGCCAGGAGCCAGCGCGCCCAGGTCGGTGTAGCGGATGACGGGTTCGCGCGGGGTGGTGAAGCGGAGGGCGGTGCGGGCTTGCCACCAGGATCGGTCGGGGCTTCTTGCGGCGCCGATGCCCGCGCGTACGCCTGCCGGAAGCCGGGCCGGGTCCATAGTGGTGGCCAGGATGACGCCCACGTCGGCGAGCGATGCGGCCTTCACCGGGCGGGTCGGGCAGACCATGCCGCCGATCTGGTCGAGCGGGAGCTGCGAGCGTACGGCGACGACGTGGACCGGCAGGTAGGCGGCGAACCCCAGGAGCCGTAACGCCCGTGCTCTGGCTGCCTCGTCGCTGTCGGAGCTGATCGCCAGTTCGACGAGGGCGGGGTCGGCCATGGTGGTGTGGGCCGGGCCGTACCGCTCGACGGCGGTCGCGGCGGCGATGGCGAGCCGGTCAAGGAGGACTTCGTCGAGAGGGTTGGGCGGGCCGGGGCGTTCCAGCGCTGCCGGACATCTCGACCGAGAGCATCGACGACAACCGGTTCAGGCAGTTCAGCCCGGCCGAGCTGATCGAGATGGGGCTGACGGCGCCTCCCGTCGGCGAGCCCGGCGGCCCTACCGGGGTGTACTCCAACACCAACAGCGTCAGATGTCCGTCGCGGTCAACCTCACGAGGTGGAACAAGCTGGACTCCTCGGGGAAGCCGCAGCACCACCCCATCGACGACGCGCTGTCGACGCTGTACCGGCAAGCGATGTGCGGCAACGGAACGCTGTAGGCCCCGGCGTCGGCCGTCTCCCAGTCGATGTCGGACGGTGTTGAAGGGCTGGGCGCTTCCAAGGTCCACGTGGTACCACTCGGTCCCGGTCGATCCTGCGGTGCAGAAGCGGGTGGGGCGGTCGTTGTCGACCGCCTTGGCGGGGAGTAGGAGGAGCCGTAGACCGAGCTCGACGTCGCGGTCCTGCCGGAGCCTCAGGCCGGTTACGCTCCGCGGGCTGAACGTGATGGCCTGACCGGAGCCGCCCTGCGGGAGGTCGTCCACCGGGACGGTCGAGCGGTCGCCGGTCCGCGCGACTTGGCGGAGACGCTGCCGTCCACAGGTGCGCCCCGATTGGGAGTGCAGGCGCGTCGTACAGTTCCTCAGTCGTTGGTCCGGCGAAGGCCGTTGTCGGCGAGCCGGGCAAGGAGCGCGGTCTGATCGCCGAGGCCGGTGACGTAGCTTCCGCTGGGGCCGTAGGCAGCGACGGCCTGATGGTGCTTTATCAGTAGGGACCCGCGGTAGGCGTCGTCAGCGGGCGTATTGCCGACCCAGAGGAAGACACGGAGGTCGCCGAACGGATCGTGGCCGGCGGCGATGATGTGTCCAGGCGGGGTGGTGTCGTCGGTGCCGGTCCAGTGGAGGGTGAGGTCGGCGACGCGGAACTGCAAAGCTATCTCCTCGGGAATGCGCTCGTCCGGTCGGGTGACGGCCGGGCGGTCGATTAGGGTGCGTTTCAGAAGTCGATCAAGCTCTGTAATGATCACCGTGTGGGACGTGGGGATCTGACGAGCGCACAGTGGGCCAGGCTGGAGCCGTTGTTGCCGGTGGGGAAGAAGCCGGGACGGCCTCCGGTCTGGTCCAAGCGGCAGCTGATAGACGGCATTCGCTGGCGGACACGGACGGGTGCGCCGTGGCGGGACGTGCCGATCAGGTACGGCGAGTGGGAAACCGTCTACGGGTTGTTCCGGCGTTGGCAGCGCGATGGGACCTGGAAGCGAATCCTCAAACAGCTCCAGGCCCGGGCCGACGCCGACGGGCTGATCACCTGGGATGTCAGCGTCGACTCCACCATCGCCCGCGCACACCAGCACGCCGCCGGCGCCCGGAAAAAGGGGCTCTTCAACGAGAACCGCCCGGCGGCGTCGACACCGAACCGGCCGACCACGGACTCGGACGCTCCCGGGGCGGACTGACGACCAAGCTCCACCTCGCGGTCGAGCAGGGGCAGAAGCCGCTGTCCCTGGTCATCACCGCTGGCCACCGCCATGACAGCCCGCAGTTCCAGAATGTGCTCGACCGCGTCAGCGTCCCGCGCGTCGGTCCGGGACGCCCGCGCACCAAGCCTCGCAAGGTCCGCGCGGATAAGGCATACGGCTCTCGCGCGAACCGCGCCTACCTGCGCAGACGCGGCATCCGCTGCACCATCCCGGAGAAGACCGACCAGATCCGCAACCGCAAGAAGCGCGGCATGCGCGGCGGCAGGCCACCGAAGTTCGACAAGGCCGACTATCGCGAACGCCACGCTGTCGAATGCGGAATCAACCGCCTCAAGAGACACCGGGCCGTCGCGACTCGATACGACAAACTCGCCGTCCGCTACGAAGCCACCGTGGTCATCGCGGCGATCAACGAGTGGCTGTGAGGGGCCGCGTGGCGCGCATCGCGCCGCACGAGGTTCATCGCGCTGGTTCCACCGGTGGCCACGGGGCCCAGGGAAGAGCTTCACGCCAGCCCGGCCGCCCCCGGGCCCAGTCCTGAAGCACTTCGGCAACGGGCTCCACGGCGAACACCTCGTGCTCGCGCGGCACCCGGGCGTGAAAGTGCCTGTCTGGGCCACCCTCGCGGTATTCGACCTGGTAGCTGAGGTCGTCGTTGAGATAGACCTGCATGTAGTGCTGGCCGACGGGTTCGAGGTCAAGCCGCTGGACAACGACAAATCGCCAGGTCAGGCTCATGTCGGCCAGCAGATCGTGCAGCTGGTCGTCAGACGGGTCGTCCCATGACGTCCCGTCCCACTCAATCGCCCGCAGTACCGGTGTTGCCATGACGGCGACTGTACTGGCCGATCATGCTGCGGAGATCAGCGGGCGACCGCTTATGAAACGCACCCTAATGCTCGGTGCTGCTCACGGTGTTGTCGATGACGGTCAGCTGCCTCGTGTCATACGAGTCCTCGCCCTGCGCGTCAATGGTGCCTGCCACCGTGTGGTCGAACGTGGACTTCTCGAAGGGGGTGTTCTGCCGCGAACCAACCCAGGCCCGGTAGGGCGATATTGATCTGTGGGGAAGCCGCCGCGACGAGACGTGCCGGGCGGGGCAGGCCTCGACCCTGACCGTCAGCCGGCCTGCGGGGCCTGCTCGGGGTGGTATTCGGTGAGCAGCAGGGCGATGTCGTCGGAACGGTGCGAGGAGTGCCGGGCCTTTCGCAGGAGTTGATCGGCGAGTTCCTCGAGGCTTCCGGCGCGGGCGTGGGCCAGCGAGGCCCGCAGGTCGTCGATGCCCAGATCGATGTCGCTGCCGCGTTCCTCGACGAGGCCGTCGGTGTAGAGGGCGAGGATCGACCCGCGGGGAAGGTCCAGCCGGGTCTCCGGATAGGTGCTGGTGCCGTCGACTCCGAGGAGCGGGCCGCCTGCCAGCTCCAGCACGTCGGTGCTGCCGTCGGGACGGCGCAGCAGCGGCGGGCAGTGCCCGGCGCGGACGGCGTAGGCATGGTCGGTGCCCGGCTCGATGCGGATGTAGCAGCAGCTGGCGAGCAGCCCGGGACCGAGGTCGACCAGAAGCCGGTTGGTTCCGGCCAGGACGGCGCTGGGTGAGTGGCCGGCCGTGGCGAAGGCTCGTACGGCGCTGCGCAATTGGCCCATGGTGCCGGCTGCGGCGACGCTGTGGCCCTCGACGTCTCCGACGACGAGGGCCACGCCGCTTCCGGTGGGGATCACGTCGTACCAGTCGCCGCCGATGTCCATTCCGCTGGTGCCGGGCAGGTACCGGCCGGTGGTGCGGATGCCCGGCAGGACAGGCAGGCGGTGTGGCAGGAGTGCGTTCTGCAGGCCGTGGGCGAGGGCGGACTTCGCGTCGTAGAGACGCGCGCGTTCGAGTGCCTGGGCGATCAGACCGCTGAGCGCGGTCAGGATGCTGCGGTCCTTGGTGGTGAAGTGGTGGATCTCGTCGAAGCCGAGGATGCAGGTGCCGACGGGGCGGTTGGAAGCGATCAGCGGCAGATAGGCCCAGGCCCCGACGCCTTCCGTGGGGTGGGCTGGATAGGCGTCGGTGCGATCCTGCCGGGACTCGATGAACAGGGGTACGCCGGAGGTCAGGGTCTCCGTTCCGGGCAGAGGAGTGTCGAGCGGTTTGCCTTCCAGCCAGTGCAGGAAACGGTCGTGGTAGCCGGTGTGGAAGAGCAGGTGCAGACGGCCTTCGTCGATCACGTAGATGGCCAGATGCTGTCCGCCGAAGGCCGGCAGGAGCTGGTCGCCGACGGCGTTGCACACCTCGTCCGTGGTGACGGCCTCGGTCAGCGCGCTGCCAAGCTGCAGCACGCGGTAGATGGCGCCCAGGCGCGCGGGCGCTGCCTGAGCCTTCGGTGGGCCGGGCGATTCCCGGGATTCCAACGGTGGCCCGGATACTGCCGACGGTGAGTGCGGCGGCTCGGAAGGCGCCACTCTGCCGGTCACGCCGTTCGTGTCCGGGTGAAGTGAGAAGGCGAGCCACCGGTCCGGCGGGCGGCAGACGAGAAAAGTGGTGGGCTGCTGCGAGACCAGCGCGGTTCGGTGCCGGTCCTCATAGACGGGATCGGACAGCCAGGGCAGGACATCCCACAGGCGGCGGCCGAGCAGCTCCGGGACACGCGCCCCGAGCAGCTGCTCCAGGCTGCGATTGGCGTAGGTGACCCGCCCGTCCGGGGCGAGGGAGAAGAGCCCGTCCCGGAGCCGCTCCACCGCGGTGACGGCTGCGGAGCCAGCCGCGGCGTCGAGCACGCAGCCGACCAGGTGACTCCGCACCTCCTCTCCGGGTGCCTCCGGCACGCGGCCCCACAGCTCCACGGAGCGGTACCCGTCGGCGGTGCGGATGCGCAGTCGGCGGGCGAGTACCCTGCCGTCCGCGATGGCCGCGCGGGCCGTGGCCCGGAGCGAGACGCGGTCGCCGGGGTGGAGCCGGGAAGCCAGCGTGTCGGCCCGCCCGTCGAATGTGCCGGGCGTGAGGCCGAAGATCGCGCACAGCTCGTCGTCGGCGGCCACGGCCCCGGTGTCGAGTCGCCAATCGAACAGGCCGACCCGTACGGCCGGTGCGGTAGGAGGCGGGACCTCGATGGGCACCGTTGTGGCGTCGTACTCGAGGACGCCCCCGCGGGCTCGGAGGTCGGCGAGGGCAGCGCCGAGCCGGTTGGCGATCGCCCGCAGGTGGCGAAGCTGGGCCCTGGACAGCCCCGCGTGCCCGGGCGGCGCCGACCACACCACCGCCAGCGCCCCCAGACTCTCCTGGCCGGCCCTGACCGGCACCGACGCCGAGCCGAACGCGTACGGCAGGGCCACCGCGAGCTGGGGATAGCGTCGCATCGTCTCGCCGGCGTCGGCCAGATGGACTGTCCGCCCCGACCGGTAGGCCGCCGCCACCGGAATGGGGCTGTTGACCGGGATGAGCCGCCAGCCACCGAGCAGGGACGGCGATGCACCGCAGGTGGCGGCCAGCACGATCGAACGGCTGTCCTGGGAGCGGAGAAACACGCTCCCGACATGGGCGCCGGTCTCCCTGATGGCCTTGACGACGGCCGCCACCAGGGCGTCCTCGCGCTCCGCCGTCACACTGTCGGCCTCCCCGGCCTCGGCCGCCCGGCCGGGACGGCCGGCACCTGTCGCGGCGGTCGCGTCCGGGTCGGTCGCCGCGTCGTTCCCGACGGGCGGCCTCGTTCGCTTCACCGGCTCGTGCCGACTCATGCTTCCCGATCTACGTCCGGGTGACGTCGCTGTCAAGGCCGACCGCGTGGCGACCAGGGGAGGATGGTCCGGTCGGGGGCGCCCACGGGTCTGGTGTTCCGGGCGTACCTGTTGAGCGAAACGGCCCCTGACCTGCGGCGACTCCGCATAGCGAGAAGTGCGTCTTCGGCGGGGAGGGGAGACGTCTCTCACCATGGCGCCTGTGGATCCCGCACAGCAGCGTGATCTCGAAGGCCGCAGCTCGCGGCTGGAGGTCGAGATGGGGGCGGACATGTCGCAGGATGGGGCCTCGCGCCCCAGATCCGGTCACTTCGCTGATCGGCATGAACGCCGCACGGTCTTGTAGGAGACCAGACCGTCGCGGCTCCAATGCCGGGCAGGTGTTCTCCGCCAGGGATCGGTCCCGCACGATGGACGACCGGCTGCAAAGACCTCCGCAAATGGTCGCCCGAGCCGAGCAGGGAGGTGGTCACCCGAACCGTAGGGCCGGGAGCGAGTTCCACCTCGTCCCGCGGGCCGAAGTGCCGGTCCTGCGCCGGGGGCAGTCGCTCCCAGGGGCCGAGCTGACCGTCGTGGTCGCTGGGCCGCGCAGCGTCCTGAGGCCGGGATCGATCACCAGCGCGTTGCGGTCCGGGCCGTTGTTGTGCGGGGTATCGCCGACGAAGCGCAGCGATGCGGCCTTCCGGTTCACCATGTGCACCGTCCAGTGGACGGCGACCACGCCAGGCGTGTGGGTGAGCTCGATCCACTCGTCGCCGCGCGCCGGGCGACACCGATCGCCGGATGGATCCTGACCGTGGCGACGTCGTCGATGTGCATGCTGCAAGCTCCCTCCGCGCCTCCGTGCGTGGGCAGACCCAGCAATCCGACTGTAGGCTGTTCGGTCTACATCTGACGGGACATCACTGCTCCTGTCGTCCGGTTCAACTCGGCGATGCGCCGGGCGTGGTAGCGGATGCTCGGGGTGATGCCGCGGGCGTCCGGGGGTAGCGCCCGGCCCTGCTCCCGGATCTGCGCCAGCAGGCTGTCCACCCCATCGGGCGAGGTCAGTGCGAGGACGCTCCGGGTTACGCCGGCCGCGCCGAGCACCCGCAGGCCGCGGTCGGCGTCGGTCAGCCCGTTCAGCTCGCCGCCCGGCTGATCCGGGATCGGGAACAGGCTGACACCGCTGAGCAGGGCGGCCGCACCGCCCGGGTCGGCGGCCTCCTGACCGATGGTGTAGACGATCCGGTCGTACAGCGCTCGGTCGGCCGGGTCGGTGCCGGTCGTCTGGAACTGGTCGAGGACGGTGTACCGGATCCGGGTCGGCAGATCGTTGGTCCGGGTGACGGGTTCCCACACCTCCAGTGAGAAGGCGCCGACGCCCGGGAGCGTGTTTCGGCGGTTGAATCCGTCGCCGAGGAAGCTGAGGTCGACCTTGGCCTGCTCCTGTCTCGGATCCGCCGGGTCCTTGGCGATCCGCCACAGCCCCCTGGGGTCGAGTCCGTCCTTCGGCCCCTGGGGGACGTCCGACTCGCTCGCGGCCAGCGGCCGGTCCTTGGCGCCCCAAGTGACCTGGCGCCGTCCGCCGGTGGCCTGCTCGACCTCGGAGGCGCCGCCGGCGCCGCCGCCCACGACGAGCACCCGGTCGCCGGGGTCGTAGCTCGCGCTGGTGTTGTCGCCGCCGTAGTTGACCCGGTGCCGGCGGATCAGTGCGGCCAACTGCTCGGCCGTCTCGGCGGGCAGCAAGTCCGGGGTGACCGGCTCGCCGGTGGCGGTCCGGATGATCTCGCCGGTGATCGGGTTCACCGAATAGCCCGTGTCCGGGTCGGCGATGGAGCCCGGGCTCCGGAAGCCCCCGTCCGGGGTGAACCCGAGTCGGCTCAGGGTGTCCGGGTCCACGGTGTCGCGGTCGACCTGGCGGCCGTCCTGGTCGAAGAGCAGCCGGGTGTCCTGGTCGACGCACACGCCGCTCTGCGGGTCCACGACGCAGGGGTCGGTGGGACGGCCCGACCGGTCGAGCAGGAACGGGGAGCGGTCGGGCAGCCGGACCGGCCTGCCGTTCTCCAGCTTCACGCCGAACAGCCAGCCGACCTGGTCGGGCAGCCCATCGGTGACCCTGTTGCCGTCCCGGTCCAGCACGGTCGGGGCGCCGTCGTGGTCGAACACGAGCCGGTAGTGGGTCTGAGGGTCGAAGAAGGTGCGGTCGGTGAGCTTCCTGGGGGCGTCGGGAATCCGGGCCGGCCCGAGGCCGGTGGCGACGTCCACCGTCCGGGCGTACAGCAGGCGACCGCTGCTCAGGGTCAGCCGGTACGCGGCGCCGTCCGGCCACTTCGCGTCGCCGCGCTGCTCGACCTTGGTGATGGCGGTCCGGTAGGTGGGCATCCCGGCCAGGGCGGCGGCCGTGCCGACCGCCTTGCCGAAATCCGTGGAGTAGCTGAAGTCCACCGGGTCCCGGGCGAAGTCGGTCGGCTGGAAGGGCGCGCCCGGCAGCTCCATGTCCATCGGGGGCTGGGTGAGTCGGAAGTCGCCCAGGTTGGTGACCATACCTGGGCCGGCGGCCACCGCGAGCACCGGCGGCACCTTGCCACCGGGGGCCGCCGGCGGGTTCAGCGTCAGGTAGTCGACGGTCGCTGCCCAGCCGCCGCCCACGATCACCCGGTTCACCACCGGCAGCGTGCGGGCCGCATCGAGCTTGTCGGTCAGCGCCTTGTCGGCTCTGGCACGGGCTGCGATGACACCGGTGGCGCTGTCCCGCAGGGTGTCGCGCTGGCAGCCGCGGACCGCGCGGAGCTGCTGGAGATCCTCCTGCGAAGCACCGTCCAGCAACCCGTCCAGGGACCCGGTGGGCAGCAGCCCCCGGACGGTGTCCGCCCGCGCGGCACTGGCGGCCCGGCCGGCCAGCGGCTCGTTGCCCGGGAACAGGTGCGGGGGTGAGGCCGGGTCCGGGTCCAGCAGGCCCATCGCAACCGCCGCCCCGAGCGCGTCCAGCTTCGCGTCGGACGAGCCGGTCAGCAGCCCCAGCGCCTTGACCTTGCCAAGGTCACGCGGGCTGAGCGGCACCGGTTCGGTGCCCGGCGGCTTGGTCCGCATGTTCTTGGTAGTGAGCAGACCCTCGACCAGGGCGCTGGTGACGTCGCGTCGGGCCTTGGCCTCCCGCTCGGTGACGATCCGGTCCAGCTCGGCCAGCTTCGCGGCCACGGCGAGCCGGACGAAGTCCGCCCGCGCCCGGTCCGAGACCTGCACCACGGCCGAGTCCGCGCCGGTGAACCGGGCGGTGGCCACCGGCGCGTACGACAGGCCGCTGCGCACCGACACCGGCTCGACGTCGATCGCGAAGTCGCCCCGGGTCACCCTGCCGGCGGCATCGACGCTCCAGCCGCTCGGCAGCAGCCCTGATTCCCGCAGCGCCCGCGCGATGGCGCCCCTGGTACCGTCGGGGTCGGCCGTGCTCTCCTTGCCGCCGAAGTCGATCCCGGCCGCCGCGTGGCGGACCTGGGGCGTGCCGGGGCAGGTTCCCGGCGCGAGCGCGGGCGCGAGCGACCGGGTGACGGCCACCGCGGGTGGGGCGAGTACCGAGCCGAGGCAACACCAGACGGACACGGTGAGGATCGAGAAGCGGACCGGACGACGCATGGACACGCGCGTCTCCCTCCGTCGTAGACGGAATTACTGACGGATCGTCACCGTATGCGAACGACCACTGCCACGTGTCGAGACACGCGGGCATCCGCATACGTGTCGCAACGGTCGGGTCCGCCGGTGCGGTGGTCACGCCAGCGCCCAGGGCGGTGGACGCCGAGAACGTCGGCCCGCTCCCGCTGGCTGCTGATGGCTTCGCCGCCCCGTCGGAGCGCGCCTACCCGCCTGGTATCGACGGCCGCTCCGCCAGTTCCCGGGTGACAAGCAGGCGTTGACCCCGGGGGTTCGGAGTCGCGAATCCTGGAGGCGCAGGGCCCGCCCGGGCGCAGGGCCCGACCGCCCGTCGCGCAGGGGGGACCACGTCGGCATGCGGAGCAATCCGGCGCTACACCATTTGCCTGACGAGTCGTCATGGGCCCGACGAGAATGGAAGGTTTCTGCGGCCCGCAAAAAGCGGGAGTTCACCACGTACTCGGACCTCTCCTGGAGCGTGCTCCGCAGGGTGCTCGCGGAGACCGACCTGGACTGAGGCTCCAGGGCGTGTATCGAGTCGCGATCACCATCCGGTCCGGGTGAGGTCTTTGAGCCAGATCATTGAGGCGCGCAGATGGAGGCCAGTGAGGTAGCTGTCCGGGGTCTTGTCGTACCGGATGGCGATGCCTCGCCAGGCCTTGAGCTTGTTAATCAGGCGCTCGACGGTGTTCCGTTCCTTGTAGAGCTCTGCGTCGTGGCTGACGGGTCGGCCGCCCTTGGAGCCCTTGTTCTTCCGGTTGGCGGCCTGGTCCCTCTTCTCCGGGATGACTGCCTTGATGCGGCGTCTGCGCAGGTGGGTGCGGTTGCCGAGGGACGAGTAGGCCTTGTCCCCGGCGACCGCGTCGGGTCGGGTGCGTGGACGGCCGACCGGCCCGCGGACCCGTACCTTCTTCAGCACGGGGATGAACTGCGGGCTGTCGGCGGCCTGCCCGGCGGTCAGGATGAACGCCAGCGGGCGACACTTCCGGTCGCCGACGACGTGAATCCTGCTGGTCTGCCCGCCCCGGGAGCGTCCCAGGAGGGCGGCCTTCAGTCGCAGCTTTCGGCGACGCCGGATGCGTCGTCGCTCCTCCCGCTCGGGGTCTGCGTTGGCTCCCTGCCCGCTTTGTTCGTTCAGCTGGAGCGGGAGTTGGAGAAGGGACCGCTGGCGCACGGCTGGGAGGACCAACGATGGACGCTGGTGCGGATCAAGACTCTGATCGGCCGGCGGTTCCACATCTCGTACACGGTCCAAGGTGTGTGGAAGCTGATGCGCCGCAACGGCTGGTCGTGCCAGCAGCCGGTCCGCCGGGCGATCGAGCGCGACGACAGGGCGGTCGAGGTGTGGAAGAGGCAGGTGTGGCCGCAGGTAAAAGCCTAGCGGCGGCGCTCGGAGCCTGGCTGGTCTTCGAAGATGAGGCCGGGGTCTCGATGACGCCGCCGCGGGCCCGCACCTGGGGGCGCCGCGGCAAGACGCCCGTCGTCCGGGTGCGCGGCCGCTCCCGCCGCCGGATCTCGATCGCCGCCCTGACCTGCTACAAGCCCGGCGAGCGGTCCCGGCTGATCTACCGGCCCAGGCTGGACGACGGCCAGGGCAAGGCCAAGGGCCGCAAGAGCTTCGCCTGGAGCGACTACCGCGACCTGATCGTCGCGGCGCATGCCCAGCTCGGCGGCCCGATCGTCCTGATCTGGGACAACTTGAACACCCACCTGGCCGCCGGTATGAAGAAGTTCATTGCGTCCCAGGAGTGGCTGACCGTCTATCAGCTGCCCCCGTACGCTCCCGACCTCAACCCGGTCGAGGGCGTCTGGTCACTGCTGCGACGAGGGTTCCTGTCCAACGTCGCCTTCGCCGACCCCGACCACCTCGTGCGGACGGTCAGGCGAGGCTTACGGAAGATCCAGTGCCGGCCTCACCTCATCGACGGCTGCCTGGCCGAGACAGGGCTGGTCGCCGCCCAGCCCCGGCCACCGACGCCGCGAGTTCAACCTGATAGCCAATGAGAGCCCGCTGACCTCAGCCATGGCCGCAACCCCGGTCCCCTGGTCGGGTTGCCGGATCGCTGACGCCACGCGCGCCCTCCGATCGCGGGCCTCCGGCGGCGGGGATATGGTCTACACCAGCCCGGTCAGTCGGAAAGCCGATCCCCTTCGCGCCGGCTGCCACCCGTGATCGAGCGCGGCGCGAACCCCCGCCCCGACGATGGAGGGAACCACGGGGAAGGCCGATGTCGCCGCCATCAACACCGCGCCCTTCTGGTCGGCCTGCTCAACCACGAACTCGAACCGCCCCGACGCGCACCCTGTGCAGCAACCGGCCCCGCCGGACACACGCCACCGGTACGCCATGCCATCGACCGTGATCAGGCGGGTGCCCTTCTTCCGCAGAGCCAACTGTCTCCTCCTCGACTCGGACGTAACGTCAGGCGCGAGCGTCGGCGCCTTCGAATTGAATCCGACAGCGCGGCTCGGCTTCCGCCCTGACGACCGACCCGATGATATGTCTGTCACCGGAGGTGATGCTCTCGTTTTCGGCGCCCGGGCCTTCGCCCTTGAAGGTGGACACGCGTTCGTGTGTCCACGCGGCGAGCGAAGCTCGCACGGGATCGAGCGCCGCTGCCGCGAGAACGTCGCCTTCCGGGTGATCTGCGCAAACCAGGCCCCCGACCACACGACGATCGCCCGCTTCCGGGTCCGCCACCAGGAGGCCCTCGCTGACCTCTGCGGCCAGGTGCTCGACCTCTGCGCCGAGGCTGGCCTGGTCGAGGTGGCGGTGCTCGCCGTCGACGGCTCGAAGTTCGAGGCCTCGGCCTCCAACCACGCCAGCCGTAGCTACGAGCAGATCGCGAAGGAGATCCTCGCGGAGGCGGGCCAGACCGACGCCGCCGAGGACGAGCTCTACGGCGATGCGCCACCCGGTACGACAAGACCCCGGACAGCTACCTCGCCGGCCTCCACGTGCGCGCCTCGATGATCTAGCTCAAAGACCTCACCCGGACCGGATGATGATCGCGACTCGATACGCGCCCTAGGACTCCCCGCACCGACGGAGGAGGGGGGTAGCCAGGGCGGGCAGCTCGGTGAGGCGGGCTTCGAGGTGATCGAGGGGGACGGACAGGGCGCCGCGGTGCGCCTGTGGGAGGAGCGCGAAGATCTCGCCGGGCAACTCCTGCACTCGGACGAACAGCTGCGCGCTCCCGCACCGGTACCGGCCCCGTCGGTAGTGTGGTGGCAAGGGGCGACGATGGGCGGGCACGGTGGGATCACGAGCTGGTGTAGCCGGGCGGCGCTCGCCGCTCGCCGCGGTACGCGCCCGGCTGCTGGCCGAGATCAACGCCACCGTGCACGGGCAGGACCTGCACCTGGAGCGTTACGACCGCCCGGCCGGCGACCCCGGCCTCTTCGGCCCGGCCAGCGTGGTGTGGCGGGTGCACGCACACCCGGCCGGGATGCTGGTGGGCGGCTTCGCGGCCTTGCTGCTGCAGTCCCTGCATCCGCTGGCGATGGCCGCCGTCGACGCGCACTCCGACTTCCGGGTCGACCCGACCGGGCGGCTCAATCGGACGGCCCGTTTCGTCACCACCACCACGCTCGGCTCGACGGCCGCGGCCGAGCAGGCGATAGCGGGCGTGCGGAAGATCCATCTGCGGATCCACGGCACCGCACCGGACGGCCGCCCCTACTGCGCCGACGATCCGGAGCTGCTCACCTGGGTGCACACCGCTGAGGTGCACTGCTTTCTGACCGGCTATCAGACGTTCTCTGCCACCCCGCTGAGCTCCGCCGAGTGCGACAGCTACTACGCCGAGGCGGCACGCGTCGCCGAACGGCTGGGCGCAACCGACATACCCCGGTCCCACGCCGAGGTGGTGGCCTACCTGGCCCGGATCCGGCCCGAGTTGCGCGTCACGCCGCCTGCCCTGGAGGTGCTCCGGCTGCTGCGCGGCTTCGGCCGCAGCCGTCGTGAGCGCCTTGCCGTCCGGGTGCTGACGAACGCCTCGATCGACCTGCTTCCGGACTGGGCCAGGGCCGAACTCGCCGTACGCCGACCCTGGTTGGTCCGGGCAGCCTGGGACCGCCCGGTGGCGCGGGCCGGCGGCCGGATCATGGTCTGGGCCTGCGGTCCCTCCCAGATCCGCGCCGCCGCGTACGCGCGGGCCACCGCCACGACCAGCGCCACCGCCGGACCACAGGAGACCGGTTGAGGATGGAGTCAGCGACCCGGCGCGTACGGCGAGGCCGAGCAGGTCTCGCTCCGCGGGCTCACCGTCCGGGCGGGGGTATGACGACATGATCTCTCCTCTCCCGGCGGTCCGTTCACTCGCTGGATCTCACGCGCGCCGCGTGTGCTGCCCCTGCGGCGGCCGCGCGCCCCCGAGCTGCTCCGCGAGGGCCGTCATCGCCGCCCCGAGTGGCAGGCAGACTGTGACGGCCGCGTAGTCGTCCCCGCGGGTCGCTCCCTGGTTCACGATCGCGACCGGCTTACCGGCGCGTGCGGCGTGGTGTACAAAGCGCAGGCCCGACATGACCGTCAGCGACGACCCGAGGACCAGGAGCGCCCGTGCGCCGTCGACCAGGTCGTAGCACTGCTGGACCCGGGACTTGGGTACGTTCTCACCGAAGAAGACCACGTCGGGTTTGAGGATGCCCCCGCACGTCTCGCACGGCGCGATGCGGAAGGAGGCCACCAGCGAGTCGGGCAGTTCCACGTCCCCGTCCGGGTTGACCGGTGAGTCCGCGTCCCTGAAGGCGCCGTTCATGGCGTGCAGGCGCCGGTCGAGGTCGTCGCGCGTACTGGTGTGCCGGCACCCGAGACAGACCACCCGGTCGAGACCGCCGTGCAGCTCGACGGCATCTAGGGTTCCGGCGGCACGGTGCAGTCCGTCCACGTTCTGGGTGATCACCGCCGACACGTGCCCGGACCGGCGCAGCTCCTCGACCGCCCGGTGTCCGGCGTTGGGCCGGGCGCGGGTGATCGTCTGCCGGCCGACGTGGCTGCGCGCCCAGTACCTGCGCCGGGCCTCCTCGCTGCCGAGGAACTCCTGGTAAGTCATCGGTGAGCGGCGCCGCAGGGTGCCGGTCGCGCCCCGGTAGTCGGGAATGCCCGACTCGGTCGAGAGCCCGGCGCCGCTCAGGACCACGACATCCCGATCAGCCAGCAGGCACCTGACCTCGTCCAGACCGGTGGCCCGCAGATCGCTTCCACCGGTCTGCGGCCCGTTCGGTATCGAGTGCACAGGCATGCGTACAGCCTAGGCCGGACGGTGCCGAGGCCCGTGCCTCGGCAGACCTCCGGGAGCAGAACCCCGAAGCCGAGCCGACGGGCAGCCCACCGCCGCCGGCCCGGGGGATCGGCGTCGCTGAGCCAGGTGCCTGCGGGAGCAGGAGGGCGCAGCTGCTCGGAACGGCGTCGGCCCGTCCGGCTCGCCCTGTTCGCCAGTGCTCTGACCGGGAACGTTTACCGGGTTGGCGGCGGCGGGGCCGGAACCGGTTGGATGAGACGGACATCCGACGAGTTTGGGGGCGTGGTGGCGGAGCTGGTCAAGATCAGGAGGCTGACCGACCAGGAGGGCCAGCAGTTACAACGGATCGTGCGCCGGGGCAGCACCAACACAGTGCACTATCGACGGGCGATGATGCTGCTGGCCTCGGCCGGAAGGCGCCTGACGCCACCTGATCGGCGACCGCCTGGACATCACCGGAGCCCGATGGTCACTGGCCGGGGCCGAAGCCGTCCTGAGACTCCGCGCCCTGCTCGCCAACGGCGACTTCGACCGTTACTGGACCTTCCACCTCGACCAAGAACACCAGCGCAACCACCGGGCCCGCTACCGACTCGCTGCTTGATCTACGAGGTCAGTCCCAGCAATCTGCACCCGCCGCGCACTGTCCCCAGTCGAGCGCGAGCCGCCCGCAGGTGCGCCTTTCGCCCTTGAACAGCAGGCCCGCAGCCTGCCCGCAGCCGCGCGATGTCCGCAACCCCGGGCCCAGTGGCGCCCGCAGGAGCGCGCGCACAACCGACAGATGCGTCACAAGTGCGCGTTTTACGCGTTCGGGTCCCAGTCTGCGAGCTGCTCCATCGGCTCGGTGTCGCCGGTGGTCTCCAGGCCGTCGAGCGGGACGCGCTCGTAGAAGTAGAGGACCAGTTCGCTCGCTGCGCCTCGCATCGCCATGTCGCCCGGCTCCGCGTCGGCGGCGAGGTCGTCGCAGCGGACGCCGTCGGCGTCGAGGGTCAGGCGCCAGGAGCGGCCCTCGGTCGTGTGCAGGTCGATGGTCGCCGGCTTGAACGGCCAGGGTACGGTCGTCGCCGAGACGGTCGTCAGGAACTCGTCGACGCCCTCGACCGCGACGTCCGTCGGCAGCGGCTGTGCGGCCCCCTGGGTGAGCTGGGCGTCGTAGGTGTGGACGGCGATCTCCTGGATCTGGTGCCGGGCCACGGCTCCGCTGGTCTCCGGGGCCTGCGAGCGGCCCCACCAGGTCCAGCAGCCGCGGTCCGGGCCGGCCTCGCGCATCGCGTCGAGCATGAGCTCGGTCGACTCGGCGAGCCAGGCGTCAAGGGCTTCGCGGTCGCGGGGCGCGGTCGGGGCGCCCTTCGGGTCCGTCCTCGCCGGGGGCTCAGCGCCCGGGCCCGCCGCGACGATGGCGGCCTGGCGGCGGCGGCCGTCGCCGAGGTGCTGCGCCAGTTCGCGCAGCGTCCAGTCCGGGCAGGTCGGGACCTGGACGTCAAGGTCGGGGGCGGACGCGATCGCGGCGCGGAACGCGGCCGAGCGGTCTTCGATCAGCCGCAGGACCTCGGGGAACTCCAAAATGTTTTGCACGGCGGTTGTGTATCACGGCGCTCCGGCCGCCGGGTAGCGAATTTGTCGGACGAACGCGTCGACGGCCGGGCGGAGCGCCGGCGCCGAAGCCGTCCTGAAACTCCGCGCACTGCTCGCCAACGGCGACTTCGACCGCTACTGGACCTACCACCTGGGCCAAGAGCACCAGCGCAACCACCAGGCCCGCTACCAACTCGCTGCTTGACCTACGAAGTCACTCCCAGCAATCGTTGGTGGGCGTGAAGCACAGGTGGACGTTGTTGTTCTTCGCCCAGCGCAGGATCTTCTTGCCGTTGTGGGCGGACAGGTTGTCAAGGATCACGTAGGCCGGGGCGCCGTCGGGGCGGGCGGCGCGGATCGAACGGAGTACGGCGAGGGTGTTCGCGGTGCCCTTCCGGCGGCGGTTCGGACGGCGGTGACGCCTGGCGCCCGTTCGTTCCGGTGGCGTTTCCGGGAACCCGTCGGACCTCGGTAGCCGTCTCGCTGCGCGGCTAGCAGCAACGGGTGCTACCGGTGCAGCCCCGGCCACGCTCGACCGTAGTGACGGAGCCTCAACGCTGTGGTGACAAGCGTCGATCACGTAGCCGGGCGCACCTGGCCGCCCCGCCCGTACTCGAGCCTCGGAAGACTAGGCGCAGGACGGGCACAGCCCGCGGTAGATGACCTCGACCTCGGACACCGTGAAGCCGAAGCGTTCCTCCGCCGGGAGGTCGGCCAGCGGATTGCCGGTCGCGTGGACATCGCGGATGGTGCCGCAGTTCGAGCACACCAGGTGCTGGTGCGGGTGGTGCGCATTGGGGTCGTAGCGCTTGGCGCGGCCGTCGGTGGAGACCTCGATGACCTCGCCGAGGGAGACCAGCTCGCCCAGGGTGTTGTAGACCGTCGCCCGGGAGATTTCGGGCAGCCGCTGGGCCGCACGGGCGTGCACCTCGTCGGCCGTGAGGTGCACGTGGTCGCCGTCGAGGACCTCCGCAACGACACGCCGCTGGGAGGTCATCCGCCAGCCGCGTCCTCGCAGTCGCTCCAGCAGGTCGCTCATATCGGTTCACCTATTCAGGTCCATTGGGATGTCCGGAGTTTACCAACGGGTTTCTTGGGTCCGATCGGATATGAGTCTGGCGTGCTTCTTGACTTAGATCTTGTCAATCGTAGGATCGATTTTGGTGACAGCCAAGGGATGGGAATTCCCCAGTACGGCAGGAGAGAGACGTGACGGCCACCGCCGAGGAGCTGCGCGGTGCCGGCCTGCGGGTGACGGGCGCCCGCGTCGCGCTGCTCGAGACCGTCCGTGACGGTGACCCCCTCGGCTCCGAGGCGATCGCCTCCGGGGTGTGCGGTCGCGTGGGCCATATCTCCCTTCAAGCCGTGTGTGAGGCCCTCCACGCGCTCACCGTCGCGGACTCGTACGCCGGATCGAACCTGCCGGCAGCCCGGCTCGGTTCGAGGGGAGCGTCGGGGACAACCACGTCGTGTGCCGGTCGTGTGCTCTGGCCACTGACGTCGACTGCGAGGTCGGCGAAGCCTCTGCCGACCGTGTCCGACGACCACGGCTTCTTGATCGACGAGGCCGAGGTCATCTCCTGGGGCCTGTGCCTCGACCGTTCCACCGCCCGCAGTTCCTTAGCATCGTGATCCGCCAGGTCCGGAAGGATTCCCATGTCTGAGAACCATGACGCAATCGTCGTAGACGCGAAAACGGAGGGCGGAGCTGGCTGCCCGGTCGCGCACGAGCGCGCCCCGCACCCGACTCAGGGCGGCGGAAACCGCCAGTGGTGGCCCGAACGGCTCAACCTGAAGATCCTCGCCAAGAACCCCGCCGTGGCCAACCCCCTCGGCGAGGAATTCGACTACGCCGAGGCATTCAAGACCCTCGACCTACCGGCGGTGAAGCGGGACATCGCGGAGGTGCTGACCACTTCGCAGGACTGGTGGCCCGCCGACTTCGGCCACTACGGCCCGCTCATGATCCGGATGGCATGGCACAGCGCGGGCACCTACCGGATCAGCGACGGCCGCGGCGGTGCCGGGGCCGGCCAGCAACGCTTCGCGCCCCTCAACAGCTGGCCGGACAACGCCAGCCTCGACAAGGCCCGCCGCCTGCTGTGGCCGGTCAAGAAGAAGTACGGCCGGAGCCTCTCGTGGGCCGACCTCATGATCCTCGCCGGCAACGTCGCCCTGGAGTCGATGGGCTTCAAGACCTTCGGCTTCGGCGGCGGTCGTGCGGACGTCTGGGAGCCCGACGAGGACGTCTACTGGGGTCCCGAGACCACCTGGCTCGACGACGAGCGCTACAGCGGCGACCGTGAGCTGGAGGATCCTTTCGGCGCGGTCCAGATGGGCCTCATCTACGTCAACCCAGAGGGCCCGAACGGTACCCCGGATCCGATCGCCGCGGTCCGCGACATCCGTGAGACCTTCCGCCGGATGGCGATGAATGACGAGGAGACGGTCGCCCTGATCGCGGGCGGTCACACCTTCGGCAAGACCCACGGCGCGGGCCCGGCGGAGAGCGTCGGCCCCGACCCCGAGGCCGCCCCGATCGAGCAGCAGGGCCTCGGCTGGAGGAGCTCCTTCGGCACCGGCAAGGGCGGCGACGCGATCACCAGCGGGCTGGAGGGTACGTGGACGCCCACCCCGGTGACGTGGGACAACAGCTTCCTCGAGACCCTGTTCCGGTACGAGTGGGAGCTGTTCAAGAGCCCCGCCGGTGCGAACCAGTGGCGGCCGAAGGACGGCGCCGGGGCGGGCACCGTGCCCGACGCGCACGACCCGTCGAAGAGCCACGCCCCGACGATGCTGACGACCGACGTCTCATTGCGGCTCGACCCGGTCTACGAGCGGATCTCGCGACGCTTCCTGGAGAACCCCGACGAGTTCGCGGACGCCTTCGCCCGGGCGTGGTTCAAGCTGACCCACCGCGACATGGGCCCCATCGTGCGCTACCTCGGCCCCGAGGTTCCGACCGAGCCGCTGCTGTGGCAGGACCCCCTCCCCGCGAGGACGTACGAGCTCATCGACGCCGAGGACATCGCCACCCTCAAGGACCGGGTGCTCGACTCGGGCCTCACGGTGTCCGAGCTCGTATCCACCGCGTGGGCGTCGGCCTCGACCTGCCGCCGCGGCAGCGACAAGCGCGGCGGCGCCAACGGTGCGCGCATCCGCCTCCAGCCGCAGAGCGGGTGGGAGGTCAACGACCCCGACCGGCTGGCGACGGTGCTGCGCACCCTGGAGGGGATCCGGCAGTCCTTCAACACCGCCCGGACCGGCGGCAAGCAGGTCTCGCTCGCCGACCTGATCGTGCTCGGCGGTGCTGCCGCCGTCGAGCAGGCCGCCAAGGACGCCGGCTTCGACGTCGAGGTCCCCTTCACACCGGGGCGCGTGGACGCGTCGCAGGAGCAGACCGACGTGGAGTCGTTCGCCGCGCTCGAGCCGACCGCCGACGGGTTCCGCAACTACCTCGGGAAGGGCAACCGCCTGTCGGCGGAGTACCTGCTGATCGACCGGGCGAACCTGCTGACCCTGAGCGCCCCCGAGCTGACCGTCCTCGTCGGTGGCCTCCGAGTCCTGGGCGCGAACCACCAGCAGTCGCCGCTCGGCGTCTTCACCGCAACCCCTGGTTCTCTGACCAACGACTTCTTCGTCAACCTGCTCGACCTGGGCACGACGTGGAAGGCGACATCCGAGGACGCGAACACCTTCGAGGGTCGCGACGCGGCCACGGGCGAGGTCAGGTGGACCGGCAGCCGTGTCGACCTCGTCTTCGGGTCGAACTCCGAGCTGCGCGCGCTCGCGGAGGTCTACGCGAGCGATGACGCGAAGGAGAAGTTCGTGAACGACTTCGTCGCGGCGTGGGACAAGGTGATGAACCTCGACCGGTACGACCTCGTCTGATCGTGACGTCCGGGTCGGCCCGCTCCGGCCGACCCGGACGTCCTCCGGGCGCGTCGCGTGGGTGCTGTGCCGACCGGCGGATGGGTCACCGGTCGGCGAAGTCCGGCAGTAGCCTCTTCGCCTCGGCGCCGACGTGGTCCAGGCCGGCCCTGGTGCTCTCCTGGCCGGAGAGGATCTTGAGCAGGTCGGCCCCGAACGGGTCGTAGAGAGCGCTGTACTCCGCGAGGGCGGGGCGTGGCCTGCCGCTGTCCAGCACCTTCTGGTAGCCGAGGATGCCGAGGTTGACGCTCACCAGGGAGGTGAAGGCGTCCGTGCGGGTCGGCAGCGTCGAGTTCTTGACGGCGGTGTAGGTCTGCGCGTTCGACGAGGTCATGAAGGCGATGAACTTCAGCGCGGCGGCCCGGTGCGCGGCGTCCGAGCGAGCGGAGGCGACGAGGTTGTGCCCGCCGAGCGGGGCACCGGCCTTTCCGCTGCTGCCCCCGGGGACGGTGGCGATGCCGAGGTTGCCGTTGTCGGCGAAGGCGGCGCCCCTGAATATGTTGGCGTTCTCCCACGGGCCTTGGATGATCGACGCGACCTTGCCGTTCTTGAAGGCCTGCATGACGTTGGTGTAGCCGTCGTCGGTCGTGTCGAGCCTGGCCACCCCCGGCGCGGTGACCAGGCTCTTGAGAGCGTCGATTCCCTTGACCGCGGCCGGCGAGCTGACGGTGATCTTCTTGTTCGCGAAGTCGACCAGGTCGACGTCCTCGCCGTAGAGGAACGGCATGGCGTAGTAGCCCTGGGGGTGGAAGGCGAAGCCGTCGGCGCCGGTCTCCTCCTTGATCTGGGCGGCGTCGGCTTTGAGCTCGTTCCAGGTGGCGGGGGGCTTGCTGATGCCCGCCTTGGCGAACAGGCCCTTGTTGTAGACCAGCGCGAGGATGTCGGTGGTCTGGGGCATGCCGTACAGCTTGCCGTCGTACCTGGCCTGCTCGATCAGCTGAGGCTGGAGCTTTTCGGCGTCGGTGGCGGCCTCGGTGCCGTCGAGCGGAGCCAGCAGGCCGGCCTTGGCCAGCCCCGCGGTCCAGTCCACAGCGGCTCTCAGCACGTCGGGAGCATCCTTCCCGGCCGCGGCCTGGAACCGCGCCCGGGCCTCGGTGAACGGGACGCTGACGTGGTCGACCTTGATCTCCAGGTTGGTTCTCTCGAAGTCGGCGACCAGCGCCCTGAACGTCGGGGCCTCGTTCACGGTGTCCGAGGTGTCCCACCAGGTGATGGTGGTGACGTTCGAGCTTTCGGCGGGGGAGCCGGGGAGGCCGCCTGAACCGCAGGCGCTCAGCAAGACAGTGATCGCCGCCGCGAGGGCGACCGGTGCGATGCGACGACGCACAGTTATTCCTTGGGGAGGTGAGGTGTCCGGGGCGACCCCAGGGCTGCACGTGACGACAGCCGGGCCATGGGTGTTGCTGCTCGCAGGCGCATCCGGCCCGGGATCGAATGTCCGCTCCCGCACCGACCGGCGGGTGTGTTCCGGCATCGGGGGCGGAGCGGGCTCAGAGGATCGTGCCCGGCCGGTCGCTGCCGTCCACCACCGGGTGTCCCGCCCGGGCCCACGCCCTCAGCCCGCCGTCGAGGTCCTGGGCCGCGATTCCGCGTGCGGCGAGCAGGGCGACAGCGTGCTGGGATCGCTTCCCCGCGCAACAGACGGTGATGACCTGACGGCCGGACAGCTCACCGAGCGGGGCGCGGCCGCGCGCGAGCCGGCTGAGCGGCCAGTGGAGCGTGCCGGGTGCGCGCCCGGCCTTCCACTCGGCATGCTCCCGCACGTCGAGCAGAACGGCCCCTGCGGCCTGGGCGGATCGAGCGTCGGTCGGGCTGACTCGCCGTTGGTGGCGTTGAGCAGTTCTTCGTACGGTGCTCACAGTGTCTCCAGCGGGACGTGGTGGCGCGCCGGCCAGGCCGAGCGGCAGGCCGTGCCGGGACGGACAGGGTCGCGGAGCGGGCACGGGGGAGCCTGCTCCGCAACGTCGGCCGCAATATTGCTGAAACTTGCGGCAAACCTTTGCGGCAGAACCTAGGCTCGTTCGGACGCCCGGGTCAACACCTCTGCGGACATTCGGCTCGGACGCCCTGTGTGATCGGCCCCGTGCGCGCTCGGAGTCGACCGTGCCGGCGGCCGCAGCGCCCGGGCCGAGTCGTGGTACGTCGGGGTCGAGGGACTCGCTGCGCCGGAAGGCTTTACGACGCCCGGCGCCGCCTCGATCTTGCGGCCGCTCGCATCACGCCGGGACTGCCTGGGCCCCTGACCGAACGTGCCGGCCGTCGCACGTTCGGTGATGATGGATGATCAGCGGCTTTCCCCCGCCTCCCGGCGCGCCGCCGGGAGGCCGACCACAAGAGGACCGACATGCCGGAAAAGGACGTTCTCGAGCCCGCCGTCATCGACACGATCGAGCGCTACTTCGACCTGCTCCAGGCCCATGCGCCGCTGCAGCAGATGTACGCGGAGATCCTCACCGAGGACTTCGAGACCGGGTTCCGGGGCGGGTTCATGTGGCGCGGGGAGTCAGGCACCCAGGAGTTCCTGGACGCGCGCTCCGAGTTCTTCGACGAATCGCACGAGATCACTCAGATCATCCACGCCGCCCTCGACGCGGACGGGATTCTGCTGGCCCGTACCCGACTGAGCTTCCTGCTTCGCAGGCGCGAGCCCGGATCGGCCCGGAGCGAGGAGCTCACGGGTGACGCCTTCCACCTGTGGCGCTTCCGCAGGGAACCGGACGGTGTCAGGTGGCGGGTGGCCGCCCAGATCGTCGAGGGTTTCGCGCGGCTCAACGAGGGAGCTCGGACGCTGTTCTCCGCCCCCACCGAGGGACTGCGGACCTGAGGGCCACGAGAACAGAGCCCGCGCTCCGGGGAGCTGCGTGGCGGCGGGCCCCGGACGAGAATGAGGGGAGATGGCGGTTCACCGCTGTTCTGCGCCGTTGTTCGCCGGAAGCGCCTGACGAACCGCCGGCGTCACGAGGGTGCTCTTCGTACGGTGGCCCGGGAAGCGGCGGCAGGTACCGGCTGGGCCGGGTGCGGACCGAGAGGAATCCGGTATCCCATGCGGACACAGACATCCTCGGCCGTACGTGTCGGGGCTTTCGTGTCGGTCGCGGTCGCGCTGTTCTGCATCCAGGTCGACTTCTTCGCGCTCAACCTTGCGATCCCCGGTATCTCGGCCGACCTGAACGTGACGGCCTCGGCCGCGCAGTGGACGCTCTCCGCCTACATGCTGGCGTTGGGGTGCTTCTTCATCGTGGGCGGCCGGCTGGGTGACGTCTTCGGGCGACGCCGCGTGCTGTTGACCGGACTCGCGCTGTTCGCCGCCGCCTCGGTGGGCTGCGCGCTGGCGCCCGGTCTCGGCGCGCTGGTCGCGGCGCGGATCGTCCAGGGGGTCGGTGCTGCGCTGATCTTCCCGGTCTCCGTCTCGGTGATAACCAACGTCTTTCCGCAGGAGAGCCGGGCCCGGGCCCTGGGCGCGGTGTTCGGTGTTGCCAACATCGGCACGGCGCTGGGCCCCTTCGTGGGCGGCGGCTTCACCGAGGGGCCGGGCTGGCGGTGGATCTTCTGGTTGCTGGCGCCGTTGAGTGCGCTGTCCCTCCTGGTCGCAGCGCTGTTCGTGCCGGACTCGCGTGACGATTCGGCGCCGCGGCAGATCGACCTGGTCGGCTGTCTGAGCATCGTCTGCTGTCTGGCGGCCCTCACCCTGGCGGTGGAGCGCGGCAGTGCCTGGGGCTGGGACAGCGCCCGCACCCTCGCACTCTTCGGCGCCGCTGCGGCGATGGGGGCCCTGTTCCTGGTGCGCGAGCGGAGGGCTTCTCACCCGCTGGTGGACCTGCGGCTGTTCCGCAACGTTCCCTTCGACCTGGTCACCGGCATGGGAGCGGTCTCCGACATGGGGTACGCGGTGACGATCTTCGTGGCGACCTTGTATCTGCAGGGTGTCCGGGGACTCTCCGCTCTCAGCGCCGGAACCGTCTTCCTGGCGCCCGCACTCGTCGTGGCGCTGACCGGACCGCTCGGTGCCTGGCTGGCACCCCGGATGCGGCCCACGGCGGTGATGGCCCTGGCCGGTGCGGTGGCGGGCACCGGAATGATCACCCTGAGCCTGGTCTCCGCCTGGTGGCTGTTCATTCCGGTGTTCGCCTGGTGCGGGCTGGGCCTCGGGCTGGGCTGGACCTTCGCCAGCGTCGCCACCCAGCAGGTCGTCCGACCGGCGAGAGCCGGTGAGGCCTCCGGCGTGGTGCTGACGATCCTGGTCACCATGGGTGCGGTCGCCCTCGCGGCCGCCGCCTCCGCCATCACCTCGCTCACCCCCGAGCGCAGCGCCGAGCAGGCGTACGACGTCATCCTGCGGGTCGGCGGAGCGGTCATCCTGCTCACTGCCGTTGCCGTCATGGTCGTTCGCCACCGGCTCGTCGTCCGGGGCAAGGTGCCGCCGTTGTCCATGCGCGCGCCCGAGATGCCCCGATCGGGAGGGTGAGGACGGCGCTTCCTTGGATGCCGTGGGTGAAGTCGACTCGCGAATGCGCCACGTGCCCCACGCCCTGGCTTGAAGCTGCCGAGAAAGCTCAGGCAACTGTCCGTCAACTGCCGGAGCAGTACGGGGCGGCCTGTCCGGACGCGGCCAGGGCCACGGCGTCGATGACCTGTGGGGCGGCGCCGGCGACGTTGTCGCTGGTGAAGGAATGGACGACCGGGGTGGTGGTGCTCATGGTGCGGGTCCCGGCTTTCGGTTGGCTTTCAGTTGACGATGGGTGAGGCGATGACGACGGTGATGTCCGCCGGATCGGTGCCGGTGCGGTAGAGGTGGGGGGCGTCCCCGGCGAAGGCGAGCAGATCGCCCGGCCCCAGCAGGCGGGGGGCGTCGGTGGGGCCGGCGGTCACGTGGCCGGTGGCGACCAGCAGGTGCTCCACCGTGCCGGTCGCGTGCGGCACACCCTCCAGCTCGGTGTCGGGAGGCATCCGCAGCCGCCAGATCTCCAGGCTGTTGCCGCTGCTGATCCGGCGCAGCAGCTCCCGGCCGACCTCGCCCTCGGGCGCCTCGGTGCCGGGGACGAACACCGGCAGCACCCGCCCGCTCCCGTGGTGTGCGGCGAGGCGCCGGTGGGTGCGGAAGGTACTCGTCCATCGGCATTCGCGAACGGCCGCCGTCCACCCCGGGCCGCCGCCTCGGCGGCGAGCACCGCCGCTCCGTCCGCACCGCTCGGCGCGGGGCCGTGCGGCAGGTGCAGCACCACCCGGGCCCAGCCGTCGAGGTGCATCGGCAGCACCACGAGAAGGCCGCGCGGCCCGCCGACCATGTGCACTCGCGCCGGGTCCAGCGAGGGATCCTCGACCCGCAGGTCGGCGAGCTGCCACGTGCCGGCATAGGTCCGGCCGCGAAACGCCGTACCGGCCAGGGCGCGCAGTGTGCTCGACGCGCCGTCGGCCGCCACCACCCAGCGGGCGCGCAGCGGGTCGAGGGCGTCCGACCGTACGGTGACGCAGTCGGCGTCCTCGTCGACCGACCGGACGGCCGCCGAGCGGTGCACGCGCACACCCGCGCGCTCGGCCTCCGCGGCGAGCAGGCCCTCGGTCGCGCACTGCGGGACGGTCAGGATGTACGGGTACGGGGAGCGCAGCCGTGCCAGCTCGAAGCCGCCGAGCCTGCGCCCTTGCGACCACATCTCCACCGTGTCCACGCGCCGGCCCAGCGGATGCAGCGACTCGGCCAGCCCGCTGGGGGCCAGGGCCTCCAGGGTCCGTGCGTGCAGGTCCGTCGCCCGGGACTCGGTGACCGGACCGGGACGGCGTTCCAGCACCACCACACCGAGCCCCGCCCGGGCGAGCAGCAGCGCGGCGCTCAGGCCGACCGGCCCTGCCCCCACCACCGCCACATCCGCGTCGACCGCCATGTCCGGCACTCTAGTCGGGCCCGCCCGGGCCCGCCCGGGCCCGCCCGGGCCCGCCCGGGCGCGGACCGCGGGCCCGGAACCCGGTCGGCCGTGCGATTCTGACGGTCAGTCAGCGATGGGTGGAGCAGCAGCGCGCTGCGGGCAAGGCGGCCCGGGCTGCCGGGATGCTCGGGCCTGTGGCGGTCGGCGGTGATGGAGAGCCTCCGGAAGCGAACGTACGGGCGCGGCTCCGTTGTGGTGATGGTGGTCGGGTCGTGGGCGGAATCGGTGCGATCGGGTGTCGTCGGGAGAACCTGCCCTAGCCTGCGGCGCTATGAACTCGATACCAGGCAGACAGCTGGACGAGCCCACCAGGTCCAGCGCCCCGACGAACAGGGATCCCGGGTTCACGAACCCCGAACGGAGCCGTCCCCCGGGCGCGGACTCCAGATTCACCAAGCCCCAGCTCAAGAGCCCCGCGAGCTCGGACCCCGAACGCGTGGACCCCGATCGCCTGGGCCCCCGGACCAGCGTCCTCGCGCCCAAGGACCCGACAACCGACACCCTCAAGACCGCGGACCACCGGGGAGGCGGCACCAAACCTGCCGGGGCACCCGCCGGCCCCTCCGCCAGACCCAGTGGCTACCTGTCCGCGCTGATCGCCTACGGCGTCCTGAAGCTGATCGGTTTCGCGGTGTTCCTGCAGCTGCTGGCCGCCTCCGGTCAATACCGCACCAAGGACCCCCGCTTCGGTGGCGGCACCCACGTCTGGGATGTCGTCGGTGCCTGGGACGGCTGGTGGTACCAGCAGATCGCAACCCACGGCTACCACTTCGAACTGCTCCCGGCGGTCGGCCAGTCGGGCACCCACGGACAGAGCCCCGCCGCCTTCCTCCCGCTCTACCCCGGCCTGATCCGGCTGGTCTCCACCCTCACGGGCCTGGGCACGTACGGCGCCGGGATGCTGCTCTCCGTGATCTTCTCGTTCGTCGCCGCCGCCGGCGTCTTCGCGGTCACCGCGCGGCTGCGCGGCAACCGGGTGGGTGTGATCGCGGCCGGCCTCTGGGCGGTGTTCCCCGGCTCCGGCTTCGAGTGGGCCGTCTTCGGCGAGCCGCTGTTCGTCGCGCTGGCCGCCTGGACCTGCTACGCGGTGATGACCCGTCACTGGTTCACCGCCGCAACTCTGGCCTTCCTCGCCGGTCTCGACCGCCCTGCTGCCGCCGCACTGATCGCGGTCGTCGGTCTGTCGGGCCTGGGAGCCATGGTCCGCCGTCAGAAGATCGTCGGCCCACTGGTCGCGGTCGTGGTCGCACCACTCGGCCTGCTCGGCTACCTCCTCTGGGTCGGCGATCGAACGGGCGACCTGCTCGGCTACGTCACGGCGGAGCAAGATGCATGGCTGCGCCACTTCGGCCACAACATCCGGCACACCGTCCCCGATCTGCTGCTCGGCCGCAGCACGTTCTCCCACCCGGCCGAGGATCTGCTCGGTCTGCTGCTGCTTCTCGCCGCCCCCTGCCTGCTGTTCCTGCTGCTCCGGCTGCGCCCGCCGCTGGTGCTCACCCTCCACACCGTGCTGGTCCTGGTCCTGGGTCTCGGCACCGGCCAGCTCTTCGACCACCTCTCCCGCTACCTGCTGGCAGCCTTTCCCCTGCTCATCCCGCTCGCCACGACCCTGCGCCGCCTCAAACTGCCCTCGCTGACCGTTCTGCTGGCCATGGCGGCAGCAGCCTCCGGCTGGTTTGCGGGCTTCGTCCTGTTCGAGCTCGGCGTGCCGTAGCCGGCGCCGCGGATGGGGCTCAGTCCGGCCAACGGGGGTTGGCCGGGCCCCACCGCTTCCGCCGGTCGGGTGAGCGGCGTGGCTGCACGTCTCGTACGCTCCCGAGCACGCGACCCCGGGCAACCCACGCGGTCGCCGTCCGGTATCTCCTGCCCTGCGTTGCAGGATCCCTTATGGTGGGCGGATCCGGTTCGGACCCAGCCGGCCGGTGTTGGGGGAAGGCGATGGGCATGGGCATCGAGGATCTCCGGCGCTTACACGACGAGTGCGTCCGCACGTTGGGTGAGGACCACCCGCGCACCCTCGTCGCTCGTGGGGAACTGGCCCACGCGTACTACCAAACCCGGGACTACGTCCAGGCGTTCGAGCTCCAGGACCGGCTCCTGGCCGACGTGGTGCATGTCCTCGGCGCGGATGATCGCGTCACGGTTTCCACACTCACCAACCTTGCCTCCATCTGGTTCTCCGGGTGGCTTGCTGACGATCGCCCTGAACTGGCCATCCCGCTTTATGAGTTGGCGGTCTCCGAGCAAGTACGGGTCGCCGGGGCAAACGATCCCGGCACCCTTTCCGCGCGAAACGATCTCGCCACCGCGTACCTCGCGGCCGGGCAGGCCGAGCGAGCCGTTGCGACGTTCGAGCAAGTCCTCGTCGACTGTCTCCGTGACCTGGGTGAGGACCACTCGCTGACCGAGACCGTGCGAGCCAACCTCGAATCCCTCGCGGGGATGCGGGACATGCTGGAGCGGAACGCGCGCCGGGAGCAGGACGACGCCGCGAAGGCGGACGAGATCGCCGTCGCGTTCGCCGAGGTACTGGGACTGGAGCCGATGGTGGCCGGCGGACGGGTGTCCGTCGCCATCCCCGCGATCGGCGAGACGGTCAGCCTGCCGGTCTGCGACGTCAAGCGCGTCACGAGGAGCCACACGCCGATGGGCGACGCGGCGCTCGAGTTCGTGATGATCGAGGGCGAGGACGTCAGACCGCTGATCGTCCTCGCCGACAACGTGGTGTTCGCGCCGGAGGATCCGGTCGTGGTTCTCCAAGCGCCGGTCCCCGTGGTGATTTCGAACGCGCCGCCCCTGATCAGCTATGCCGAGATGGTCGCGGACGCGGAGCGCTTCGCCATGGCCGCGGGTGCCGGCGGGACGGGCAACGACGTGGTGGCGGGGACGGGTCTGCTCGTGCGCTGCGTCATCGCGGGCGCGGTCCGGTTCGGACTGCGGTCGCTTCAAGCCGTCGCGTGGTGGCAGCGAGGCTGGGAGGCATGCGCCGCCGACTGGAGCCTGCCGCCCTTCCCGCGGGATCCGGTGTGGGACCACCTGACGCGTAGCGCGTCCGGCATGACCTTGACGCCGTCCGTTGTCGAGGAACGGGTCGACGACAGGGCAGCTGTCGAGGCCCTGACCGTGGCGGACTTCGAGGCGTTGGAATCGAGGTTGCTCGTCGCCCAGCTGGATGAGGAGTTCGTCGCGACCTGGAGGGCCTTGATGCCGATCACCCCGGCGCGGTTCACCGATCTGCTCACGGAGCGGCTGAGCGGGGCGCAGGCGGACATCACCCTGTATCCGGACGGCGCCGGCAGCGCTGACCTGGTGATTCGAAACGGCGGGGAGAACCAGGCCGTTCTTCAGTTGCGGTTCGACTTCCGGGCGAGCGCGATGACCATCGACGAGCTCCGCATCAAGGCGGGTGCGAGGGGGAGCGGGCTCTTCCAGCGCCTGCAGTACAACACCGAGCAGCTCGCCAGAGCGCTCGGCCTCGGGAGCCTGCACATCCTGGCCACCGACATCGGGAGTGTCGCCTTCGCCAAAGCCGGATTTCCGCAGGACCCCGAACTGTTCGCGAAGGTCCACGCGCCGGCCAAGGGGCGGCCCGGCCGGCCCTGAGGCCTGCCTGACAATTGATCATCCGATGGGTTCGCGGAGCCAGAGGATCACGGATGCGAGCACGAGTCCGGCGCGGTAGCGGACGGCGAGTGGAGGTTCGCCAGCCAGCTGTGCCCCGGATGCACCTGGGCAAGGAGGGTGGCCAGAGTCTGCCGCTGGGTGTCATCCATCAGGGGAAGTGTGCTGCTCACTGTGGTGGCGGGTCTGCTCGCCTTTGAACAGGTCGACGGCCCAGCCCCCGGCGACGTACCAGGGGGCGGATGTCCCTACCAGCCGGGCGGCCACCTGGGTGGGGGTCCAGGCGTCCGTCCACCTGGCCTCGGCCTCGGTGAGCTCGACGCCGCCCGGGGGGAGTCCTTCGGTCATTCGGCCAGCCTACCGGGAGGGCCGCTCGCCGAACTCGCGTACGCCGCGCTCGCCGTGCCACGGTTCGAGGGCAGTGGTGATGAGCATTCGTCAGACAGGCTTTCAGCGGTGGCTCGGCTTCGACACCAGCTTCCGGCGAAGGTGCGCCATCGCCTCCGGACCCACGGCCTCCTGCATGGCGGCCAGCAGTTGCCCGCACAGAGCCCGGGCGCGGACCAGGTCGGCCTTGGCAGTCGCGATCTCCTCCCTGACGGTGGGTACCTGCCGCGCCGCCACCGGACGGCTCAGGTCGCGCACCTCGCGGGACCGTGCAGCTCGCGTGCCTTCGGCGACGGCCAACAGGTACTCCGTGCGATCCCCGGTCATCCCCTCCTCGGTCGCGTGATCCCGTCCGATCGCAAGGACGCGGTCCAGCGTTTCGGCAGGCAAGAAGAACAGCGTCGTCGTCGAGAACCGGCTCAAGGCGGCCTGCTGGTCCCAACGCGTCAGCAGGCCGGACTTCGCGTCGAGGAAGGGCGCGAGTTCGACGTAGATCCCCGCATCGACGGTGGCCATCAACGCCTGGCAGTCAGCGAGGGCGGCACGCAGGGAACCGACCGCCGTGACCTGGTGTTCCAGCAGGTCCGCGAACTCCTCGGCCAGGCCGGGCCGCGTGGCACCGTCGACCATCTCCTCGGCCAGTGCCAGAAGCCGGTCACCGCGTACGCACAGATCCTGCAGCGCCACTGCGCAGCGGAGCATCGCAGCCGCCACGTCGGTGTCCTTGGCGGTGCGTCGGAGCGTCAGGAAACCGGTCCCGTACTGAGCGAGCAACTCCGCCAGTTTGGAAAGCAATCCGAACACAGCCTGGTCCCCTTGTCCGCCGCGACCGAATTCCAGCGCGATCAGCTTCCCATCATGGTGGATGGATCCCGTCCCCGGGCCATGATCAGCTCAACCGACCGGCGAAGAATCCGAGCGGTTCCACGGATACCGCGTTCTTGGTTCGGGTGGTCCCTTGCCCGTACTCGGGACGGGTCCTAGCCGGGCCAGGAGAGGTCCTGGAACTCGATGCCGTCGGGGCCGAGCCCGGTGTTCTCGGCGTGCTCCCGCATCCTGGCGCCGTACTCGGGGTGGTCGATCAGCGAGGTGTGGGTGTCGAAGTCCAGGTCGAGCACATCGGCGAGGTCGGCGAGGTAGACGTCGAGACCGGGGTACATCACGGCGACGTACGACAGGTCGTCGATGTCGGTGACCAGCACCGGGTACTCCCCGGTGCAGTCGGGCTCGCCCAGTAGAGCAGACGGCGGGAGTCGCTGCCGCCGACGAGCGGGAGGCACGGTCCGGGCAGGAGCTTCTCGAAGTCGGCGAACAAGCCGACCATGGCATCGCCGGGGCCGTACATCCACTCGGCCGTCGCACCGAGCGCGCGGCCGTCGAAAACGGGCTCCCGCTCGTCGTCGTACCAGCCGATGTCGCCGAGCCAGGAGCTGTCGAAGGCGAGCCACCGGCGCAGGCTCGGCGGCAGCGCCCTCCCGCCGGGCAGTCTCAGCCGGTCGATCACCTCGGGTGCGAGCGGCACCGCTTCGGCGATGTCCGGGGCGTCCGCCGTGGGCCAGCCGTCCTGCCTGACCCGTGCGACCACCTGGTCGATCAGCGCTGCTCCGTGCATGTTCTCGTTCACGGACCGCACTGTCCCACACGGCACCGACAGCAGCCGCGCCGACCGGGAACCTCGCGGGTGCCGGGACGCGGGATCGCCCAGGGAGACGGGCCGGTGAAGCGCGGCGCAGAACGCCGCGGGGGAGCAGCACATGTCGTACGTCCGCCGCGTGAAACACCATCAGGCCGGGCGCCTCAGGGGGCCCTCCGGGATGACGACCACGCCCACGGTCACAGCCTCGGCCTACCAACAGCAGCGAGGCTGCGGGCCGTCTCGCGGCCCCGGGCCCGCGCGCCTGACCGCAACCCGGAGTACCACCCCGTCACCGCAAGGAGCCCACCTGACCGCCGGGATGATTCGCACAAATGAGCAATCGTCAGATTTCATGATCTGTACCGGCCAGTATTCCCTTTCACAAATAATTCACTGCATTCCGCTTGCGCGGCGCCTTGCCGATATGGGCAGAATATGGGCCGTTTCCTGACCTGCGGTGAACAGCTCTCGGCGCGAAGAGCTGGAGAAAGAGCTGGATGAGGAGAGTAGTACAGTGATGTTTCGCGCCAATCCATCCGTCGACGACGCCTTCATGCCGGAGAATCCGGAGAACGAATGGCAGCCGTCACCGGAGCCGATGCCCGCTGCCGAACGGCATGGCACCGACGCCGTCCTGTCGGCGCACGAGATCGCCCTCATCCGAGCGAGTGTGACCGTGGTCGCACCGCATGTCGCAGAACTGCCGGCCTACTTCTACGGGGTGCTGTTCAGCCGCTACCCGCACGCCCGCGACCTGTTCCCGCCGGAGATGGACGTCCAGCACGACCGGCTGGTGCGGGCGCTCCTGCTGATCGTCGACCTCGTGGACGACCCGAAGCACCTGGTGCGCTTCTGCTCCGACCTGGGGCGTGACCACCGCAAGTTCGGCACCCAGAGCGCACACTACGCCGCGGTGGGCGAGTGCCTGCTCGCCACGCTGGCGCACTTCGCGGGCCCTGCCTGGACCGAGGACATCGCCACCGCCTGGACCCGGGCCTACACGGCGGTCGCGCAGGCCATGGACCAGGCCGCCGCAGCCGACGCCGCCGAACGGCCGGCCGTGTGGAACGCCCAGATCGTGCACCACCGCGCGTACGGACCCGGGCTCGCGGAGATCACCGTGCGAACCGACCAGCCCTATGCGTACACCGGCGGGCAGTTCGTCAGCATGGAGACGCCGTGGTGGCCCAAGATCTGGCGCTACTTCTCGCCTGCCAACGCCCCGCGGCCGGACGGGACCATCACCTTCCACGTCAGGGCCGTTCCCGGCGGCCGGATCAGCAACGCCCTGGTGCACCAGGCCTCGGTCGGCGACGTCGTCCGGCTCGGGCTGGCCCTCGGTGACATGGTCCTCGACCCCACGTCCACCCGCGACGTCGTGTGTGTCGCCGGTGGAACCGGGATCGCGCCGATCCGCGCTCTGGTCGAACAGGCCGCCCTGGACGGCGTCCAGCGGCGGATGGAGCTCTTCGTCGGAGCCCGTACCGCGAACGAGCTCCACGGACTCGACGACCTCCTCCACATGTCCCGGCAGCATCGCTGGCTCAACGTCCGTGCGGCGGTCTCCGACGAGGACGCTCCCGCGGGCAGCAGCCACCTGCTCAGGGTGCTGGCGGAGTCCGGGCCCTGGCGGCATCACGACGCCTATCTCAGCGGGCCGGGCCCGATGATGACCGCGGCCGGCCGGCTGCTGGGCCGCGGTGGAGTCCCTCTCGAGCGCTTCTACTACGACCCGTTCGTGCAGCTCGACGTCCCCGATCCCGGGGCGACGGCCGGGCCCGGCCACTGACGGCCGTCCAACGACGGCGCGGACAATGCGCCTGGCCCGTGCCGCAACGAGCGCGACGGGCAGGCTGGACCGGCTCGGGGGAGAGCGGCGCCTGGCGGACCCCTGTCAAGAATTCCCAGGTGGGGTTAGCCTGCTCCGCATGGCACCACGGCCCCCATCGCCCGTCGTCCTGCACGGCCGGTACGTCCGGCTGGAACCGCTGACCACGGCACACCTCCCAGACCTGCACCTCGCCGGCAGCCGCGACGACGGCCTCTGGCAGTGGCTTCCCGTGGTCACGCCGTACACCCTCGGCGAGATGCACACGCTGGTCGAACAGCGGCTGGCCCAGCAGGCCGCCGGAGGGGCGGTGCTGTTCGCGATCGTCCCGGCCGGCACCAACCGGGCCGCCGGGTGGGTCGCGTACACCGACATCGCGGTCGCCGACGAGCGCCTGGACATCGGCTGGCACTGGGCCGCGCGCTCCACCTGGGACACCCCGGTGACGACCGAGACCCACCTCCTGCTGCTCCGCCATGCGTTCGAGAACCTGGCCTTCGGCCGGGTCCAGTGGCAGATCGACCACCTCGACGTCCACGCCCAGCTCACGCTGTCCGGCCTAGGGGCCGTTCGCGAGGGCCCGCTGCGCCGCCACGCCCGGCGCTCCGACGGTACCTGGCGGGACACCCTCGTCTACGCGGTGCTGGCCAACGAGTGGCGAAGCGGTTGGGGCGCCGGGCTGTTCTGACTGAGGGTGGTGGCGGCGGCAATCGGTCGGAACGCAAGAAAGCTGCACGGCCCGGCGGCGGAACACCGGAGGAGGCCGCCGAGTCGGGCGGGCGACCTCCGTCTCAGAACTCGGAGTTGGCGAACCAGCGCGCCAGCAGCTCCTCGTCTCCCTCGTGCTCGAAGGCCTCCGCGTCGAGGGAGAGGCGGCCGTAGGCGAGCAGGAGGAGATCGGCTGCGGCTCCCCGGACCGTCGCATCGGCGGGGACCGCTGCTTCGCCGGCGAGGTCGAGCCCGAAGCCGTCGGGTCGCAGCCGGACCAGCCAGTCGCCGTCCGCGTCGGTGGACCGGAACCGGATGGTCTCGCCGTTGCCGCGGAGGTTGGCCACCTTGGGAGCGAAGAAACCGGCGAAGGGCAGATTCACCAGGAACTCGTCCACACCGTCAACCGCGACCGCACGGTCGATCTCGGGCCGGATCCCCAGCGCCAGCTCCGCGTCGACCCGGTGAATCAGGGTCTCGAACAGCATCCGGCGAGCCCAGAACCTGGCGTGGGGATCGGCGCCCCACACCCACATCGGGGTGTCCGGGTCGGTGGCCGCGAACGCGCCCGCCGCCTCTGTCGCGCTGTCGGCCAGCCAGTCGGCCCAACCGTCCTCCCGTCCGGGCAGCCGAAGGTCGACGTCGCGGCTTCGCGGGGGCTCCTGGATGCGCCCGCGCAGCAGGACCGAGAACCAGCGCTGCACGCTGCCGGCGTGCTTGACCAGGTCGGCCAGCGTCCAGCCCGGGCAGCTGGGTACCGGGGTCCCCAGATCGGCGCCCCTGACCGCTGCCACGAACCGGGCGGTCTCGGTGGCGACGGCCGTGCGGTGGTCGACCGGGGCCAGTCCGTGGTCGGGGCGGTCGGAGGTCCTCATCGTGTCGTGCCTCTCTGAAGGTTGACGGTCCTGATGCGGTGCGGTTCGGCGAGCCGCTCGGCCCGGCAGCCGATCGGGTGCGGGGTGCCGTCGGTGAGAGTCCGGTGCGCGGCGCCGGTGACGACGAGGAGAGCGGCGGTCATGGGGGTGCTCCAGAAGGGATTGAGGGCTTCGATGGTCGAGGACCTCAAGTAACGGCTTCGACGGTAGACCTCAATGGTTAAGGGTGTCAACTAATCCTGCCCGGCTCGAGCCATGGCCAGCATCACGCCGCCCCCTGCAGGGCGGTGAGCCGGGTGGGCGTGACTCCGCGCGATCGAGCGCATCGGCGTCGAACCGGACCGGGACTCGGCGGATGGTCACCTCTCCGGGCGCCTTGTGGCGGGTGACCAGCGGAGCGTGTTGGCCTCCCAGGGCGAGGGCCAGTCGCGTGCAGGCTGGGCGGGGAATGCTTCCGCGATGTCCGCGCCATCCGTGGTAGCTTGCTTTGCATGGTAGATGGCTATGCAAGCATCCCTGGGGCGGACGGCCGGGTGGCGAGTCAGCTCCGTAAAGGGGTGCTGGAGTACTGCGTCCTGGCATTGCTGCGGGACGGCCCCCGCTACGGGGTGGAGCTACTGGCGGAGCTCGCCCGGGTCGAGGTGATGGCAACCAGCCAGGGCACGATCTACCCCTTGCTGTCGCGTCTTCGGCGGACCGGACTCGCCGACACTCACCTGCGCGAATCCGAGAGTGGGCCGCCGCGCAGGTACTACACGCTGACCGACGCCGGCCGAAGCGCGTTGGAGGAGTTCACCGCGAACTGGCCCTCCTTCCGTGCCGCCGTCGACCACTTCCTCACCCCTGGAGAGACGACGTGAACGACACCCTCGCCCACCCCCTCGTGCGGGCCTACCTGACCTCGGTCGAGGAGCGGACCACGGCGCTTCCCGACGTCCGCCGGCAGGAGCTGCTGGCAGATCTGCGTGAGCACATCGAGGTGGCGCTGGCGGACTCCGACACCTTCGACGAGAACAGCGTGCGTCGTGTCCTGGACCAGCTGGGGACACCCGGGGAGATCGCGGCAGCCGCCCTGGCCGAGGAACCCGGCAACCACCCGGTACCGGAGAGCAGCAGGCACACCTCGGTCACCCTCTGCCTGATCGTCATGGCGCTGCCGGCCGCGCTCATCCCGGTGATCGGACCGTTCCTCGCCCTGGCTGCCACGGTCGCCGCACTCGTACGGCTGTGGAAGTCCCCGCAGTGGGTTCGCCGGGAGAAGCGCCAAGCGACGCTGCTCGTGCTCTCGCCGGTCGTCACCGTCCCGGCGCTCGCCGTCGTTCTCTCCGTGGCACTCGGCGGTCTGACCCCGATCACGTTGATGACCGCCCTCCTGGCGGCAATGTGCCTCCCGGTGGCCGCCGCCATCCGGCTCGGCCGTTCAGCCGCGCGACTCCGGCAGCAGCTTCGCTAGACGTCGGTCGGCACCGCAGTCGGAGGCCCTTTCGCGGTCAGCGAGGGTCTCCGGTCTGCTCGGTGGCGGTGGGCGTCGGGGACGGGTTCAGGCCGGCCCGTGGGTTGAGCAGCGCCGGGTTGTTGGTGAGGCGGAGGGTGTCGACCTCCAGGTAGCGGTGTGAGCTGAGGGCCCATTCGAGGTTGCCGCGCATCCAGGCCTTCATGCCGTCGGTGAAGGCGCTGATGGCGACCCGGTCGGCCTCCCGCAGGCCGTGCCAGGTGCCGCAGAGGGTGGTGAGTGACTCCTCGGCGCGGAGGAAGGCGTCGATGTCGCGGGCAACCCTGCGGTACACGTGGTCGATGGCGTCCTGGATCCCGCAGCAGAGCTCCCGGCTCACCGCGAGCACGCCGTTGGTGACCTCGCCGAGGACGAGTTCCTTCTTCAGCGAGAGGACGTCGTTGACCCAGACGACGACGTCGGCGGCCTTGTTGACCATGGTGCGGAGCTGCTCGGACTCGTGGAACAGCGAGGGGACCTCCAGGCCGGCCGCGTACTCCAGGAGGTCCAGCGAGGGGGTGATGCCACCCGAGGCGCGTCGCAGCTGGGTGTAGCCGCCGACGGAGGGGACGTGCCGGTGTTCGCGGTTGACCGCCTCGTAGCGGAAGGCGTCCAGGAACTGTCCCATATGGGTGATGAACCGCATCTGCCACTCGAGGCTCTGCTGGACGGCGAGACGCCGCCACACCTCGGCGAGTTCGACCGCGAGGGGCGGCACGTCCCGGGCCGGTGACGGTTCCCCCGACCGGAGCGAGAGGGCGGCGAGCATCCGGAGGGTGGCGCGGGTGTGGCCGATGGCCTCCGCCGACTCGCAGCCGTCGTAGAGGTCGTCGATGACGAAGGCCCAAGTGAACCAGCCTGCGAGTGGGGCGAGTCGTTCCGCTCGTAGATGCGGGTAGCAGCGGGCGATCAGCTCTCCCAGGTGCGTGTCGGCGAGTCGCTGGCGGGCTCGCGGGCCGTCCACCAGCCCGTAGCGGTCGGCCCAGTCCAGGATGAGCTGCTCCAACTCCGCCCGGTACGGGGACATGCGCGGCGGTAGCCGGTACAGGATGTGGTCGGGGCTGGGCAGCAGCCGGAGGTCGTCGGGGACGGGATGAGGCGTCGTCATACGGTGCTGGACTCCTTCGGGCCGGTCCGCTCCGATGCGGTTCACAGTCGCCTGCGGAGCCGTAGGTGCAGCGGGGCCGGATGGATCACGGTCCATGGCCGGGGTTCGAGCAGGTGGTGGGGCACGGGGCCGGGCAGCGGCTCCAGTTGCCACCGGGAGGTGATGACCGCGAGGGCCAGGGTGATCTCGGTGAGGGCGTAGACGTCCCCGATGCACTTGCGGGAGCCCACCCCGAAGGGGATGTAGGCCCCGCGCGGCAGCCTGGCCCGGCGTGCGGGCAACCAGCGGTCGACGTCGAAGAGTTCGGGCTCCGGGTAGAGGTCGGCGCGGTGGTGGATGAGGTAGGGGGAGAGCAGGACCGCGGTGCCCGGCCGGAGCCTTCGGCCGGCCAGTTCGACGGGTGAGGTGACGGTACGGCTGAAGAACCATGCGGACGGGTAGTACCGCAGCGTCTCCGTCACCACGCGGCGGGCGAGGTCCAGTCGGGTGAGGAGGTCGCGGTCGACACCGGCCCCCTCGGCGAGGACGGCCTGCGCCTCCTTCGCGACGGAGTCGGCCAGCGCCGGGTCCCGGGAGAGGAAGAACAGCGCCCACCCGAGCGCGGAGGCGGAGGTGCCGATGCCGCCGGTGAGCATGGTGACGACCTGGTCGCGCATCTCCCGGTCGCCCATCCCCTCCTTGACCATGAGCGCCAGGAGGTCGTGACCGGGGCCGGTGCCGTCGAGGCGGCGGGCGTCGATCGCGCCGTCGACCACCTGGCTCACGGTGGAACACGCCTGCCGGAAGCGGCGGTTGGCCGAAGTAGGCAGCCGGTCGAGCAGCCGGAACGGAGAGCGCATGTGCCGGCCGATGCCCTCGTGGAAGTCCGGGTAGGACGCGGCGATCCGGGCCACCGCGGCGGATGAGCCGTCCGCGGAGAACATCGTCCTGGTGATGATCCTGGCGATCAGCTGGTACGCGTGCTGCTCGATCTCGATCACCGCATCGTCGTGCCAGCCGGACGAGGTGGAGAGGGTCTCCTCCAGCATCACCTCCAGGTAGCGGGAGAGCGCGTCCGGGCGGAACGCCGGCTGAAGCTGTCGGCGCTGTCGGCGGTGCACCTCGTGGGGGGTGGAGCCGAGACCGTCGCCCAGGAACCACTTCAACTTGTCGAAGAGCGGCCCACCCTTGTCGAAGTGCCGGGTGTCGGTGAGGACATGGTGGAACAGGTCGGGGGAGCAGCACATCATCGCGCGCTGCGGTCCGAGTCGGAGTTCCACCAGATCGCCCCGCTCGGCGAGCGAGCGCAGGAACGGCAGCGGATCGCGGAACAGGGCCGGGGCGTGCCCGAGCAGCGGGCGGGCGCCGGGTGCACGGGAGGTGCGGTAGCCGGTTGCAGTGGTTGCGGTCATATCTCCCCATTCGCCGCAGGTGCTTTCCGGAAAAGGCGCATCAGGTGCCGCGCTTCCCGTGGGCAGCCAATTTGGCACTATTCCCGGGGAGTTGAGAAGGCCATGGCTGGCCCGAAAACATTTCCGAGCGCTTTCCGGCCGGTGTAAGGCATCCTGTCAGGAATCATGTCCTTGGTCTGATTCGCACCTCCGTGCGCGAACCGGGCCGCCTTCCGGTCGGGGTTGGGGGTCAAGGGGCGCATGTTCTCGCTCCCTGTCGGGTGTATCAGTTACGGTCGGCCTCGCTTGCGGGTGGAGCGGACCGCTTGCTCGGTCCGGCCGATGACGGCCGTGAGGTCGTCGGCGGTGATGATCGGCCGTTGGATCAGGATGGGATGGTCCGAGAGGGCGGCGATCCAGCCTGGGCGGCTCGCGGCGTCGCGGGGCCAGGTGTTCAGGCCCAGGTCGGCGGCGACCGGTTCGCCGGTGCGGGTGATGTCCCACGGTTCGAGGCGTAGCCGGCGCAGGACGTCCTCCAGCTCCTCGACGGTCGGCGGGTCGTCCAGGTAGCGCCGCACGGTGTACTCGGCGCCTTCCTCGTCGAGCAGTGACAGTGCGGCGTTGCACTTTGAGCAGTCCGGGTTGATCCAGATTTCCACTGGGGTTGGGTCTTTCGGGTCGGGGAACGGCGGACGGCGGGCGGGCGCTGGTCAGGTGGGCAGGCCGGTGAGGGCGAGGAACTCGGCGCGTGAGCGGGCGTCCTCGCGCAGGATGCCCAGCAGCGTCGAGGTCATCGTGCGTGAGCCGGTGGCCTGCACGCCCCGCAGGGTCATGCAGGTGTGCTCGGCCTCGATGACAACGCCGACGCCCTTGGGGTCGAGGTGGGCCTGCAACCAGTCGGCGACCTGTTTGGTGAGGCGCTCCTGGACCTGGGGTCGGCAGGCGAAGTGCTCGACGACGCGGGCGAGTTTGGACAGGCCCAGGATCCGGGTGCCGGGCAGGTACCCGACGTGAGCAGTGCCGACGAACGGCAGCAGGTGGTGCTCGCAGACCGACCGTACGGGGATGCTTCGGGCGAGGACGAGCTCGTCGTAGCCCTCGTCGTTGGGGAAGGTCGTCAGATCGAACGGTCGTGGGCTGAACAGTTCCGCATACGCGCGGGCCATCCGCCCCGGTGTGCCGCGCAGGCTCTCCGAGTCGGTCGGGATGCCGAGGGCGTGCAGGAACGCGGCGGCGGCATCTTCGGCCGCCGCCAGGTCCACGGCGCCGGTCTCGTGGACGACGCGCAGGGCGGGGCCGGTGCGCATCGGGGGTTTCTGCGGGCCTGCGGGCGCTGGGTGAAGGCGGGTGGTCATGTCAGCTGCCCCTGATGCCGAGTGCGGTGCGCAGGACCAGGACCACGGTGGTCACCGCGAACACGCCGTGCCCGAGGACGACCGCCATCGGGAAGTGCCGCTCGGCGGGCACCGCCTGTTCGTCGGCCCCGCACCGTGACGAGGATCGGATGGATCGGATGACCGTACGGTCCGGCCGGCACCGTGCTCACCGGCTCCTTCGCCGGTAGCTGGGACGGGTTCACCACGGCAACCACCTCCCGGTTGTTTCACCAATAAAGCTTGGCGTTATTCAGCCCGGAGGTCAACCATCGCAGGTCAGAACGCTGGCGAGAGTCCGCTCACCCACGTACGCAGGAGTTATCATGGAGTCGTGGCAACCGATCACAGTCAGCCGGAACCCGCGTCCGACGCCGCCATCGAGTCCGTGAGCGTGCTGAGCGACGACCTCCGGCGGCAGATGTACGCGTTCATCCGGCGCGCCCGCCGACCCGTCACCCGCGACGAGGCCGCCGAGACCGTGGGCATCTCGCGCAAGCTCGCCGCCTTCCACCTCGACAAACTCGTCGACACCGGCCTGCTGCGCGCCCGGTACGGGGCCCCGGGGGGCATCCGCAAGGTCGGCCGACAGCCCAAGGTCTACGAGCCCACCGACGAGGACATCCGCGTCAGCATCCCCGAACGCCGGCCTGACGTCCTCGCCGAAATCCTCATCGACGCCGTTCTCGCCGAGGAGCCCGGCGAGAACGGGAAGGCCGCCGCACTGCGCACCGCCCGCCGGCGCGGTGAGGAGCTGGGAACCGACGAGCGTGGACGCACCCGCCCGGGCCGCCTCGGCCCGGAACGCTCCCTCACCCTGAGCGAGGCCGTGCTCGAGCGGTACGGCTTCGAGCCGACCCGCGAGAAACCCGCAAAGGTACGGCTGCTGAACTGCCCCTTCCACCCCCTGGCCGCCCGGTCACCCGAGCTGGTGTGCGGGATCAACCACGCGTTTCTCGACGGCTTCCTCACCGGCCTCGAAGCCGGCGGCGTCGAGGCCGTCCTCGCACCCCGCCCCGGTCAGTGCTGCGTCGAACTGCGCGCCGCATCCGAGGGCAGCCACACCGACCTGCGGCACGCCGACCACGACGGCAGCTGCACGAGGGACCCGGAAACCCCACCCGCCGGCCCGTCCAGCCACGGCCCGCACGCATAGCCGCGACAACGACTCGGCCGCGTAAGGAGGAGACCATGAGTGAGAACCTCGATCGACTGGTCGCCGAGGGCGTGGCCATCTGGCTCGACGACCTCAGCCGCGAACACCTCGCAGGAGGCGGCCTGGCCCGACTCATAGGCGACCAAAGGGTCGTGGGGATCACCAGCAACCCGACGATCTTCGCCAAGGCCCTCACCTCCGGCGCCCGCTACAACGAGCAGACCGCCGACCTCGCCCGGCGCGGCATCCAGGTCGAAGAAGCCGTGCGGCTGCTCACCGCCTACGACGTTCGCTGGGCCTGCGACCTGCTACGCCCGTCGTTCGACGTGACCGACGGCGTCGACGGGCGGGTCTCGATCGAAGTGGACCCGCGGGTCGCGCGGGACACCGAGGCCACCATCGCCGAGGCACGCGCTCTGTGGTGGCTGGTCGACCGCCCGAATCTGTTCGTCAAGATCCCCGCCACCGTCGAAGGCCTGGGCGCGATCAGCACCGCACTCGCCGAAGGCATCAGCATCAACGTCACCCTGATCTTCTCCCTCGACCGCTATGCCCAGGTGATCGACGCCTTCATGGACGGCATGGAGCGCGCATACGCGGCGGGCCGCGACCTTTCGAAGATTGCCTCGGTGGCGTCGTTCTTCGTCAGCCGCGTCGACACCGAGGTCGACGGCCGCCTCGACAAGCTCGGTTCCGAACAGGCCCTGGCCCTGCGCGGGCGTGCCGGGATCGCCAACGCACGACTGGCCTACCGACAGTTCGAGCAGGCTCGTGCCACCGAGCGCTGGCACGCTCTCGCCGCTCGCGGGGCACGCACACAGCGACCGCTGTGGGCGTCCACGGGCGTCAAGGACCCTGCGTACGACGACACCCGCTATGTCGTCGAACTCGTGGCACCCGACGTGGTGAACACGATGCCCGAGCAGACCCTGCGCGCGGTCGCCGACCACGGCCGGGTCCGCGGCGACACGATCCACGGCACCTACCCGGCCGGCCAGCAGGTCCTCGACGAACTGGCAGCTCTCGGTATCCCCTACGACGACGTGGTCCGAGTGCTGGAGGACGAGGGCATCGGCAAGTTCACCGCCTCCTGGCAGGAGCTCTACCGGACGCTGCGAGCCCAAGTGCCGGGCACGTAGGACGTATGAACCCGGCGCCAAGCCGGCCACCTGCCGGCCCAGCCGATGGACCGGTCACGGAATCCTCGTTCGACAGCCACATCCGACGCGTGCCCCCGCAGGACGGAGCGACCACCGGCCCGTCAGCACGTCCTCCGCTCCCGATGACGCTGGTCTGCAGGTGGTCAGCGACTCCCGGACGCGGCGCGAGCCCGCTCCCGAAGGCCGGGAGCGGGCTCGCCCTTTGACGCACATGATGCCGCCGGGGTCAGGCAGCGGGCTTCGCCTCCGCCGGGGCGGGCGTGGCCGGTGTGGGGGAGGAGCCGCTGGTGCCGCGCAGGAAGAGGGCGAGCGTGGGGACGAGGTACGCCGCCCAGACCGCGACCTGAAGCACCGTCGGGTCCGGCTGGAAGTTGAACACGCCCTTGAGCAGCGTGCCGTACCAGCTGTCCTTCGGGATGGTGGTGGAGATGTCGAAGGCGAGGTCGTGCATGCCGCCGAGCCAGCCGGCCTCCTGCAGGTCGTGCACGCCGTAGGCGAGCACGCCGGCCGCGACCACGACCAGCATCGCGCCGGTCCAGGTGAAGAACTTGGCCAGGTTGATCTTCAGCGCGCCCCGGTAGAACAGCCAGCCGAGCACGACCGAGGTGAGCAGGCCGAGCATCGCGCCGACCAGCGGTCGGACGCCGTCGCTGGTGGCCTGGACGGCCGTCCAGATGAACAGCGCGGTCTCCAGACCCTCACGGCCGACCGCCAGGAAGGCGGTGACCACCAGCGCTACGGTGCCCATGGCGAGGGCCGCGTCGAGCTTGCCGTGCAGTTCGGCCTTGAGGTGACGGGCGGTGCGGCGCATCCAGAAGACCATCCAGGTCACCAGGCCGACCGCGACGACCGACAGCGAGCCGCCGAGCGCCTCCTGGGCCTCGAAGCTCAACTGCGTGGAGCCGTACTGCAGTACGGCGCCGAAGGCCATGCTGAGCACGACCGCGGCGGTGATGCCCGCCCAGACCGGGGTGAGCCGGTCGCGGCGGCCGGTCTTGACCAGGTAGGCGATCAGGATGCAGACGACGAGGCTCGCTTCGAGGCCCTCGCGCAGGCCGATCAGGTAGTTGCCGAACACACTGGGCTCCTCGAGAGGGTGGGGCGAACGGGGGGTCAGCTGACGGTGAAGGTGGTCTTCATGCCGTGGTCGGCGTGGTTCCCGATGCCGCACTTGAGGGTGTAGGTGCCGGGCACGGCCAGGGTGATGACGGCCTCGCCGGTCTGGCCGGGCTTGACCGGGCTCACCTCGCCGATCTCCTTCCCGTCGGGGCCGAAGACCTCCAGCTCGTGTTCGACGGAGCCCTTGTTCTCGAGCTTGAACTCGATCTTCTCGCCGGCCTTGGCGGTGAACGTCTCCATGCCCTCGAACTTGAGCTCGTACTCCTTGGCCTCGACCTCGACCTCGCGGTCGTAGGCGCTCTCGCTCGTCTGGCTGGGCTTGGCGGACTCGGCCGTCCCGCTGGGCTGAGCGGACGTCTTCTGGTCGGCGGTGTCGCCCGCGACGGTGATCTTCTTCCGGATGCCGTCACCGGTCTGGCCGGGCTTGCACGCGATCTCGTACGTACCGGCGGCGAGCTTCACCGTCATGTCGCGCGTGGTGCCGGGGCCGATGTTCTCGAGCTCGCTCACGACCTTGGTGAACGCCCCGTTGTGGTCGCCGTAGACGTAGACCTCGGTGACCCGGTCGCCCTTGTTGCGGATCGCGAACGTGACCTCGCCGGCCTTGAAGTCGCTCTTGGCGAGATCGCACGCGGAGTCGGTGGCGGTGATGGCGACCTTGGCGCTGTCGGCCGACGCCGCGGTGTCCTTGCCGTCGCCGCAGGCAGCCAGGAGCGGGAGGGCGAGCAGTGCGGCGCCGATGGCAGCGAGGGAGCGGTGCGAGCGCAATGGACTCTCCAGACGGTGGCAGGCGAGGGTGGGCGCGGAGAAAGCCTTGGTGAGCCCGCCGGTGAGGCGAGCCCGGCGCGGACTCTAGGGCAGATTAGCCTTGCCTAACAAGTCACTGGACGTCAGATCTCGTTCTCGCATCGGTGAGGTCACGGCTCGGACGGCCATGTCGTGCCGACGCATCGTCAGAGCCGTCTCCCCGGGTAGATCAAAGTACGTGGCAGATCGGGATCAGGAGCGCTACGCTCCCGGCCATGAAGACCCGTTCTGTCAGCAGATTGGGGGTCCCGTCCGCGCAAGGTGGGTGCTGATGCTCACTCAGACCGCGAACAGGGATTCCCGCCTTTCCCTCTGGCTGCGTGTGCGTGAGTTCGCCGTGCCGCCGTCCATGATCGAGACTGCGACCGCCCGCCGCACTGCCGGGGACTGGGCAGGGGCGCGCGCCGCCGCAGGTATCGACGTCGCATCACCGCCCGTCCGGGCAACACCCCGACGGAGTGGCAGCGGTGGGCGGAGGAGGCGTTCCACCCGCCGCTGCCGTGGCGGGAGTTGCTCGGAGCGGCCGTCCGCTCGGCAGCCTCCGGCGCCGGCGAGGACTACACCTGCGGCCGGCCGTCGCGGCGCTCGGCCGCGGTGCCCGGCGCTGTTCTGCCGAGCCTCCGGCGCTGACCGCCTCGGGTCTCCGTGATCATCGACACCTCCGGGTCGGTCAGCGACGCCGAACTGGGCAGCGCGCTCCTGGAGGTCGCCGCGATCTCCCGTGCCGTGGGCGGCCGTCGCGACCTGGTCACCGTACTGCCGTGCGACGCGGCGGCCCAGGCCGTGCACCCGCTGTGCCGTGCCGAGGGAATTCCGCTGCTGGGCGGCGGCGGCACGGATCTACGCACGGGCTTCGCCAAGGCCCTCCGAGCGCAGCCCCGACCGGACGTTATCGTGGTCCTGACCGACGGTCAGACACCCTGGCCGGACACGCGACCACCGTGCCGGACGGTGGTGGGTCGGTTCCCTCGGCAGTACGCAGCCCGGTCGTGGGACGAGGACAACCCCGACTACGCGCCGGACTCGCCACCCGAGTGGGCACGAGTGGTTGACATCGGGTCGGCTCCCGCTGCTCGGTAAGCCCTCGGGACGGCGAGGGCAAGTCCGGTACGTACGCCCAGCCCGGACCGCTCGGCCATATTTGGCCGGTCTGTTGCCTGGTCCCCTGACCAGCGCGAACGACACCATGGGGCACTGACCGCCGCAACCGGCAGCGCGCAACGCGACGCTGACGGAGCGAACTCTGACCCAAGGGAGTTGACGAGCATGTCCAACCCGAATTCGAGCAAGCTCATCCGTCGCTGCAAGGCTGTCATCGGAGCGGCGGCACTGGCGCTCGCCTCCGCCGTCGCCGCACCGACCGCCGCACACGCCGATCCCGTGCACCATTACTACATCGAGATCGGCGGCACCGGCGCGGCGGCGGACTTGCCCACCTGCACCTCGTCCTTCTACTTCGCGAATCAGCATCTGAACGGCGGCATCGCGGTTCCCGTCTGTTATCCGGCGAGCGGTGGTCCGTTCGTCGGGAGCCACAACGAGATGCCGTCCCCCTTCGCGGCGAGCTTCGGCGACAGCGTGAACCAGGGCTACCGGAACGCCTTGGCCGCGCTCGAGAAGGCCTACCACGCCGACCCCACGGCGCGCTTCACGATCGTCGGCTACTCCCAGGGCGCCTGGGTCGGCGACCTGCTGCTCCAGACGATCGCCAACAACGGCACCGACGTCCCCCGCTCGCAGGTCAACGGGATGCTCTACTCCGACCCGCGGCAGCCTGACACCGGCTTCTGGCACCTGGTTCCCAAGGGCGTCTATCTGCCGCTGGTCGCGGTGTCCCCCGGCACCGGCCCGGTGGACTTCCCCGGCGTCCCGGTCCAGCGCTTCTGCATTCACACCGACGGGGTCTGCGACGCGACGTCCCTGGACTCGTTCAACGGCCTCCTCCAGCAGCACCCGCTCTACTGGCAGGACAACAACATCATGACGAAGACCATCGGCAACGACGGCGGCAACGGGATCGTCTGGCTCCCGTCCGCCACCTGACCAGGATCATCGAGGCCACCCGGCCAGCACCGGGTGGCCGGCCCCGCCTCCCCGTGACCGGGTCGCGCCGATCAGCTTCGGTCGGCCCGGTCGGTCACGACGGCCTGGTCCGCGCGCCCGGTCCGCAGGGTGGCGAACCGGGCCGGCGCGTAGTTGGACTGCTGCTGACGGAACGAGTGCCCGAGGTGGTGCTGCAGCCGGATGTGCCGGAACTGGTACACGGCGCCGGTCTGGCGCAGCACTCCCTTGCGGTAGGCGTCGTCCAGGAAAGTGACCATGTTCCAGGGCAGCTTCCCGGTCAGGGGCAGCCAGATACGGGACAGGACCACCCACTGCCCCCAGGCGGTGAAGGAGAGCACGTAGGACAACGCGCCCCCGAGCCCGCCGACGGCACCGATGAAGAGCCCGTCCGACAGCCCCCAGTTCATCGGCCCGAGAAAGCTCTGGAGCAGCTCGACGACCAGGCGCCCGCCGCCGGCGATCGCAAGGGTGAGCATCGGTACCAGGACGAGGATCTGCCCGCTCACCGTCGCACGGTTCGAGGACAGCAGGCCCATCGGGGTGGCCGCGAAGGTGACGTCCAGCGGCGCTTCGAGCACGGCCATGAGCCCGAAGACCAGCCCGGCTGCCGAGCCGAAGATCAGCCCGAAGGCGAGCATGTTGATGAGCGTTCCCTCGATCACGTCGCCGTTCGTGAGCGGGATGCCGAGGTAGAGCGCGCGTTCGAGGGTGAGGGCGCACGCGCAGCCGACTCCCATGACGAACCCGCCCAGCAGCACGCTTCCGAACCGGGTGGTGAACGTGCGGACCGGCCCGCGGCCGATGCTGTCGTGTGCCCGGGGCAGCCGTAGCCGCACCCGGGCCGGCTCGAAGACCCCGCCGCCGAACGCGGCCATGACGCCGTACACGGATCCGAAGGCCAGGCCGGCGACCGGCCCCAGCAGCGCCCCCTGCACCAGGACCTCGCTGAACCCGAGTGGCGTGACGAGCAGGCCGACAACCCAGTCGGCCCCGGCGATGCACAGCGCGGAAACCAGCACGACCGTTGCGATGCGCGTCGAGCGGCGCAGCGAGTCGGCGATCTGCCACCAGGCGAGGTCCTGCCGGTCGCGGTCGAGCCGCACCAGGTGGTGGGCAAGGTAGCCGAGCCAGCGCTGGGCGAGCTCCGGGTCCCAGTTCCGCTGCCCGCCAGGACGGCTGCCGACGACCTGCTCGGGTGCGCGGCGGCGGTAGACCGTCGGCACGAAGCCCGCCAGCAGGTGCTCCTCCAGCAAGTGCTCCGCGGGGAACTTTGTGCTGTTCAGCAGCTCCGACGGATGCCTGTCCTGCGTTTCGCTGTACATCGTGCGCGCCAGGATGACCATCAGAGGGGTGCTCAGAACCCTGGCCAGGATCCTGCTCGCCGGAGTCTCCTGGGCCCGCAGCTCCGTCAGGACGCCCTCCCACACCGCTTCCGGCTCGCCGTCGCCATCGCCGTCGTCGCGGGCGACCGGCCGGGCGGTCCGGGGCAGGTAGGCCGCGAGGTCGTCGAGGGTGAGGTCGGTGAGCTCGATCCCGGCGGCCAACACCAGTGGCGTGCGTGCCGCCAGGACCGCCTCGGCGAACTCGCCACGGCGGCTGGTCAGGACGAGCGGCAGCGAGGTGGCGTTGAGCTCCTCGAGCGCCTCGCGCCGGAGCCCTTCCGCTATCTCGTCGAACCCGTCCAGGACCGGCAGGATGAGGTCGGCGTCGACGAGTGCGGCGGCCAGCGTCACCCCGCTGGGGACCCTGCGGGCCAGATGCGGATGGTCCCGCAGAAGTCGACCGATCAGCCAGTCCCGCAGGGCCGTGGCCGTCGGGTCCCAGGAACCGACGCTGAAGATCACCGGCACCGGGTCGGAAAAGGCTCGCGTCTCCAGGAAGTCCAGGACGAACCTGATCGTCAGAATCGACTTTCCCGAGCCGGCCCGGCCGAGAACCACCAGTCGCCCGGACGAGATCTTCCGGTAGACCTCGGCCGTACTCCGCAGATCACCGCTCAGATCCACGCGACCCGGCGCGGCGCCCGCTTCGAGGCGCTGAATGTTCTCCGAATAGTCCGTCAGATCCGCGGGCGCCTCCTGCCAGCCCACCGGCAGTGGAAATGGATCGTGCACCCGGCGCTGTTCCTCCTCGCGCCGCCAACGGCGCCTGACCTCCCGCGCCAACTCGTCGGCGGCGTCGGCGAGCGCGCCTCGTATCGGCGACGGTTCAGGACTCCTGGGGGGCGGCACGGCTGGCGCGCTCTCGGCCTTCCCGAGCGTGGCCGCCAGCAGTTGGCGGTCCTCGGGCCCGACCTCCAGAGCATCCGCCAGCAGGTTCACCGTCCCGAGCCGGTGGTCGGTGGACTTGCCGGTCTCCAGTCTGCGAATCGTGCGAACGCTCACGCCGGAGCGTTCCGCCAGCTGTTCCTGCGTCAGCCCCGACTGCGTCCGTAGCCGGCGCAAGAGCGTGCCGAGCTGATCCGTCACTGCGGCGCTCCCTCTACTCGAGTCACGGCCGTGACGAGCCTACCCTGACGGCCGGTCATATATGGCCGGTGCTCTGGCCTGTGCACTTAGCAGCGCGAACACCAGCATCAGTGCTGTGCCCAGCCGGTCGGTCAACGGACCGGCCGGGTGGCGTTCCGGATCCGGACGACCTGTGAGGAGTCGACATGGCATACCGCTACTGGTGTGGCGAGTGCAGTTTCAAGACGCCCTGGCTGAGCGAGTCCCAGGGCGAGCAGAAGCAGCTGGAGCACTACGCCAAGCAGCACCCCGGAATTCCCCCCGGCGGCCATGTGGAGGTCAACCGGAAGAACCCCGGCGGAGGCATCGGCTGCCTCCAGGCCATGGCCATCGCCGTCCTGCTGCTGATCCTCGCGGCTTCCTGCCATCGCTGACGCCGGCCGTTGCTGATTGATCCAGGGGGAACTCCACCATGACAGACCACTACTGGCACAAGGACGATGCCTCCACCACCCTTCCCACCTGGCAGCAGACCCCCCGGGCCACACCACCACCCCTGGGCCGGCCCGGCCCGCTGCCCGCGTCCTTGGCTCGGGCGCAGCCCGCACCGCCGCCCGCGCCCGCGTCTGTGGGTCAGGCGCAGCCCGCACCCGCACCCGCACCCGCGCCCGTGTCCGCGGCTCAGGCGCAGCCCGCACCCGCGCCACCGGGGACGCCACACCAGGGGGCCGCGCCCAAGGCGCCGCCGCCCCGCCCCCGGCGTCGGGTCAGGCCGTTGCTCGGCCGCTGGCGGGTGCCGCTCGCGGCCATGACGCCCTGCCTCCTGCTGGCCGGGATCGGCTGGTGGCTCTGGCCGAGCCAACCCGGCGCCGTCCCCCTGCACTTGGTCGAGGGCACGGTTCATGCTGCGGTGCTCACCCCGGACGAGGCGAGCCGTACGACGGGGATCACCCTCGTCTCCGGCCCGCGGGCGAGCAAGCCCGCTCCGGCCCTGTCCGCCGATCCGGCGAGCTGCCGGATCGCGGTGGGACCGACCGGCCAGGCGGTCTTCGGGAGCGACTGGACGGCCTTCCTGTCGGCCACCTACCAGGACGCCGGGGGCCTCGGCACCTACACGATGACCCAGGTCATCGGCGTCTACCCCGACAGCGACAAGGCCGGTGGGGTGCTGCGGACCCTGGACGGCGGACTCCACGCGTGCTCGTCGGCCGTCCGCAACGCCGAGGACGGGCGCAGCTCCAAGTGGACCTACCGCATCGACAGCACCACTCCGGACGGCATCGCCTGGACCGCCACCCAGGACGGTGGCAACGGCTGGTCCTGCTACCGCCAGGCCCAGCTCAAGGGCAGGTCGCTGTTGCAGGTGGGGATCTGTGAGGCGGGCGACGGGCGGCCGACCGTCCAGGCGCTCACCGAGCTGGTCGCAACGAAGGTGAGCGGATGACCATGCCGGGCAAGCAGGCACCGGGTATGGGGCGAGAACCTCGAGGGGGACGTGTTCCGGTGGCTCACCGAGGGTGATGACCCGGACCGCTGGCCGATCGTGGTGTGGGCGCGCGGTCCCGCGACGACGTACCGGTTCGAGACGGGCATGGTCGAGCCGCTCCACGCGATGGTGAGCGGCGAACCGTGGGCGCCCTGCCCGGGCTGGATGCACGCGCCCACGACCCGCTGGACGAGGACCTCGGACTGGCTCCGTCGGGGCCTGGAGATCTCTGCCGGGCCGCCGACGGCACGAACACCGTCCGACCGAGCAGGACAGAACATTCGCGAGCACGAAACGAAGGAGACAGATCCTCATGCCTGAGACGAAGGGCCTGCTGCTGCCGGCCTATGTGGTGGCCGACGAGTCGGGATCGATGGGGCCCTACCATCGCGAACTCGAAGGCGGCGTGGTCTCCCTGTGCGAGGGGCTCCGTGCCGAGCCGATGGTCGCGGCCAAACTCCGGTTGGCCGTGCTGGGTTTCTCCGACGACGTGCAGGTCCGGCTGGCCGTGGCCGACATGCGTACGGAGACCACGCTGCCGAAGATCGTCATCCGCGGCCTGACCAACTACCGCGCCGTCTTCGACGACCTGCTGCACCGCATCCCCTCCGACGTGCAGTGGCTGCGCGGCGAGGGGTACAAGGTGCACCGCCCCGTGGTCTTCTTCCTCAGCGACGGCCAGCCCACCGACGGGGAGGCCTGGCGGCAGCCGCATGCCGCCCTGACCGACAAGAAGCGGAACCCGACCGCGCCGAACATCATCGCCTGCGGCCTCGGCGATGCCCAGGCCCGGACCATGGTCGAGGTGGCGACCCGCCCCGAGTTCGCGTTCGTCGCCAAGCCCGGGACCGACATCGGACAGGCGATCTCCGAGTTCTTCAACGCGCTCACCGCGAGCCTGGTGGCCTCGGGAGACGCGCTGAACTCGGCCAACCCGCAGCTGGTCGTCAACCGTCCGGACCAGTTCACCATGGCAATCGACGAGGTCGGGCTGTGACGCCGCAACTCCCGGACGGCCCGGTCCGTCCGACGACCACGACCGCCGCGCCGCCGCTGCCAACCGTCCCGCCGGCACCACTCATGGCCCCGTACGCGTCGCCGTACGCGTCGCCGTCCGGGCCTGCGTCGGAACCCTGGCGGCGGATCACGGTGGACGTGCCCGGTCCGGACTTCGAACCGACGCCACCCGGGCGGTATGCCTACGACTTCCCCGACACGATCTGTGACGGATGGTCGACTCGCGAGCTGACTCTGCGCTTCGCCTCGGTGCGCGGCGCCAAGCACCGCTACTACCGCCAGCCGCGCCAGGACTCCGCCCGGGCCGCCGTACACGAACCCACCGGAAGCGTCGTCTTCGCGGTCGCCGACGGCGTCTCCAGCGCCGCCGAATCCGAAGTCGGAGCCGTCGAGGCGTGCCGTGCCGTCCTGGAGCGCATGCTTGATCAGCTTTCGCAGGGGCCCGGGCCGCTGGACTTCCGCGACGTCGCGGGCCACGCCGCCGAACGGCTGCGACAGCTCGCGCAGTGGCGAATGGGCGGCCGAGAACCGCAGCCGGCCGACGTGGCCGCCCTCTACGCGACCACGCTGGTGGCCGGCGCCGTCCGCCCGGATCCGGGCGGTCCCGTCGTCGAGCTCTTCCGGATAGGGGACTCGGGGGCCTGGCTCCTGGACCGTTCCTCCGGTCGGTACCGGCCCCTGTTCGACTCGAAGACCGGCGGCGACACCACGCTGGTGTCGAACGAGGTGTCGCCGCTGCCCCGGGTGCCCGCGCAGCTCGAACAGACTGCTGCCCGGCTCGTCACCCCCTTGGCCCTCCTCGTCGGCACCGACGGCTTCGGGGACCCGCTCGGCGACGGCGACGGACAGGTCGGCGCGTTGTTCGCCCGCCACCTCACCACGGCGCCACCACCGCTGTGGCTCGCCCACGTCCTGGACTTCTCCCGGGAGACCTTCGACGACGACCGCACCCTGTTGGCGGTCTGGCCCCGGGGGGAGGCGGGTCCGCGATGAGCCCCGACCCCACGGGCCCCGTCACACCCACCGTCGATCACGGTTCGCTGGCCCTGGGCCGCCAACTCGGCCAGGGCGGCCAGGGATCCGTCCACCAGGTACTCAACAAACGGATCAACGAGTCGGCCGGCGGCGGTTGGGAGGTCGTCTACAAGGAGTACAGCGCCAACGTCCTGCCGCACCTGGACGAAGCGGCCCTCGCCTCCAGCGCGGCCCTGCTCGGCGAGCTGAGCGGCGCCGACGGGCGCTGGCTGAGCGAGAAGACCGCGTGGCCCGCCGCCGTGGTCCAGCGCCAGGGCCGGACCTGCGGGTTCCTCATGCGCGCCGTGCCCGACCGCTTCCAGTTCAGCCTCCGGACACTGACCGGGGCGAACGGGGGCCCGCGGCGGCTCGCCAACATGGAGTACCTGCTCAACGACGACACCTACATCGCCGGGATCGGTCTGACCGTCAGCGACAAGGACCGGCTGCTCCTGCTGGCCGACCTGGCCGCGACCCTCGCCCGGCTCCACCGGCTCGGCATCGCGGTCGGCGACCTGTCACCGAGGAATCTGCTCTTCAGCGCCTCGCCGCAGCCCGAGTGCTTCCTCATCGACTGCGACGCCATGCGCCTTCGCGGCGCCACGGCGCTGCCGCAGGCCGAGACTCCCGACTGGCAGGTACCCGCGGGCGAGGAGCGGGCGACCCCGACGAGCGACGTCTACAAGCTCGGTCTGCTGGCGGTCCGGCTCTTCGCCCGCAACCAGACGTCGACCGACCCCACCGCCCTCGCCGCGACGAGTCCGGCGCTCGGTGACCTGGCCCGCGCCTCCCTCGACCCCGACCCGGCACGGCGGCCGACCCCCGCCGCGTGGGCCGAACAGCTGACCTCGGCCGCGGCCACCGCCCCGGCCAAGCCTGCGCGCAAGCGCAGGAGGACCCCGGGGGCAGCGACACCGGCGGCGCCACCCACCCGTCCCGCCACCGGCCGGCCCCACGGAACGACACCGCCGGCGCCGAAGTCCCCCGCCGCCCAGGCCGGCGGTGTGCTCGGTGCGCTCGCCGCCGTTGTGGTCCTCATCCTGCTGGTCGTCAACAACCAGCATTCCCTGCGGACCGACACCTCCGGGAGCACGGTCGGCGGCAGCCGGCAGACAGCCCGCTACACCCCCCACCCGCTCGACACGCGCACGACTCCCACGCCGACCCGGACCCGCTGGGAGACCACCCCCGACCCGGTCCGGACCACCTCCGCCCCACCGACGCCGACCGACGCGATCGGCACCGCGCACGTCGGCGACTGTTTCGACGACAAGGGCACGAACGGCCACGCCGACCTGTCCACCACCAGCTGCACATCAGGGGCGTTCAAGGTCGTGCGGATCAACACCGCTACGACCGACCTGGACAGCTGCGACAACGTCCCGGACAGCGACAGGAGTGTGTCGTCCAGCCGCCACGACCTCGTCCTGTGCCTCAGCTACCAGAGCCCGGGAGGAACCGCCTACCATGCCGGCCAGGGCGACTGCGTGTTCGGCGCCCCAGGCGGGTCCGCGTGGGGAAAACAAGCCTGCCAGACGGGGAATTTCAAGGTCCTTGCCGCCTACCGCGGGACCTCCGACAAATCGAAGTGCGACCCTTGGCCGCACTACAACTACTGGCGACACTTCTCCGTCGCCGCCGACTCCCGTCTCGACGTCCTGCTCTGCCTCTCCATGAACTACCCCGACGACGCCGGCTACGCCACCGTCAAGGAGTGCCTGTCCAAGTCGGGTTCGACCTTCACCAACGTCGGCAGCTGCAACGCCTCGAACGTCTACGTCACCGGACGCACCAGCACCCCCAACGCCCCCGCGTTCTGCGGCCACGACGGCTCGACCTACTGGCGGTCCGCCGACTACCCGGCCTTCGGGTACACCGTGTGCTGGCGATGGCGATGAAACCCCACGGCGCCGCGCAGGCCTGTGGCTCGCGCGGTCGTACATCGGGACTCCCGCGGCGTCCAGCCGGGCGATCGCGGCACCGGACGGCCCCCGCGCGGTCCGGCCAGGAGGTCGGACGCGCGTCCCTGGGGGAGTCCGCCGCCGTGAAGACGCCGGCACCGGCGACGAGCAGCGCGAGGGCGCACCACCAGGCCGCCGGTGCTCGCAGCGGGCCGCTGACCATGACTCAGTCTTCGATCTCCTCCACGGTCACCTTGGCGACCGGGTTCTCCCAGCCGTGCAGGTCCGGGCAGAGGTCGCCGTTGCCCTGGATGCCGGGGTGCAGGTGGATCCGCTGGTGGGGCGTCTCGTCCACGGCATCGTCGATGTTGCCGTTCGGGTCGCCGGCGAGCTGGACCGGGCCCAGCCCGCTGCACGGGTCGACGATGTCCCCGCTGCGCTCGGTGTTGAGCTCGGTGCCGGCGTCGTAGCCCTTGAGCAGGAACTCGGACGGGTGGCCCTTGTGCGGGAGGCGGACGTGGTCCAGGCCGAGGAAGCCGTCGTTCGTGCAGATCAGCATGGCCGCCAGGGACAGGCGGTCCCCGTGGCGGGCCTTGATGGTGAAGGTGACGTGGTCGTCGAAGCCGCCCTTGTTGGTGCCCCGGGGAGTCAGCGGGCGTGCGACGTCGACCGCCTGCGTCACCCCGGTTGCGCCGTTGAACAGGTGGAACATCGGTACCTCGTTGCCGTCCTCCGCGATCTGTTCGAGCTCTCCGGACGCCGGGCGCCCGACCTGGAACATGTGCGGGCCACCTTGCCGGGTGGTGGCGGCGACGGGCGGCGAGAAGGGCTGCCCGTGCGTCAGGTTCTCCAAGGTCACCCGGTAGGTGTGCAGTTCGGAGCCGGGGATGGAGGCCGAGGCGGTGGCCGGGGCTCCGACGGCCAGGAGTGCTGCCAGGCTCGCGACGGCCACGAGCTTGCGCGAAGGACGCATGCGGGGACTCTCTTTCACCGGGGGTCTCGTTTGCCCCGTTTTGTCTACCACGGGCGCTGCCCATGACCGGCACCACACAGTCGTCCGAACGGGTCATCATCATCGGTCGGCAGACAGCGAGATGTGAGATCACGGCCACTCTCGGTATCGCACGTAGGAGTCCTCGCTCCTCGGGCCGTGAACGCGGGTCCGTCAGGCTCCGCTCGGCCCCGACGACACCGACCGGCGGTCCAGAACTCTCGCCGCGCCGTGCTGGCGCGCATACTGGATCTTGTGTCCATGCAGTGGGTGCTCCACGTGGACCTCGACCAGTTCGTCGCCGCGGTCGAGGTGGCTCGCCGCCCGGAGCTGCGTGGTCGGCCGGTGGTGGTCGGCGGCACCGGTGACCCGACCCAGCGGGGGGTGGTGGCCACGGCCTCCTACGAGGCGCGCGCGTTCGGCATCCGGTCCGGCATGCCGTTGCGTCTGGCGGCCAGGCGCTGCCCGGAGGCGGTGTTCCTGCCCACGGACCCGCCGGCCTACCAGGAGGCCTCCGATCGGTTCATGGCAGCGCTGCGCCGGTTTCCGGTCGTCGTGGAGGTCCTCGGCTGGGATGAGGCCTTCGTCGGGGCGCACACCGACGATCCGGAGGCACTGGCCGCCGAGATCCGGGAGGCGGTGCAGGACGCGACGGGGCTGTGGTGCTCCGTGGGCATCGGGGACAACAAGCTGCGTGCCAAGCTGGCCACGGGCTTTGCCAAGCCGCCGGTCCGCGGCGGAGCCGCCGATCGGCACAGTTTCCGGCTCACCCGGGAGAACTGGGTGGCCGTCATGGCCGGGCGTCCGACCGACGCGCTCTGGGGTATCGGTACCAGGACGGCGAGGAAGCTGGCCGAGGCCGGCCTCCGAACGGTCGCCGAGCTGGCCGGGGCCGACCCCGACGAGCTTGCCGAGCGATTCGGCCCGGTCATGGGACCGTGGTACCGGATGCTCGCACTCGGTGTCGGGGACACCGAGGTCACGGCCGCCCCGCACGTCCCGCGCTCGCACAGCCGGGAGACCACCTTCCAACACGACCTGGTCGAGCGGTCGGAGATCGATCAGCACGTCGCCGCGCTGGCCGGGCGTGTGGCACAGGATGTGGCAACCGAGGGCCGCCCGGCCACCCGGGTCGCGGTGAAGGTCCGCTTCGCGCCGTTCACCACTCAAACCCGCAGCATCACGCTGTCGACGCCGACCTTCGACCCGGGCGAGATCACCCACGCGGCACTGGCGGTGCTGGAGCGGTTCGAGCTCAGCCGCCCGGTACGGCTGCTCGGTGTGCGCGCCGAGCTCGGCGACGGGTAGAAGCCGACGACGTCCTGGCCGACCTCTTGCCCGACCGACGCATCCGCACCTGACCGCAGCACGAACGGCGGCCAGGGCGGCGGCCTGGTGATCACGGGCCCGAGGCCGGCGTGTGTGCCGGAGACCGGCGGCCGTTCTGGTGATCCTGGGAGCGGGAGCGGGAGCGGGAGCGGGAGCGGGAGCGGGAGCGGGGGACGGGTGTCGAGGGCGAGAGCCTCGTCGGCGGACGGGACAAGGCTCACGCTCCCTGGAGTCGCTACTTGGGCGGCAGGGTTGCTGCGAAGGTGCGGCCTTGGTCGATCCAGTCGGCGAGGGCCGCGTCCTCGGCGAGGGCGGATGGCTCGACGAGGATCCAGCCGCGCATCGGACGTCCGGTCAAGTCGAAGATCCGGACGCCTGGGCGGGCCAGGGCCGAGTCGGTGTCGTCGGGGCGGAGGCGGACGATGAGTTCGTCGCCGTGCACGCCGACGGCCATGTTGCCGTTCAGGAGGAAGGCCAGGCCTCCGAACATGCGCTTCTCGGTGATGCCGGGGACATCGCCCAGCCTCTCGCGGATCCGCTGGGCGAGGCCTTCGTCGATTGCCATGACGGTCCCTCAGAGCGTGGACAGCGGCTGCGGCTCGCTGGTTTCGTCGTGCGTGTTCAGGGGGCTTGGTGGACGGTCCTGCGGTCGTCGGCGATCTCTACCTGGAAGGCGATCTCGGACATCGTCGTGCTCCTTGTGCTGAGGGTGATGCGGGGGTGGGGATCGCCGGTTATCGCGCCGGGGTGAGAATGCGTTCGAGATCGCGTAGGTCCTTGGTGATGGACGAGCGGACTTTGCGCGCCATGACCGGCGCAGCCAGGCGGTAGTAGCCCCTGGCGTCGCCCTGCACGCGAATGCGCGCCAGGGTGCCGCGCGCGTGCGGGGCGAAGGTGTAGGTGACGTGCATGGGCATCGGACCGGCCACGGAGACCATGTCCAGCAGCCTGAGGGGTACGTGCTCCGCAACGCGGAGCACGTAGTCGATGCGCTTGCCGAGGAAGTACGCCGTCCGGGTCACCTCGGCCCCGACGCCGAACCCGCCCTTGTCGGCTTCCCGGGTCAGCCGCGCTTCGCGGATGCCCTGGGTCCAGTCGGGGTCGTGACGCCAGTCCATGGCGTAGCCGGCCACCTGGTCGGGCGGGAGCGGGATCAGTCGTTCAGCCGTCTCGTCGATCGTCATGCCGCTGCCTCGTGCTCCGTTGCCGTCGCCCTCACGGGGCCGATCAGGCGCCCCATCCAGGATTGCGACCGCTGAGGGCGAGCGCGCGGTGGAAGGCGCTCGCGTCGGCCGGTACGGCGACGGCCGGGCCGTAGGCGCCGTTGGCGCGGGCGTTGTCCGCGAGCTGCTCGACCACGGCGAGGGCGACCTTCGACGCGTCGTCGCCGACCGTGAACGGCCGGCCGGTGGCGCGGGCGAGGTCCCAGCCGTGCAGGGCGAGCTCCTGGAGGGTGATGGCGGCCGCGAACTCGGCGGGCATCTCGCCGGGGCCGAACTCGGTGGTGCCTTCGTACGCGTCGGCCTCGCCCCAGGCTGCGGCGGCCCGGCGGGCGGACTGGGCGACCTCGTCCGGGGCGGTGACGGAGCCGGCGGAGGTCTGCGGCTGCTTGCGGGCCGCCCGTTCGGAGGAGGGCAGGACCTCACCGAGGTGGGCGAGGAGCTCGGCGACGCTGAACTTGTCGCAAGGTGTGCGCTCGGAGAGCTGGTCGGTCCGTACGGCCGAGGCGGTCTCGGCGAACGCGGCGGCGAATTCCTGGATGGCGCTGTGCATGAGGGGCTCCTGGGTCGGTGGGTGCGTGGGTCGCGGGGTCAGTCGGTGAAGAACGGGGATGGCTTGCCGGTCTCGGCGTAGGCCTTGAGCTGCACGAACTTCGTCGCCCAGCCGTACGTGAAGTTGCGGTAGCCGTCGTCGACGGCCGGGAATCCGCCGTGGGTGAAGCGCAGGACGGTGCCGCCTTCGGGCTGGGGCAGCAGCTCGTAGGTCTGCTCTGTGCCGGCCCAGGGGCCGTTCTCACCCGCCAGGACGAGCCGCTTGCCGGACTCCGCCTCGGTGACGCGCAGCCGCCAGGGCTCCGGGACGCCGGGGAACGACAGCTCGTGCAGGGCGTCCACTCCCTCGCCCGCGGTGGCGGTCGTGGTGAACCAGCTCCGGATGCCCTCGGTGGTGGAGATCGCCGCGTACAGGGTGTCCGCGTCGGCCTCGATGTGCAGCTGCATCGCGATGTCGGCCATGACAGTGCTCCTTTCTCGTTGCTTTAGTCGACACTAAAACGACAGCCGCCATGAAGGCAAGTTCAAGCCATGACTAAAATGAGGGGCATGGAAGCGGTGCAAGCGGTTGCCGAGCCCAGGCGGCGCGAGATCCTGCGGCTGGTCTGGGACACCGAGCTGTCCGCGGGCGAGATCGCCGAGCGGTTCGACGTCACCTTCGGCGCCGTCTCCCAGCACCTCAAGGTGCTCCGGGACGCCGGGCTGGTTACGCTGCGCCAAGAAGGCCGCAAGCGCTACTACCGGGCGAACCGGACGGCCATGGGCCCGCTGGCGGACTACCTGCAGGCCATGTGGGCCACCAGGCTCGACACCCTGGCCGACCTCGCCGAACAGGCCGAACGCGCAGCACAGGAGAAGAGGCCAACCTGATGACCGCTCAACTGGTGACCGTCGAGCGGCGGATCGCCGCCCGCCCCGAGACGGTGTTCTCCTTCTTCACCGATCGCGAGCGCTGGCTGTCCTGGATGGGCAAGGACGGTGAGTTCTCCTTCGAGCCGGGCGGTGCTTACCGGACCAACGTCACCGGCGACAACCACGCATCGGGCCGCTTCCTCGAGGTCGACCCGCCCAAGCGGGTGGTCTTCACCTGGGGCTGGGAGACCGGCGGCATGCCCGTCCCGCCCGGCTCCACCACCGTCGAGATCACCCTCGAACCCGACGCGGAGGGCACCCTGCTCCGCCTGGTCCACCACGACCTCCCCCCGGAGGCCCGCGCCCCCCACAAGGAGGGCTGGACCCACTACATCGACCGGCTCACCGTCCGGGCCGAGGGCGGCGACCCCGGCCCCGACCACTGGATGGAAAACACCCCGGCCTGACCTGCCGTCATGGCATCACAGCCAACGCTGGTGGCCCTCCCGAGGAGTGACAGGCGATGAGGACAGTCCTGGTGACCGGGGCGACCGGGAACATCGGATCGAAAGTGGTCGGCGAGCTTCGAGGTCGAGGGATCCCCGTCCGCGCGTTCGCGCGGGATCGGGGTCGGGCCGCCGCAGTCCTCGGCAGTGAGGTCGAGGTCGCGGTAGGAGACTTCGCCGAACCGGACTCGATCCGGCGAGCCCTCTCCGGGGCCGACCGGGTCTTTCTGATGTGCGGCAACGACCTGCGCCAGGTCGAGTACGAGACGAACGTCATCGATGCCGCCGTTGCCGAGGGTGTGCGGCGGATCGTCATGCTGTCCACGGTCGGGGCCGAGGTCGGCGCGTCGGCGGCCTTCGCCGACCAGCACGGCCGCATCGAGCAGCACCTGCGTGACTCCGGCGTCCCGGCCGTGATCCTGCGCGCCGGCTACCTGATGTCGAACATCCTCGGCTCGGCGCAGACCATCGCACAGACCGGGCAGTTCTTCGTGCCCACCGGAGAGGCGCGCATGGCCATGATCGACCCGCGCGACGTGGCCGCTGCCGCGGCCACCGTCCTCACGGTGGACGGGCACGACGGGCAGACCTATCTGATCACCGGGCCCAGGGCGATCACGCACGAAGAGGTCGCCGAGGAGCTGTCCACCGCCACAGGACGTGCGATCGAGTTCGTCGACGTACCCGACGAGGCGGCGCTTGCCGGCATGGCCCAGACCGGAATGCCGCAGTGGCTGGCCGAGCAGATCGTCGCGGTCTTCCGGTCCATCCGAGAGGGCGTGAACGCCCACACCACCGAGACCTTCCGTGAACTGACCGGTCGTGAGCCCAGGGCCTTCGCCGACTTCGCCCGCGACATCGCCACCCCGCTCCTCACGGCCTGACCCGGCAGCACCGTGGCGCCGACCGGTTGGGCCGGCGACGGCCGTCGGATCCGGGCGCACGGCTGCCGGACATGCGGGTGAATGGTCGCAGTGGTGGCGTGTCCGGAAACCAGTCGTCAGACCAACGCGGTCACAGTGTGTTCGTGTCCGGAAGGAGTCCGGGTCACCGCATTCCTCGATGACGAGGGCCGGAGGGAAGTCGCACATGGACCGTACTCAACCGGGTCGGCTGCGCAGCCTCGCGCTGACGATCGGAGCCGTGCTCACCATGCTGTTCGTCGGGGTGGGCGTCGCCACCCCCGCCGCAGCCGGCGGGCCCGGGCACAAGGAGCAGACCGTACGGGTCCTGCTGCTCGAGCGGGATCCGTTCGTCGGTAACGGAGCCAATCCCCAGCCCGGCGACGTCCTGCTGTTCCAGGAGCCGGCCGTCGACGCTGACGGGCAGGTGATCGGCGATGCGATCACCCGGGTCCAGGTCTTCCAGGAGGGCAGCTACATGCTCGACTGCACGGTCCGCCTCGCGGAGGGCAACCTGGTGTTCTCCGGGGCCGAGTTGTTCGAGCACATCGCCACGGAGTCGACCTTCGCCGTCACCGGGGGCACCGGCCGCTACAGCGGCGCCGGCGGCCAGGTGTCCGTCACTCCGGGCGGGTCCGTCCAGGGTCAGCCTGCTGACCTGCTGACCTTCCATCTCAAGCACTGACTCCCCGGTCCGCAGCAGAGAGCGCCCCTCGCCCGGTGCACGGGCGAGGGGCCGAAGCCGTCGACGGCCCAGCGCGTCCGGGTGGTGGCTACGGGCGTTCGGGTGATCGATGCGTGAGCCTTCGCGGTCCGTGGTGCGCTGGTGTGGGAGCGTCACCAGTGGATTCCGAGTCGACGTGAGGACGGGCATGACAACTGAACTCGACCGGGACGACTTCGGTCGGATCACCCATGATCCCGCCGCCGGCAGGCTCGAGCTCGAGTGGTTCGAGTCCACGGAGGGGATGGCCGACCAGGACTTCCGGCGCAGCCTGGAGCGTCTGGCCGCGCTCTCGGAGGAGCACCGGCCACGGCACGTGGTGATCGACGTGACCCGGTTCGCGTTCTCGCCCGATGCCGACACCGCGCGGTGGCGGCAGCGCGAGATCATCCCGCGGTACAACGCCTCGGGGATCGAGAAGTTCGCGTTCCTCCTGCCCGCGTCGGCGCCCTCGCCCGGCGAGCCGGCGCCCGAGCCGGGGGCCGACTTCCCGACCGGCTGGTTTCCGACCCGCGAGGCGCTCGAGGAGTGGCTGCGGCAGCCGTGACCCTGGGCGCTCCGGTCAGGAGCGACCGCGAACGCCTCGGCGCGGATCGCGATGTCACCGAGAAGCGGAAATCCGAGACGGACGTTGTCAGGGTGCGCTCCTACAGTGTCCGCATGGTCCCTGACACACAGCCAGAAACCTCCCCGCAGCACCTGCTTCAGCAGTGGATCGGCGATCTGCCGTATCAGCTGCTGCTCCTGGAGAAGGTCCTCCGTCCCGCGGATGTCCCCTTCGACTACTCCGCCAAGTCGCTGGACGCTCTGGAGGCGCGTCTGCTGGAGCAGTACGACTCCGCCCCCGAGGAGCGGACGGAGTTCGTGGAGAGTGCGATGGCCTATCTCGGCGAAGTCCTGCTCGGCATCGCGGGCGGCGCTTGGGGCTGGAACACTCGGCCGGTCGGCGATCTCCCGGGCCAGCCTGTCGTCTGGCCGGACGCGGAACTGGAACTCTCGCCCGTCGCACCGATGTTACTGATCTCGTACGCCCTTCGAGTCCGCACCGGGAGCGCGTTCGCCGAGGAGATCGAGCGGCTGCGGCAGGCCGTGACGGCGCGGCAGCACGCGGTGCCGGGGTGGGAGCCGGTCAAGGAGCACACTCCGCACGTGGACCCCGGGGTGCGGCTGCCGGAGGATCCGGCGCTGACGGCGTGGCTGGCCGAGCGGAGGGAGGCGCTCCCCGCCTGGGCCGCCGACGCGTTCGAAGGAGCATGGAGGTGGAATTTCCACCCCGACACGTTGGACTGGCTGGAAGCCGTCATGAGGCGGCGGTTCGCCACGGTGGAGGAATTCGACGCCTCGCGGGACGAGCCGTTCGTGCAGGGCGCCTGCTGGTACATGGGCGAGGTGATCCGGCGGAACAAGGGGGCGGTGTGGCAGTACATCCCGTTCGATCCCGACGCCGAGCCCGGAGCCCCGGGGTCGCGGGAGAGCGTGTGGACCGAGGTGCCGTTCGTGGATCAGCCGGACAAGCGGCTCGGGGGCGCGGCGATTCCGCTGGGGTGCCTGCGTGAGCTGCTCCTCGAGGAGGAGGTGGACGGCAGGCGGGAGGACAGGCTGGGGGACGTGCTGTTCTGGTTCAGGCCGTCCTCGTACGCACACGTGGGGGCGCTGCTGAAGCGGATGGGCATGGTGCCGCGGGAGAAGGTCGACAGCGTCCTCGCGGAGTACGCCGAGTTCGCACACAATGAGCTGACACCCCATGAAGTGCCCGGCGCGCTCGAGGAGTTCGGTGTGGCAGTCTCGGCCCACGGGGACGATGTCGACTATCTGGAGGAGAGCTACGAGGGCATTCTGGAGCGGGCCGCGGCCCTCACCGACGGCGCGGTCACCATCACCGACGTCCGGCTGCGTGAGGACGAGGAGGACGGCGAGGTCCTGGAGTTCGCCCGCAACGGCGTCCTGGTGACCCAGCAGACCGAGCACCAGTCGGACGAGTACCTCGACCACCTGGCGATCGCGGAGTTCATCGGCCACGTCGATCCCGACCCCGGCGACGACACGCGCCGGTTCCACCTGGTTGACTTCGTGCGCCTCAGGGACAGCAACTACGACAGCTACTACGTTTTCGCCACGCCCGAACAGGCGACCGTGCTGGAGAAGGAACTCGGCCTGGAACTGCGCTGAGCGCACCGAGCAGGTCGTCGGGAACACCGAAAGAGGCGCTCCTCAGCACCTGATTCCTGCCCGGCAAGGTCGGCCACCCGACGGCGTCCCGCCGGGTGGCCGACTCGTCATGGCGGCTGCCGTCAGGCGGTCTCAGCGGCCATGTCCTCGTCCTGCTCGATGTCGAAGTCCTCCATGTCGTCCACCTCCTCCCGTACGCGCCGACCTGCGAGACGCGCAGGGCGGGCTACAGCGGGGACGGCTCGGCGGCCATGTCCTCGTCCTGCTCGATGTCGAAGTCGTCCACATTGTTCACCTCCTCCCATGTGCGCCGACCTGCGGGAGAGCGTGCAGGGCGGGCTACAGCGGGGAGGGCTCAGCGGCCATGTCCTCGTCCTGCTCGATGTCGAAGTCGTCCATGTCGTCCACCTCCTCCCGGGTACGTGCGGTGCGCCGCGACGGGTTCGCCGCGGGCGGGTCATGGGGGTGTGCGGCGGCGGGTCAGCGGGCTGCCGCAGGGACGTCCGCCGCACCGATGTCGGAGAGCTTGCGCAGCGCGGCGCGCAGCGTGTCCGGGGGTACGGAGAGGCCCTCCAGGGCCGGCGAGGAGGCGAGCTCCCGGAGCGGCCGGCCGTCCAGGGCCAGCCACAGCCGGGCCATCGGCTCGGTGACCCGGGCGCCGTGGTCCCGGCCGGTGAGCGCGATGCCGTTGGCGAAGCGCAGCAGGCCGTAGTCGTACCGGCGCAGCGGCCCGTCCTGCCCGACCCGGAACGGCGGCAGCGCGGCGGCCGGCGCGTCCCAGCCGAGCAGCACCGCGTACCCGATCAGGTGGGAGGTCAGCAGTGCCCGTCGGCGGGCGACGGCCGCGAGTTCCTCCGGCGGTGCGTCCAGCGCCAGACCGCAGTTGAGCAGCGCCCAGGCGGAGTCCAGCAGATGGGCGGTGCCGGGGTGCCGGCCGAGCCTGCGCAGGGCGACCTTCTCGTGGTCGTACACCTCGCCGACCCCGCCGATCCCGCTCTCCAGGGCGTGCAGCAGGGCGCGGTGCGAGGAGGCCATGGCGGTGACCAGGTCGCCGGAGGTGATGGCCCCGTGGACGTCCTCCTGCAGCTCGACCGCGAAGCAGGCGTGCCGCAGGATCGCCAGCTTCCGTACCGTCTCGCGGTCCAGGGCGTCGAACAGGGCCCGGTGCGCGGGGTCGGCGCCGAGCAGTGTGCCGTTGGCCAGCCGCAGCAGCAGCTTGCCGTCCGACATGGACAGCGAGAGCTGGGAGCGGTCCTTGGACTCCACCCGGAAGCCGGCCGCGTGGTCCACCAGTTGACGGAGTTTCGCGGTGTCCAGCGGGGTGACCTGGACGGTACGGGAGCCGATCGAGAAGGTCCGGCCGGGGGCTGCGGAGCCGTCCGCCCGCGCGATGTACAGGTCCAGGTCGGAGAGCGCGTGCCCGAGCCCCATGGCCAGGCTGCCCGAGACCACCGCGAGGCCGACCGGGGCCTCCGCCTCGCAGCGGGCGGCGGCCTCCCGTGCGGTGGCCAGGACCTCCTCGGTCGGGTGGTCGGTGGGACGTTCCCCGGATAAGGCCGTGTTCACATGTCCTCCCGGAAGGTGACGGGTGTGTCGCGGACCCACAGGTGGGTGGAGTGGACGGCGGGGCCCTTGCGCAGGGTGGAGCCGGCCGCTGTGCGGTAGTTCTGCCGGACGTCCGAGGTGCCGGCGATCCGGGCCAGGAAGGCGTCGAGCTTCATGCCGACGGCGGCCCCGGCCACGGGTGCGAGGGGCACTCCGTCGCGGAGCAGCCAGCCGGACATCGCCAGCCTGATCGAGTTGTGCGCGGCGTCCAGTGCACGGCCGCTGCCGTCGTCGATCCGGGTGACGTGGAGCACCGGGCCCGCGCCGCCGAGGAGCCGGTCGAGCGGGTGGACCGGCCCGTGGAGGGCGAGCACCGAGCCCGCCACCGCGATCCCCGCGCCCACCCCGGAACCGGACGGGACCATCCAGCCGTGGCCGGTGCTGCCCTCGCCCGGCCCGGGGGAGCTGCGGTCGTGGAGCAGCGAGCCGAGCAGGCCGTCGTCGACCAGGACGGTGCGGTGGGCGGCCGTGCCCTCGTCGTCGCACGGGGTCGGGCTCAGACCGGCCGGGCCGGCCCCGTCGTCGATCAGGCTCAGCCCCGGTGCCAGCACCCGGGCGCCCGGGGCCCGCAGGCCGGTCCGGTCCAGGTCGGGGCGGTCACCGTAGAAGACCGCCGCGATCTGCGCGAGCAGCCGGGCCGCCGCCCGGGGAGCGATGACCAGGTCGACGGTGGCCGGTGCCGGGCCGGCCGCCCGGCGGGCCGACGGCAGCCGGCGCAGGGCCTCCTCGAGGGCCTCGTCCGCGATCTCGGCCGAGGAGATCTCGCCCACGCAGCGGGCGGTGCGCCCGCCGGTGCCGGTGGACCGCCCGCTGCCGTCGGCCGCGGCCACGGTCAGCGCCAGGGTGGCCTCCGGGTGGCGGTACTCGACGACCCGCCCGTCGGAGGCGGCGACCGTCACCCGCTGTGCGACGTGGTCCCAGGTGGCCTGCGCCTTGACCACGCCGGGCCGGGACGCCGAGGCGGCCAGATCGCGCAGCCGGGCCACCGACTCCGTGGTGCCGACCGAGACCAGCTCCGCCCACGGCGCGCGGATCGCGTCGTCGCCGGGAGGCTGCGGGGCCGGTCCGTCCCAGTGCCGCAGCTCGCCGGGTGAGCGCAGCCGCCGGGCGATCCGGACGGCTTCGGCGAGCGCGGCCGGATCGGTGCGGCTGGTGGTCGCGTACCCCACCGAGCCGTCCAGCGAGCTGCGCACCATCGCGGTGGCGGTGAGGGAGTCGCTCACCGACTCGACCTCGCCGTCGACGAGGCGGACCCGGCGGCGCAGCGCGGTCCGGGCGACCAGTTCCAGGCGCTCGCCGGGCAGCGCGTCGTGGATGGGGGACGGGTCGACGGTGATCGGTTCCGCCATCTCAGCCACCCACCGTCTGCATCCGCTCGACGAGCACGGACGGGGACTCGGCGGCGGCCGGGATCCACTGGCCGTGCTTGCCGCAGATCATCGGGCAGAGCAGCGGGTCGTCGCCGACCGCACGGATGCCGCGCAGCACCTCGCGGGCGTCGGCGGTGATCGCGACTCCGGAGACCAGCTCCGCGGGGGTGCCGCTGCGGATCACCCTGGCCTCCTTGACGTCGATGGTGAGCATGCCGGTACGGGCGTTCACGGCGCCGCCCTCCGCGGCCAGCACCCACAGGCCGGTGGCCAGCCCGGCGACCATGGCCTGCGGGTCGGTCCCGCCGGGGGCGAGCCTGGTCAGGCTGGTCCGGGGCAGCACCGGGTGCGCGTACGACTGCCGTCGTCCGTTGCCGGACGAGGCCTGACCCTCCGTCAGGTCGGCGTGCCGCCGGTCGGAGAGGACGTGGTGGCCGTGGCCCCGGTCGATCACCAGCGTCTGCGGGTTGGGCGTTCCCTCGTCGTCCCAGGGGGCGGCCCCCCAGGCGTCGGCGCCGGAGCAGCCGTCGCGGACCGAGACGCAGGAGTCGGTCACCGGCCCCGGGGCGGCGGTGTGCACCGGGGAGGAGCCGGCCGCCACCATGTCCGCCTCGCAGGGGTGCCCGAGCAGCTCGTGCACCAGCAGGCCGGCGGCCTTGGGTGCCAGGACGACGGGGAGCGCGGCCGGCGCGACCGTACCGGTGCCCAGCACCCGCCTGGCCTGCCCGGCGGCGCGCTCGCCGACCTCGGCGGCCTGGGCCGCCGCCAGCACGCCGACCGGGGTGGCGGCGCAGTGGTTGGAGCGGCCCTTCCGGCGGTCGGAGCCGTTCCGGGCGAAGGCGTCGACGGCCACCCGGGTGCCGGGTGAGGTGAAACTCCGCAGCACGCCACGGGAGTTGGCGACGGTCACGGTCCGCAGCCAGGTGGTGCCGCGGACCCGGACGCCGTCCGTGCCGACCGCCTCGGCCGCCAGCAGCGCCGTGCGGGCCCGGTCCTCCAGCAGGGCGAGGTCGAGCGCGTCGGCCCAGTCCGTGCCTGCCGGAGCGCCGGGGGGAGCGTCGGAGAACGGTGCGGGGGCGTGCGTGCCGCCGGCCATCGCGCTGTAGCCGGCGGCGGCGCGGCCGGCGAGGTCGAGCAGCGAAGCGGCGTCGTCGAGCGGGGAGAAGGCCTGGCAGCTGCCGGCCGGCCCGACCACGCGCAGGCCGACGCCCCCGGCGAGGCCCGCCGAACGGCTGGTGCGGTCGCCGCTCGCCAGGGTGATGGAGGCGTCGACGCGCAGCTCGTGGAAGATCTCGGCCCAGGCCGCGCCGCCCGCCAGTGCCCGGGCGAACACCCGGTGCCGTAATCGGGGGTCGTGGACCGCCTCGGGAGGCGGCGCCAGTGCTGCCGGCATCGGCTCATTCATGGTCGTCACTCCCGTCCCTGGCACTCCGATAGCTCTGGATCCGCAGCAGCACGGCCGCGACGGCGAACCAGCCGAGGCCGACCACGGCCTCCCAGCCGGCCTGTGGCAGCGGATTTCCGCCGTCGAGTCCGGCTCTGATCGCGTCCAGGGCGTGCCGCAGCGGCAGTACCTGGCCCAGCGCGTCGAGCCAGCCGATCGAGGTCGGCGCGATCACCTGACAGCCCGCCAGCAGAACGGCCGCGAGGAGGTTGCCGACCAGTACGTCGGCACGGCGGCCGACGGAGGCGGCCGCCCCCGCCAGGCCGAAGGCGCCCAGGGAGAGCGCCGTCAGGGCCAACAGCGGGAGATAGCGCAGCAGGTGCAGCGCCGTCCCGCCCTGCCCGACCACCACCGAGGCCACCGCCAGCACCGCCAGGGCCGAGACGAGGGCCTCCGCCGCGTACGGCCAGGAGCGGCAGAGCGCGACGGTGAGCCGGGGGAGGGCGCCGGTGCGCAGCCGGTACGAGGTGCCCTCCTGCTTGTCGACCGCCAGGACGTCGGCCAGCCGGACGACGGTGGCGGTGACCAGCGCGTAGCCGGTGGCGCCGATGAAGGCCCGGCGCATGCCGCCCGGGCCGGCCAGCAACTGGCCGAGCAGGACGTAGAAGACCGCCTGGAGGACGGCGCGGGGCAGGATCGAGGTCAGGATGATCTTCCGGCTGTACACCGAGACGTACTCCTGGCCGCCGAAGGCGCAGGCGGCGCCGAGCCGGAAGCCGAGGTCAGCGAAGCTCAAGGGTGCCCTTCCTGCGTGCGCGGTCGAGGACTCGGGAGAAGACCGCCCAGCCGAGGGCGGCGTAGCAGAGCGTCAGCAGCAGCACCATGGCCAGCGCACGGGCGTCGAGCCCGCCGGCCAGCGCCCGCTCCAGGCCCGCCCTGGCCCAGCCGAGGCTCACCAGGGTGGAGGGCCAGTGCAGCCAGCCGGGCAGGTAGTCGAGCGGGATGAGCATGCCGCCCAGCAGGAAGACCGGATAGCTGAGCACCTCGGAGATCCGTACGGCCGCCCTGGTCAGCACGAACAGCGAGCTGAGCAGCAGCCCGAGGGCGGCGGCCGAGCCGATCGCGGCGAGCGCGAAAAGGGCGAAGGCGAACGGTGCGCGGACGGTCAGCGGGTGGCCGAGGCCGGCCAGGACGACTGCCGTGGTGAGCCCGATGCTCAGCGCCTGGAAGGTACTGGCGGCCAGGCTCTTGGCGGTCAGCAGCAGCCGGGTGCTCCACGGCGAGCAGACCAGCCGGGGCAGTGTGCCGTACTCGATTTCGCGGCGCAGGATCCCGCCGGCCGTCCAGATGCTCGCGCCCCAGAGGGTGGAGAGGCCGGACGCGACGGCGAAGCGGCCCAGATCGGTGCCGCCGCTCCTGGCCGCCGACCCTGCGATGAGCAGCATCACGGCCGGCTGGACGATGCCCAGCATGATGGACATCGGGTGGGCCCACTGGGTGGCGAGCTGGACCCGGGCCGAGGTCAGGAGCACCGCTGCCGGTTCCTGGAGGCGCGTTAACGTCAGGCTCATGACAACTCACCTGCCAGTTGACGGTAGACGTCCTCCAGCCGTAGCGCCTGCACCTCCAGGTCGACGACCGAGTCCGGGCTCAGCCGTTCGCCCAGCCACTGGAAGGTCGAGGGGCTCCAGGCGGGGATCCGGACGTCCGCCGTCCACAGGCCCTCCCGCAGGGTCACCCCGGTGACCACCGGACCGCCGGTGTCCTGGCCGTCCTGCTCCGGCGGCTCGCCACGCCCGGTCACCCGGACGGTGGCCGTGTACCCGGACCGCTTGCGGAACTCCTCCAGGGACAGGTCGTGGATGATCCGGCCCTGATGGAGCATCACCACGCGGTCGGCCAGACTCTCGATGTCCAGCAGCTGATGGGTGGTGATCAGTACGGTGACGCCCGACCCGCGCATCGCGCCGATCGCGTCGCGCAGCCGGTGGGCCTCGACCGGGTCGAGGCCGATCGACGGCTCGTCCAGCAGCAGGACCCGGGGTGACGCGACCAGCCCGACCGCGATGTGCAGCCGCTGCCGCATCCCGCGCGAGTACGTCTCCACCCGCTGGTCCGCCGCGGCCAGGAGCCCGACCTCCGCCAGTACGGCCTCGGTCCGCTCGGCCAGCCGGCCGCGCGAGAGGCCCTGGAGCATCCCGAAGAAGCGCAGGTTCTGCCGGCCGGTCAGCCGCCCGTAGAAGCCGCGGTCGCCGCCGTAGACCACCGAGACCTCACGGCGGACCTGCCGGGCCCGGCCGACGACGTCGTGCCCGGCGACCCTGGCGCGGCCGCCGGTGGGCAGCAGCAGGGTGGAGAGGATCTTGATGAGGGTGGTCTTCCCCGCCCCGTTGGCGCCGAGCAGGCCGATGATCTGGCCCTCCGGCACCGTCAGATCGACCTGGTCCAGTGCGGTCACCGGCTGCCGGCCGGTGCCGTACGTCCGGCAGAGGCCCTCGACCTCGATGGCGTTCACGAGCCCGCTTCCTGTGCACCGTGGGGGAGTCGGCGGCCGACCAGCTCGGCCAGCGTGCGCACGCTCGCCTCCAGCACCTCGCGCACGGCCTCGAGACGGTACCCGCCGGCCGCGAAGTCGCAGGAGAGCACGGCGCCCTCGGCGGTGCGAGCGGCCGTCACCATGAACACCGGGGTCCGCATGTGCGGGATCTCGGTGCGCCGGGGGTACGGGCTGATCCTGAGGCCCGGCAGCTCGGGGCGCACACCGCCGCCGTCCTGATAGGAGAAGTACAGCCAGGGGACGGCGAAACGCTCGTCCAGCCGCGACGGGTCGAAGCTCTGCACCGCGCCCTCGCCCGACCGGTACCGGCGGACCATCCACCACAGCGGCAGGCTGTGCCGGACCGACTCGGCCACCCGCTCGCGCACCTGGCCGAGCAGGCTCTCCGCCCCGGCCTCGGGCGGCACTTGGCACCAGACCTGCACCTCGTGAGCCAGATTGCCGACCAGGTGCTGCGCGCGCAGCTCGCGGCGTCCGGCCTCCATGAAGGCGGCCCCGATCCAGTCGGACTCGACCCGGGGCCGCAGGCCCCGCAGCACGGCGGTCAGATAGAGCATGAAGGGAGTGGCGTGCCGGGAGGCCGCCGCCTCGGCCACCAGCCGGGCCACCTCCTCGGGCACGGGGACGCTGACGCACGCGGACGCGCCGGTGGCGAGCGGGTCCTCGGCGAGCGCCGCATCGGGCCGAAGGCGGGGCGGGAACATCCCGTGCTGGTCGAACTCGCGCTGCCAGTGGGCGACCGCCCCGGTGGCGGAGTCCGGTTGCAGCTCGGAGAGTTGAGCCTGCAGGTAGGAGGTGTAGCTGTGCCGCTCGGCGTCCTCGGACGGGGTGACGGCTGCGGAGGGCTGCTCGTACAGCTCCGGCAGCTCGGCCATCAGCCGGCCGAAGGACTCGCCGTCGCAGACCAGGTGCTCAAGGCCCAGTGCGAGCACGTGCCGCTCCGCCTCCAGGTGCAGCACCAGCGCGGAGGTGAGCGGCCCGTCCGCCAGATCGAAGGGGGCGTCGCAGAACTCCTCCAGCAGCCGCTGCGCCTCCTCCTCCCTTTTCTCGAGCTGGAGATGACTGAGCGTCAACTCTCTCAGCGGCCAGCATGCCCGGGCCGCGTCGGTCAGTTCGGCGTGCAGCGGCTGGTCGGGGTCGTACGGGAAGACCATGCGCAGCGCATCGTGGCGCGCGACCAGGGCGCTCAGCGCCGTGGCCAGCCGGGAGGTGTCCAGTGGGCCCTCGATCAGGTACGTGTGGCACACCGGTTGCGTACGGCCGTCCGCCATACGGCGGTTGAAGAGCAGCCGGTGCTCCTGGGTGACCGAGACGGTGCGCGTCCACGATGCCCGGCCGAGCGCGGAAGGAGACGGGAAATCCGCCTTCGGCGGGCCGGAGGGCTGGACGGCGGCGGCCAGCAGTTCGGCCGTCGGGTGGTCGAAGAACGCGCCGAAGGATATGTCGACGCCGCAACTGTTCCGAATCCTGGCGGCCACTCCGGCGATTGCCAGGGAATGCCCGCCCAGGTCGAAGAAGTCGTCTTCCTCGGAGACCGGAATACCGCCGAGGACTTCGGACCAGGCGGCTGCGATGTGGGCGGCGAGGTTCACTGGGTGAGTCGGTCCGGAGGAAGAACGAGCCTCTCCAGAATCCATCTGCACTCCCCGATCAGATGAATGTCCGTCACGCCGACGATGGCGTGCACAAGTCCCACACCTTTGCACACGGTCGGAGTGGGCGCAAGAGCGAGATGCCGGCCCGTCGACGGTGTCCGGGTGTGGCTGAAATGGGCAGAAGATCCGGGCCGTGAGCGCTCATCACCTTGCCCTGGCAGATCATCTGACGCATCGTCAGGCCCCTCGAGGGTGGCGAGCGAGCGGTAAACTCCAGGTGACGGTGACGTTGCGCACTGTTAAGCGCCGTGGTGGCGCGACCGGCCGCCGGCGCACCGCCGAAGCCCCGTCCGGACCCTCTGTTCGAGGGGTTGACATGGCCTGACCGACGGGTCCTATGCTGACGCCGATCGAGCCCGCAGACTTCCGCTGTGCGGTTTGAATTCACTAGCTTGGGGGAGCTGTTCGGTGATGCAGGAATCCCCGCAGACGGCATCGAAAGCGCCAGCCGCCGAACGATGTCGTCGCGACAGAGCTGAATCCGTTCTCGCGGCGGTATTCCTGATCAACTCCACGGGTACCGCGCTGTTTCTCTCGGTCTCCACCCTGTATTTCACCCGTGTCGTGGGATTCTCCGCCGCCCGGCTGGGGCTCGGGCTGTCGCTGGCCGCCCTGCTGGGGCTCGCCGCTGCCGTCCCCGCCGGCGCCGCGGTCGACCGGCTCGGCGCCGGCCGGATGCTGATACTGGCGCACATCTGGCGGGCCGTCGCCTTCTGCGCCTATCTGCTGGTGCACTCCTTCGCCGCCTTCGTGGTGACGGCAGCGCTGATCGCCGTCGCTGACCGCGCGGCGCCGCCTGCCAGCCAGGCCCTGCTCGCCGAACTGGTCCCGGCCTCACGCCGGGTGAGCGTCCTGGCCCGGCTGCGGGTCTGGGAGAACGTCGGGTTCACGGTCGGGCTCGCGGGCTCCGCGCTGGCCGTCTGGCAGGGCTCCGTCTCGGCGTACCGGGTGCTCATCCTCGGCAACGCCGCCTCGTTCCTGATCGTGGCCGTCCTGGTGGCCACCCTGTCCGGCAGCGCGGTACCCGAGCGCCGGCCCCAGGGGGCCTTCGCGGCCCTGCGCACACTGGCGGGCTCGGACCGGCCGTACCTCTATCTGACCGCGCTTAACGGGGTGTTGGCGCTCAACGCGTCGCTGTTCGCGATCGGCGTCCCGCTGTGGATCCTCACCTGGACGCCGCTGCCCCGCTGGTGTGTGCCGGCCGTCATGCTGCTCAACACGGTGCTGGTGGTGCTCTGTCAGGTGAGAGCCGCGCGCGGGGCGGACACCCTGCGCAGCCACGGACGGCTCCTGCTGCGCTCGGGGGCCGCGCTCGGACTGGCGCTCGTGCTCCTAGGGCTGTCCCAGGGCGCGTCCACCCTGGTCTGCGCGCTGCTGCTGCTGGTCTCGGTGGCCGTGCTCACCTTCGGCGAGATGTGGCACTCGGTGGGTGGCTGGGGGGTCTCGCTGGAGCTCGCGCCGGAGCAGGCGCGGGGCCGCTACCTGGCGGTGTTCGGCCTCGGGATCGGCGCGCAGGAGGTGGTCGGCCCGGCTGTGGCCGCTCTGCTGGTGGCGCAGGGCCGAGCGGGGCTGATCGTCGCGGCCGCCGTGCTGCTCGCTGCCGGGGCCGGTGCCGACGCGGTGGTGCGCGCTCTGCCCGAACGGGCCGCACCCACCCCGGTCGAGGCTGCCGCCGAGAGCGGCTGACCAAGGCCGACCACTGCGGGACGGCGTCCGGGACACCTGGCGCTCACTGTTCGAGGCTCTCCGGTAAGGCGTTGCGAGCACAGATATGCGAGGACGTACGTCATGGGCATGACAGTCGATGGCCCACCCGAGGCTGCCCGGCGCGAGCTGCTCGCCGACGCCTGGGCGATCCAGGCCCGGGCAGAGGCCGCCGACGTCCGGGCTGCCATGCTGCTCGGCGCAGTCGAGTCACCAACTCCCGTAATATGGAATATATCTGATGAGTCATCAGCGCTTCGGACGGAGCCGGGGTCGGTGACCTTCTCGGCCGAGGTGCTCGGGGCGGCACGGGCCGGCGGCCCGTTCGTGCCGAGGCCGCCCGCCGGTCCGGACTCCGGCGCGGACGTCGGCGCGGATCCGCTGGCGTGGAGCGTCCTGGTCGCCGCGACCGCGCTGGCGGCCGGGGCGGCAGGACGGCAGGTCAGTGTGCGCTGGCCGGCCACCGCGGTCGGCGGCCTGGACCCGGCGGCCCCGGCCGAGTGGGAGCCGCAGGACCGCGCGGACCTGCTCGCCGCCGTCCTGCTGGCCGCCGACGAGGAGGCCCCGACGGTGGCCTCCGCCCTGGCCGCGTACCTGCCCCACGAGGAGCTGCGGGCCGCCGCCCGCCGGGCCTTCGTCGCTTCGCTCGCCCATCCGGAGCCGTCCCGGGCGCAGCTCGCCCGCCGCCGGGCCGGCTCCGTGGTGACCTCCGGCTGGCTGCTCGCCGACCTCGCCGCGGCCTACCGGCAGGCCGCCCGGCCCGAGGTCCGGGACGCGCTGGCCGAGGCCCACCACCGGATCGGCAAGGCGGTGCTGGCCGCCCCCGACGCCCGGGCGGTCTCCCGGATCCGCCGCAGTACGCACACCGGGCGGCTCTACCGGCTGGACCGGCTGATCGCCCAGATCGCCGCCCTCGCACAGGACGAGGCCGCGCAGCCCGGAGTCGTGGCCGGTGTGGACACCGCCCTGCTGCGGTCCTCGCTGTGCGCGGCCGGCGAGGCCGGGACGCTGAGGATTCGCGACGAGGCGGTCTCCGACGGCCGCACCACCGTCGACCTGTGGCACGCGCTGAGTGCCGTCGGCGCCCGCGGTGAACTGGTCGGCGGCGACCGCTACTCCGGCTTCGTACTCGCCCGGGGCAAGGAGGACGCGGGCCTGCTGGCCGCCGACGGCAGCTGTCTGCAGGTCGAGTGCGGCCCGCCCGGGGGCGCTCCGGCGGGCCGAGCCCCGCAGCCGGGCGAACCGGCCGTCGCCGCACTCGAGTCGGCCGACCACCGGCGGCCGCTGCGCTGGGTCACACCGCTGGCCCCGCCCGAGGCGCAGCGCGAGGACGCCCCGCTGCGCCTGCGCTTCCGCGACCACGACGTCTTTGCGCCCGACCCGGAGCCCGCGCACCTGATCCGGGCCTGCGGCCTGCTCTACCGGCGGCTGCGCTCGGACGTCGACGCCGAGACCTACTTCCCTGACGCGGAGATCACCGCGGCGCTCGCCCTCCTGGGGGCCGGCCTGCACCCCGGCGGAGTGCTGGTGGTCGGGAGCGTCATCGACTCCGCGGACGACGCCGTCCGTCACACCGACGCCGACGTGTTCCAGCGGCTTGACGGCGAGGGCGGTCCGGTCCTGCGCCACTGCGCCCGGATCGGCCTCGGCCTCGGCCCGGCCGTGCCGGAGGACCGTCCGATTCTCCTGACGCATCATCAAGAGGGAGGCGAGTGAGCCGTGTTCGTTCTCGGACACCTGGTGAGCCTGCACGAGTCCAAGGCCTTCCCCGAGCTGGCCCTGCATGAGGGCGAGCACGGTATGACCGCCATGCTCCCCGACCTGCTGAGCTGCCACGACTGGGGGTACTCCCGGGCGTGGGCGCTGGCCGGCGCCGGGCTCGAGGCCGAGCTGGTGCTCGCCCACATGCTCGGTGACGCGGTGGTGCACTACGGCGTGCAGTGGCGCGGCCACGAGCGCAAGAGCGGCTGGGCGTACCGCCGGATGGGCCTGGTGACCCGCCGTTACGACGAGTTCCACGCGTACGCCGAGGAGCGCGGCTGGCGTCCGGCCGGCCTTCCCCGCGACAGCCGGCGGGGCTGGGCGCACACCCTGGTGGAGTACTCCATCGACCAGTGGCTCGCCGACCGGCGCGACCTCTCGGTGATGCACCGTCAGGTCAGGGAGGCGGCCGAGGCGACCGCTGCGGACCTGGCGTGGGTGCACGGCCTGGTCGAGCAGCACGTCATCACGCCGAGCAAGCCCATCGAGTCGCAGCCGTACCGGTACTGCGGCGCGCTGACCCGCTCGACCGAGCCCGACGAGATGCACCTGCGCGGGCTCGCGCTCAAGTTCCAGCTCGCCGAGTCGCCGGATTCCCTCCGGTGGCTGCGGGGCTGGCTGCGCGCGATCTGGCAGGAAGTCGGCGAGGAGGAGATGGCGGACGTGCTCTCCTCTCTCGCCCGCGCCTGCGCGGACCCGGTGCGGTACGGCTACCCCCTGGAGATCTCCGCGTTCACCGGCGGCACGGCGGACGAGGTCCGGCGCTGGCGCGTCGACGGCACACCCGTAAGCGAGCCCGGCAGCCCGGCCACCGGCCTGCCGGGGAGGGAGAACCATGCTTGACGCACGAGAGCGCGAGGCCAAGCTCGCCCTGGCCCGCCGGGCCGCCCGTGACCTCGCCCGGCGCGAGGGCGTGGAGTCCGTCTACCTGAGCGGCAGCCTGGTCGCCGGCCTCGGCACCTCGCTCTCCGACGTGGACGTCTTCCTGATCGCGGAGAACGAGGGCTCGGCACGCCCCGAGCAGCTCATGGTGGACGGCCAGCGGATCGACGTCGAGGTCCGCACCCCGGCCGATCTGGACGAGCTGGTGCGGATGTTCAGTACCGTCAGCGGGACCAGACGCTCCCAGGATGCGCTCTTCAAGGCCGACCAGCGCTTCGACGACGTGGTGCGGCTGCTGTACTCGGAGAGCGTGCAGGCGGGCCCCGCGTACACGGCGGCGAGTGCCGCCCTGGGCGGGCAGCGGGACCGGATCCGCCGCGCCATCCTGGCGTTCCGTCAGCTCCGCTGCATCAACGCCAGCGAGGACGCGGCCGGCTTCCTGCGCGACGGGGAGACCGAGGGCGCCCTTCTGGTCACCCACGCGATGCTGCTGGAGGCGATCGAGCTCTACCTGGCCGGCTGCGGCGACCTCTACCTCGGGCCGAAGTGGATCTGGCAGAAGCTGGCGCGCTCGGGCGGCGGCCTCGTCCCGCAGGAGCGGCTGCGGGCCCTGCTCCACCACGTCCCCGAAGACCCGCGCCGCCAGGCGGAGTTCGTGCGTGCGCGGCTGCGGGCCGTGCAGGCGCTGATGCTGGCGGCGCTGGTGCGCGGCTGGGACACGCCCGACGCCGCCGACTGGCCGCACTGGGGCACCGACGAGGCGCAGGTCCATCGCAATCACGAGTGGCTCCCGCTGCGGATGGACGACGGGACCTTCCTGATCTACATCGACGAGCGCCAGCTGAAGGCCTCCACCGACGCGCTGACCCTGTGGGGCGCGTGCGACGGCAGCCGCCCGATGGCCGAGGTGGCGGCCGAGTACGCCGCGGCGCAGGGGCTGGCCCCCGACGCCGAGGCGAAGGAGGCCGTCGACACCGCCGACTACCTGGCGGCCCAGGTCCGCAAGGGCCTGCTTCTCGAGCCGGCAGCGGAGGGATGACGCCGTGAATCTGGCGGACTACGACAGCAGCGCCGACCGCGCCGATGGCCCCCGGCTGCGCGAGCGGTTCCGCGCCGACAGCTTTCTCTTCTTCCGCGGGCTGCTGGACCCCCAGGAGGTCGCCGGCGTACGGCGCGCCGTGCTGGAGCGGCTCCGGTCGATCGGCTGGCTCGCCGAGGGAAACGACCCCGACGCCGCGCTGCCCGGCGAGGTGCTGCACCACGACCGCGGGGTGATGGACGGCCGGCCGGTGATCGACCCCGGCTGGCGGGAGGGCTACCGGGCGGTGCAGTCCCTGGAGGCACTGCACCGGCTCGCCCACGACCCCGGCCTGCGCGCCGTCCTGGCCCTGCTGCTCGGCGAGCGCGTGGTCGTGCACCCGCGGAAGATCGCCCGGATCTCCTTCCCCGGCCTGGTCTTCCCCACCCCGCCGCACCAGGACGCGCTGTTCAACCAGATCCCCGTGGACGTGCTCACCGTATGGATCCCGCTCGGGGACTGCCCGGCCGAGCTCGGCTCGCTGCGGGTACTGCGCGGCAGCGCCAACCAGGGGGTGCGGCCGGTCTTCTCGGAGCACGGGCTGGGCGGGGAGTCGGTGGACGTACCGCTGGACGCGCCGGACTGGGTCGGCGGCGACTACCGCTGCGGGGACGCGATCGTCTTCCACAGCCGGACGGTCCACATGACCCCGCCGAACCTGGGCGGAGCCGTCCGGCTCTCGATGGACTGCCGCTTCCAGTCCGCCGACGACCCGGTCAAGCCCGCGGCGCTCATGCCGCACGGCTACTCCTCGAAGCAGCTGCCGGGCTGGAGCGACCTCACCAGCGGGTGGCGGACCGCCCGCTGGGTCGAGGTCGACGAGCCGGTCCGGATCGCGGCGGTCCCGGGCGGCCGCCCGCAGCGCTCACGGCTGCTCCACGAGACGCACGACCACCAGCAACCAGGAACAGGGGTGCACGGATGACCACGATCGACACCACGGTGTCCCCGCCCGCCGGCACCGCCGCCATGGAACTGGTGGGGGACACCCCGATGGTGGAGCTGGCGAGCATCGGCGCGGGCCTGCCGCACCGGCTGCTGGCCAAGTGCGAGTTCATGAACCCGGCCGGCTCGGTCAAGGACCGGATCGGACGGCACATCATCCGCCGGGCCGAGGACGCCGGACTGCTCAAGCCCGGCCGGAGCACCCTGGTCGAGGCGACCGCCGGGAACACCGGCATCGGCCTGGCCGCCGCGGCCGCCGGCCGCTACCGGGTGCTGGTGACCATGAGCAGCAAGATGGGCCCCGAGAAGGAGGCGATGATGCGGGCCTGGGGGGCGGAGGTCGTCCGCTGCCCGTACGGAGTGCCGCCGCAGAGCCCCGACTCCTTCATCAACACGGCCCGCCGGCTGGCCGAGGAACTGCCCGACGCCTACTACGTCGACCAGTTCGCCAACCCGTGGAACCGGGAGGCGCACGAGCTGACGACCGGTCCGGAGATCCTCCGGCAGACCGGCGGCGAGATCGGCGCGTTCGTCTCCGGCGCGGGCACCGGCGGCACCTTCAGCGGCGTCGGCCGGGCCCTGCGCGCGGCCGGCAGCAAGGCGCAGCTGGTGCTGGCCGACCCGGTCGGCAGCATCCTCGCCTCCCGTTCGCGCGGCGGCAACGCGCCGGCCGGGCCTTACCTGATCGAGGGCATCGGCGGCGACTTCGTGCCCGAGCTGCTGGACCTCGGTTCCGTCGACCGGCCGATGAACGTCGCGGACGCCGACTCGATGCGGATGTGTCTGCGCCTCCAGCAGGAGGAGGGCCTCTGGGTCGGCGGCTCGGCGGGCTGCGCGGTGGTCGCCGCGGTGCGGCTCGCCCGGCTGCTCCCCGGGCCCCGGACCAACATCGTCGTCATCCTGCCGGACGGCGGCGCGCGCTACACCTCGACGATCTTCAACGAGGCGTGGCGCGAGGCGCGCGGCATCACCCGCCCGCGCTCCGACAGCGAGGAGGACCGGTGACCGACCCCACCCGGCTGCGGACCGCACTGGAGCAGGCCGCCGAGTACGCCGCCGGCATCGGGCCGAGGGACGACGAGGTGCTGCTGCTCACCGGCTCCTCGGTCCTCCCGTTCGACACCGGCGGCGGCGACCTGGACCTCGTGCTGATCACCCCGGACCAGGACCGCTTCGCCGAGTTCGCCGCCCGGCGGCACTCCGAGCGGCTCACCGAACAGCTCGCCAACGGCTATGCCATGAGCTACGTCGACCTGGACGGCAACGAGGCCGACGTCGAGGTCTGGCCCACCGACCGGGTGCTCGGCGCCGCCCGCGCCCTCGACCTCGGCATCCGCGACGTTGAGGCCGTCGAGGCCGACTTCACCCGGGTCGGCGGCCTGGACGTCAAGGTAGGCACCGACCTCTTCCACGCGCTGCGCTGCGGAGTCCCGGTGCACGGGCCGGACGGGCTGCGCGAGCTGCGCGCCGCCGTGCCCTGGGCCGCCTACCAGGCCTTCAAGCGCGACTGCTTCCTGGTCAACGTCCGCGACGCCACCAAGGGCATCCCCGCGAGCCTGCGCGCCGACCGCCCCGACGAGGCGTACCTCAAGCTGTGCTGGGCCGCCGACAGCCTGGTCGACGGGCTGATCTTCCATCACGGCCTGTCCATCAGCCGCTGGAAGTGGCGGCTGCGCTACCTGCCGCTGCTGGACCCGTGGATCGGTGAGTGGTACCGCGACGTGCGGTTCACCGCCCGCCTCGACCCGGCCGAACTGACCGAGCACGTGGAGGTGCTGCGGGACGTCTGGAAGCGCTTCGCAGGCACCGACCCGATCGACGCGGACCCGATCGACGCGGACCCGATCGACGCCCACCCGTCCGCCGCCTGACCGGCGCGGCCGCCCCGACGCCGGACCACCCGGTCACCCCGAACCCCGGCTCCCACCTGACACGTCGAAAGGACGTCGCATGGACATCATCGGACACCTCGCCGTCATCGAGCACGCGGCCACCGCCGGCTCCGAGGTCTGGGAGGAGGACGCCGTGCTGGCGCTCTTCCCCAACCTGGCGCACTGCCACGAGTGGGCGTACGGCCGGCTCAAGGAGGCCGTGCAGCGCCAGGACGAGCAGCCCGTCGACCGGGCGGCCAAGCTGATCGAGGGTCACATCATCACCGACTGGGTCATCCACTACGGGCCCACGCTCACCCCCGAACCCCAACGGATCGGCTGGGCCTACCAGGAGATGCACCTCGCGGTCGACCGGATGGACGGCTTCTTCGACAACGCGCTGCGCCTCGGCATCACCGACCGCGACCCCCGCGACCACGACACCCGGGCCCACCTGGAACGCGACTTCGGCCACACCTCCGTCGAGTGCGCGCTGGACTTCCGGGTCGGCAGCCACGTCGCCGACAGCGTCCGGGAGAACGGCCTGCGGCAGAGCCTCGCCCGGCTCGGCGACCCGGCGTTCGGCCGGAACCTCGCCGCCGAGGTCTTCTCCGGCACGGGCGGCTACACGAAGGAGCCGGACTCGCTGCTCGCCCGGACCATGGGCGAGTACGGCGACTGGGCGAGCAGCATCGAGCACCCCGAGGACTTCGCCGCGCTGACGCTCTGCACCAAGTTCGACTGGCCCTACGACCGGCGCACCGTCGACTACGTGCTGGAGTTCCTGCACGGCATCGAGCGCGAGCTGGACCACGACCTCGCCGAGCAGCTGGTGGACGAGGTCGTGGCGGCGATCGCCGACCCGCGCCGTATGTCGATGACGGTCTGAGGCACCGTCATGATGCCATCCAAGACCGAGGACCGCCCCGGGCCGCTCCCGGACGAGAAACTGCTGGACCTCTTCGAGCAGCGGATGCTGGACATCTGGTCCCGCGGCGCCTTCGACCTGGCCGACCCAGTCGGGACGGCCAGGCTGGTACGGCTGCTGCTGGGCCGGGAGGGCTTCGGGCCCACGGCCCCGGTGCTGGCCGAGTCGGGCGTCCGGGCCGAGTGGAACCGGGTCTTCGCCGAGCAGCGCTCCGAGTTCGTCGCGTCCTGGCTGGCCGGACACCTGACCGGTCCGGTGCTCGACGTGCTCGGCGGCGACTTCACCGTGCTGCGGGCCCTGCTCCGGCACGGCCTCGACGCGGGCTCGGTGACCGGGTGCGAACGCTCGACGGCGTACGAGAGCGACTGGTCCCGGCTGCCGTTCCCGGTGCACGACGTCCCGGCCGACGTACGGCTGCCGGAGGGTGAGTACGGCTCCGCGCTGCTGTGCACCGTGCTGCACCACGAACCGGAGGTGCGGCGGCTGCTGGACGCCGTCGCCCGGACCGGGGCCGAGCGCTGGGTGATCGTGGAGAACTGCCTGGACGCCGAGAACAGCGAGGAGTTCCACCTCTACGTGGACGAGTTCTTCAACCGCTGCCTCAACACCTTCGACGTGCCGTGCGTCCCCCAGCACCGCACCGCCGAGGAGTGGCGGACGCTGCTCGGCGGGTACGGCGAGGTCACCGTCGAGGAGAGCCGCACCGATGTGCCGGGCATGCCCTTCCCGTACACGCTCTTCGTGGTGGAGCGGTGACGGGCGGGCCGGCGGGCGAGGTCTCCGAGGCCAGCACCGCGTACCTGGTGCGGCTCGCGGGCGCCCTGGTCGAGGAGTACCGGGCGGAGGGCTTCGCCGTGCCGGCCTCTCTCGCCGAGGCGGCGGACGGCGGCCTGGCGTTCAGGCCCCTGCTGGAGCGCTACCGCGCGGCGTCCGGGCAGCTCGCCGGGCTGCTCGACTCCTCCTTCGAGGCCGCCGCGGCGTACCGCTCCATGGAGGAGTTCTGGGCCGACGCCGCACAGCAGGAGCAGGGGTTGAGCCCCAGGACGTACTGGGACAGCTACGAGAACGGCCGGCGCCGCCGCGCCGAGCAGCTCGCCGCGGCCGCCTTCGGCAGCGAGCAGGCCGTCCTGGTGAACGCCGGGATGTCCGCGCTGGACGTGGCCGTCCGCGCCTCCGGCGCCCGGCCCGGTGACACCCTGCTGGTGCACGACCGGATGTACTTCGAGACCCGGGACCTGCTGGACGCGCTGTACCTCCCGTGGGGCCTGCGGACCGTCCCGGTGGACCTGCGCGACGCCGAGGCGGCGACGGCGGCGATCGCCCGCCACAGCCCCGTGCTGGCCCTCGCGGAGCTGGCGCTGAACGGGCCGCGCTGCGACGTGCCGGTCCTCGAACCGCTGCGCGCGGCCGGGATCCGTACCGTCCTGGACTGCTCCGCGCTGGGCCACGGCACCGTCCCGGCCGAGCTGATGGCCGGGCCGGACACGCTGTACGTGGAGTCCGGCATGAAGTACCTGACCCGGGCCGCGGGAAGCGGGGTCCTCTACGGCTGGGGTGAGTGGGGAGAGGCCGCCCGGCTCTGCGCCCGCCGCACCGGGCAGCAGCTGCAGGGCAGGGCGCTGCACCGGATCCGCCCCGGCGAGGTGGCGGCCTGCCGCAGCCGGCTGGCCCTGCACTCCGCCAGGCGCCGACGGTTCGTCGACACGCTGGAGCGGTGCTGGCCGGACCTGGTGGTCACCGACGCCCGCCGGGCGGTGGCGGACCGTCAGGACCTGCTGGCCCGGGCCGTCGAGCGGGGCGCCGACGGCTGCATGGCCTTCGTCGCCCTGCCCGAGGGCGCCGCGGCCGACCCCGAGGCGGCCCACCGTGCCCTGGTGGCCGAGTGGGCCGGGGCCTGGGAGGAACCGAGGATCCGGGCCGGTTTCGGCTGGACGCTGACCACCGGCCGGGCCTACGGCCGCGACCCGCTGAACACCGCGCTCGGGGAGTGCTTCACCCGGATCAGCGTCGGCATCGAACCGGAACAGCAGATCGACGACCTGGCCGCCCACCTGGCCCAGGTGGCGAGGAAGGCGACCCGATGACAGCAGCCATCGAGCCGGGGCGGGCCCTGCCCTGGCCGGCACGGTTCACCACCCGGCCGGGCGCCGACCCGGCAGCCAGCCTGCGGCAGCTCGACGGGCTGTGCCGCGAGCTGTGGGCGGTCGTCAGGCTGCTCGCGGCCGGGACGCTCGACCTGCCCGAGTTCGAGCTCAAACTCGCCTCCGGCGAGGCCCTGTTCACCCTCACCGAGGTGGCCGCCACCGTCGAGGAGCGGGTGGTCGAGCTGGGCGGCCGCCCCGACCGCTCGCTGCCGCCGGAGCTGGCCCGGAGGCTCGCGGCGGCGCTCGCCACGCCGGCGGGCGACCGCCTGCCCGTGCTGGTCCGCCACTGGTACGAGCCGCTCCTGGCGGCCTTCGCCGACGCGGCCTTCGACCCGCTGCTCGACGGGCCCTCCGAGCGGGTCCGCCGCCGGGGGCTGGCCGACCTCCGGGACGCCTTCGCCTGGTTCACCACCGCGTGCGGGCCGGCCGAGCCCAAGGCGTACCCGGAGCCGGCCGAGGCCGAGGTGCGCCGGCCGGTGATGGGCGCCAGGGACGAGAGGTTCCGGCTCTTCGACCACACCCGGGACTACCGCAAGGCCGACGACTGGGAGACCTCGGGCTCCGCGTACCAGGACGACCTGGTCGAGCTGCTGCGGATCAACCGCGACGAGATCGACGCCCTGGAGACCTTCGCGCTGGCCCTCTTCGACCTCGTCGAGGAGGCGCCGGTCGAGGTGCTGCGCCACCTCGCCCGGCTGGCCTGGGACGAGGCCAGGCACGCCGCGTCCGGCCACGCCCTGCTGGCCGAGCGCGGCGAGGACCCGTACCGCTTCGAGTGCAGCATGATCGGGATCAAGGTCCGCGGGGCGATGCCGGGTTGGGACGCCTGGACGCAGATCACGCTTTTCGGAGAGCTGGGGATCATCGGCCCGATGCGCAGCCTGGAACGCGAGGCCCGGCGGCGCGGGGACGAGCGGACGGCGGCCGCGTTCGCCTTCATCTGCCGGGACGAGACCCTCCACCTCAAGGAGTCCCGGAGCCTGCTGGACCGCCACCACCCGGCCGGCGGCCTGGCGGCGGCCGGCGAGGCGGCGCGGAAGCGGGCCGGGAAGCTGCTGGAGGAGTACGGCCTGCTCACCGAGGAGCAGTACGCGGCGCTCGACGAACGTCAGATCTTCGAACTGCTGGGGGAGTAGTGGTCGTCACCGAGCCTGCCGCCGACTGGCTCCACTCGGTGGCGGGGGTCCAGTCCCACCACCGCTCCCTGCTGCTCTGGCCGGACCTCCTGGACGGCGCCGGCTGGTCGCGCGTGCGGCCGCTGCTGCACACGGGTGCCCGGATCCTGAGCCTGGGCCGGCCGCTGCCCGACGGTGAGTCGGCGGCGCTGCGGGCGGTGCCGCTGGAAGTCTGGGGCGCCGACGCGCCGGACGGGCCTCCCGGAGGGGCCGCCTGCGACGTCCCCGGGCCGGCCTGCGACGTCCCCGGGCCGGCCTGCGACGTCCCCGGGCCGGCCGAGTGGCAGCAGCTCGCCGCGCTCTGGCAGCAGGCCGGCCTGACCCCGCTGCCGCCCACCGCCAGGGACGACCCGTCCTGGAGCCATGCCCGGATCCACCGGGACGGCCGCCCGGTCGCGGCTGCCGGCGCCCAGCAACTGCTCGCTCCGCTGGGCGAGTCCGGCGCCAGGCTGCTGGTCTGCTCGGTGGTGTGCGAGCCGGCCGCACGACGTACCGGGGCCGCCCGGCGCTGCGTCCAGGCCCTGACCGCCGGGCGGGGCGGGGCAGCCGCCCTGCTCGAGCCGGGCTCCGGCTCGGACCGCTTCTTCGCCGGGATCGGCTGGCGGCCGGTCGGGCGCGCCTACCTCTACCGCTACTGCTGATTCCGCGTCACCACGCCTCAGGAGGGTCACCATGCGCCACCGCCTCAGCCTCAGCGGCGAGATCCCGCCGTCTCCGATCATGGAGATGTTCGAGGGGGTCGGTCTCATCCGCAGCGAGTATGTGCTGCGCTCACAGGGCCGGTTCATCACCAGGCCCGAGGCGCGGCAGCGTCTGGGCGACTACGTGCGGGCGGTGGCCGAGGCCTGCCCGACCGGGCCGATCTGGTACCGCACCACGGAGTTCACCTCGCAGGAGGCCAACACGCTGGACGGCGTCGACCGGCGCTACCACGAGGCCGACTTCATGAAGGGCCGGCGCGGGGTCAGGCGGGCCCTGGAACTGCCCGAGGCCTTCGAGACCGAGCTGCGGGTGGTCGCCGAGGTCGCCCGGGAGCACCGCAACGTCCATCTGCTGCTGCCCTTCGTCCGGGACGCCGCCGACTTCTCGTTCGCGGCCGACGTACTGGAGCGGATCGACTGGCCGAACCGCTTCGGCTCGATGATCGAGATCCCCTCGGCCCTGCTGGAGGCGGGCAAGCTGGTCTCCATGGGGGCGACCAACCTGATGCTCGGGCTCAACGACCTCTCCTCGCTGCTCACCGGGACGAGCCGGCAGGACCGGGACATGAAGCTGCACCCCAGCGTCTGGTGGGCGGTGGAGACCCTCCGCGAAGCGGTCGGCGCGGAGATCGACTGGGGCCTCGCCGGAAATCTCTCGAAAGCCGTCCTGGAACGCGCGGAGGACAGCGGCGTACCGTATGTATCGATGCATTACGGCGAACTCCCAGAGCTGCGCGGAGTACCGGCCGAGGAATTGCCGGACATCGACTTCGTGAAGCGCACGAAGGAATTCACCAGGAGTCAGATAGCGCTCGCCGAGGACCGTGACCTGGCCGAGCGCCAGGCCGCTCGGACCGTGGCCGAAAATACCCGCCCGACCATCCCCGGGCAGTAGACTCACGGCAATTCCAGCTGCACTCCCACCGCGCGTAAGGACCTGAGAATGACGGATGTCGGCGCACCCAGCCAGTTCGACCCGTGGCCGGACTGCCAGGTGCACGTGGAGTGGGGGCCCACGGGCGCCGGGCTCGCCGCGGCGCGGGGCGACATCGTCGTGGTGGTGGACGTGCTGTCCTTCTCGACCACGCTGGCCGTGGCGGTGGCCCGCGACTTCACCTGCCTCGTCTACAGCGGTGCCGAGATCGAGCGGATGGGTGGCCTGGAGGCCGCCGCCACCGGGCTGGGGGCGCGGCCGCTCAGCAAGCGCCGCCGGGTGCCGCCGGGCCAGATCTCGCTGTCGCCGCAGAGCCTGCTGTCCGCCGAACCCGGCCAGCGGGTGCTCTTCACCTCGCTGAACGGCGCCGCCGCGGCCGGGGCGGCGGCCGGCGCCCCGGCGCTGCTGGTGGGCGGACTGCGCAACGCGAGCGCGAGCGCCGCGGCCGTGTCCCGGCTGCTCGACGACGGCGTGGCGAAGCGGGTGACCGTGGTCGCCTGTGGCGAGCACTGGAGTTCCGTGGAGCCCGGGGTCGAGGGCATGCGTCCCTCGCTGGAGGACTGGCTGGGGGCCGGTCTGATCTGCTCACGGCTGGCGGACGCCGGCTGCTCGCTCTCCGCCGAGGCCTTGGTGGCGGCCCGGGGGTGGACCGGCCCCGAGGCCCTTGCCTCGTGCATCTCGGCCCGGGAACTGGTGGCCGCCGGTTTCGGCGACGACGTCGCGCTCGCCCTGGAGGTCGACGTCAGCGACACGGTGCCGGTCCGGGTCGAGGGGGAGGGCACCGGCCGGGTGTTCACCGGTGCTGCGGCGGCTGTCCGCAACGCCTGACGGGTGGGTGCGGCGGCCGGGTCTCCACCCGAAACCCGCCGCACCCACGGAAGCTCACTCCAGGGGGAAGGAGAGCGCGACCCGCAGCGTGTGCCGCTCCCAGCCGTCCAGGAACAGGTCGTTCGCGTCGAAGGCCCGCTCGATCTCCGAGCAGGAGTCCGGACCGTAGCCGTCGGGCGTGAGCAACTGCCGCAAGGCGTCGTACAGGTCCAGGCGGCTGCGGATCTCCCCGGCCGCACGCCCCTCGGCCGGCGCCGGGGCGGCGGGAAGCTCGGCCGACAGCTCGCCGACGGTGGCGGCCCAGCGCCCACCCGGCTCGCCGAGCGCCGTCGCACAGCGCCCGGCGAAGGCGGACCACCGCGCGCCGGGCCGCAGCAGGTGGTCGTACGCGAGCAGCGCCGCCGCCCTGGTCGCACAGCGGTGCACGATGTCGTACGGGTGGGAGGCCTCGCGCAGTGCGCCGGGCATCCGCAGCCGTCGCAGTTCGGCCAGTGTGCAGCGGGCCGGGAGGCCGGGGTCGGCCAGTGCGCGCAGCGTGGCGTCACCGAACAGGGTGCTGACGTCCAGCGCCGTCTGGGCCGCGTCGTCCGGGGTGTGCAGCACGGAGAAGCACCGGTGGGCCGCCGGGGAGAGCGAGCGCAGGTCGCCCGGGTGCCGGGCGGCGTAGGCGCTGGGCCCCTTCCAGGAGTCCAGCAGACCGGCCAGGTCGATGTCGTGCGCGGTCCGGACGACGGCGGGCACCGCCATGTCCAGCGTGGCGAGCTCGTGGGAGAGCCAGGAGCTCGGGGCCCGGCCCGACCTGGGCTGCTTGAACGTCCCGTGGGCGTAGAGCGCGGCCAGGACGGGCGGGCGCAGCAGCCGCGCGGTGGTGGCCACCACCTCCAGGCGCACCGGTGCGAGGCGCCGGTCGAGCGGCGCCCAGAGGTCCTGGACCATGGCGTCGGGCATCAGGACGAGCAACGCCGTGTTCCGCCCGACGGGAGACATCCCCTGCCCCACTTCCGCCTCCTCCGTGACCTGGGCCGACCGCACGCCGCCCCGGGCCGGTCCCTGGCGGGGCCGGCCCGGGGCAACGGGAATTCAGATGCGAATGGGAAGTTCTTCTTCTTCGGGCTCCGGCTCTTCCGGCGGCATTCCCAACCTCCTGCGCAGGTGTCGCGGTCGAGAGGAAAGCATGTCTCCGGGCCCGCCCGCTGTCAACGGCCCCGGGGAATTCACCGAGGACCGGAGAAGTTTCCGGGAAAGGGTTTCGCGCCGCGGCGTCGGTGCTAGGCTGCGATCCGCATCAATTCGGTGGCCGAACGGCAGGCTGCGGGCCGGCGCGGCATTCGACCGGCCGGCGCGCGAAGGGCGGGGGTCCGGATTTGTCCGTGACGGGAGAAGCAGGCCGGGCGACGGCCGCGGAGCTCGCCGAGGCGGAGCTTCCCGAAATACCGGTGGACGCGCTGCTGCGCCGTTTCCGGGAGCAGGCCGAGCGCCGCCCCGAGGCCGTCGCGCTGACCGAGGGCGAGCGGAGCCTGAGCTACGCCGAGCTGGCCCTGGCCGCCGGGCGCGTCACCACGCTGCTCACCGAGGCGGGGGTGCGGCCGGGCGAGCTGGTCGGCGTACGGCTGCCGCGCGGCGCCGACGTGGCGGCCGCGGTGCTGGGCGTGCTGGGGCACGGCTGCGGCTACCTCCCGATCGACCCCGCGTACCCCGCCGCCCGGCAGGACCACCTGGTGGGCGACTCGGGTATCCGTCATGTCCTCCAGCAGGCCCCGTCCGAGGCCGGTGCGGGGACTGACCTGGCGGTACTGCCGGTGCCCGGCGCGCCGTCGACGCCGCACCCGGACGGGCGGACGCTGCCGCCCGGCACCGCGTACGTCATCTACACCTCAGGCTCGACCGGCCGGCCCAAGGGGGTGCCGGTGAGCCAGCGTCAGGTGGCGGCGCTGATGGCGGCCACCGAGGAGCACTTCGACTTCGGCCCCGAGGACCGCTGGGCACTGGTCCACTCGCACAGCTTCGACTTCAGCGTCTGGGAGATGTGGGGCGCCTGGTGGCACGGCGGCAGCGCGGTCGTCGTCCCGGTCGAGTGCACCTACGACGCGAGCCTGCTGGCCGGGCTGCTGGCCGGCCACCGGATCACCGTGCTGAACCAAGTGCCCTCGGCGTTCGGGCAGTTGGTCGCCGCGATGGCCGAGTCCGGGCGATCCCTGCCCGCGCTGCGGCAGATCGTGTTCGGCGGCGAGGCGGTCAACCTCTCGGACGTCCGCCGCTGGCGGGATGCCGGCTGCGCGCCCGGGGCCCGGCTGGCCAACATGTACGGGATCACCGAGACCACCGTGCACGTCACGTGCTGCGCGCTGGACGGCGAGCCGCAGGCGGGGCCCGCGGGTACCACCCCGATCGGCAGGCCGCTCGCGCATCTCGGCGTGCTGCTGCTCGACCCCGACCTGCGGCCGGTCCCGCCCGGCACCCCCGGCGAACTCGCCGTCCACGGCGCGGGGGTGGGGGAGGGATACCTGAACAGGCCGGAGCAGACCGCCGAGCGCTTCATCCGCCTGCCGGGCATCGCCGGACCGGTGTACCGCAGCGGTGACTGGGCGGTCGAGGACGATCAGGGCGGGTTGCACTACATCGGGCGCAAGGACGACCAGATCCAGCTGCGCGGCCTCCGGATCGAGCGTGGCGAGGTGGCGGCAGCAGTCCTCTCCCACCCGGAGGTCGCCGCCTGCGTCGTCACCGCGCCCCGCAACCCCGTCGGGGACCCGGTCCTGGTGGCCCATGTCGTGCCGCACCGCGAGCCCGGCCCCTCGCGTACCGAACTCCGCAGGCATGTCGCGGAGTTGCTGCCCCGGTACATGGTGCCCTCGCGTTTCACCACCCACCGGGCCCTGCCGCTGACGGCGCACGGCAAGGTGGACCTGGCGGCCTTGGACCAGCTCCAGCCCCAGCCCCAGCCCCAGCCCCAGCCCCAGCCCCGGACTCTGGCCTAGGCCCACCGTTTCACGGCCCCTACCAGGAGTGCCCGCCCATGACGCGTTCATCGGCCACGCCGCCCGGCCGCCCGGCCGCCGATCTGGTCCGCCCGATCCTCGCCGCTGCTCGGCGGAACCCCGGGCTGCCCGCGGTCACCGCGCCCGACGGCACGGCCGACTACTGCGCGCTGGCCGCTCGAGTCGACCTGCTGGCAAGGGAGTTCGCCGACCGGGGGGTCGGCCCCGGCAGCCGGGTGGGGCTGGTGCTGACGCCCGGCCGGGAGGCGGTCGCGGCGGCGCTGGCGGCCATGAGCCTCGGGGCGGCCTACGTGCCGCTCGATCCGCAGCAGCCGGCCGAGCGCCTCCGGACGATCCTGGCGAACTGCTCGCCCGGAGCCGTCGTCGCCGAGGCCGGGCCGGCCGCCGGGCTGCCCGGCGCACTGGTGCCCGGCGTCGCCGTCGGGCCCTGGCGCCAGGACCGCACGGCGACCGTCTCAGAGCCGGCGGTACGGGCGGACGACGTCGCGTACGTCGTGCACACCTCGGGCTCGACGGGCGTCCCGAAAGCCGTGCAGGTGGAGCACGGCGGCGTGGTCAACCTGCTCCGGGACCTCGACCGCCGGGCACCGGTGCCGACGGCGTTCACCGGCTCGTGGTGGACCAACCCCTCCTTCGACGTCGCCGCCTGGGAGGTCTGGGCACCACTCACCCGGGGCGGTCACCTCGTCGTGGTGCCGCAGGAGAACCGCCTGGAGGCCCCGCGGTTCGCCGACCACCTCCATCGGCACGGGGTGCAGAGCGCGTACGTCCCCCCGGCCCTGCTGCCCGAGTTCTGCGCGCTGCTCCGGGCCGACCGGCAGTACTGTGCCGGGCTGGTGCGGCTGCTGGTGGGCGTCGAGCCGATCGCACTGGGCCTTCTGCAGTCGCTGTGCCGGGCCAGGCCCGGGCTGATGGTGGTGAACGGCTACGGCCCGGCGGAGACCACCATCTGCTGCACCCTGCACACCGTGTCGGCCACCGGCGGCGAGCCGCACGAGCGCACACCGATCGGCACGCCGGTGGCGGGCAACCGGGTGCTCCTGCTGGACGAACGCGGCCGCGTGAGCGCAACCGGCACCGGCGAGCTGCTGGTCGTCGGCGCCGGTGTCGCCCGCGGCTATCTGCACGCCGACGGCGCCTCGGCGACCGGCTTCGTGACCGCCCCGGACGGGAGCGGGGAGCGCGCGTACCGCACCGGGGACCGGGTCACCACCCGCCCCGACGGGGAACTCGTCTTCGTCGAGCGGGTGGACCGGCAGCTCAAGATCAACGGCCACCGGATCGAACCCGGGGAGGTCGAGACCGCGATCCGGCAGAGCGCGCGGGTCCGCGAGGTGGTGGTCGGCCGCCGGGAGCTGCCCGGGGCAGGGGCCGCCCTGGTGGCGTACGTCGTTCCGGAGGCGGGCGGGCGGTGGGACGACCGGGCCCTGCGGGCCGGCCTGGGGCTGCTGCTGCCCTCGTACGCCGTGCCGCAGGTGATCCTGCCATTGCCCGCCCTGCCGCAGACCCGGCACGGCAAGACCGACCACGCGGCGCTGGCCGCCCTGCCGCTGCCGGCCGCGCCTGCAGAAGCGGTTGAACTCGCGGCGGGCACCGCCGCCGTGGTGGCGCGGGCCTGGCAGGCCGAGCTCCGCCATCCGGTGCTGCTCACGGCAGGGTTCGCCGAAGCGGGCGGCACCTCCCTCGGCGCGGTACGGGTCGCGGCCGCGCTGCGCCTCGGCACCGGCCGACAGGTGTGGGCTGCCGACGTGATGCGCGCGGGCGGCATCCGGCACCTCGCCGAGCTCCTCGACGCGGCCCCGCCCGCGCGCCCGGGCGCCGGCGCCGGGGCGGGGACGGCGCCGCTCGGCACGACCGAGCAGGGCATGTGGTTCCAGGACAAGGTGCACGCCGGCCGCGGCATGTACGCCGAGGCACTCTGCTTCGAGCTGCCGCCCGGGGTCGAGGCGGAGCGTCTGGCGAAGGCGGTGGCCGCGGTCTGCGACGCGCATCCCGTCCTCTCCGCCGCCGTGCGGGAGCAGCCGGACGGGCCCTGGATGGACCTGTCCGGCGCCCGGCCGGCCCTCGAGGAACGCGAGCTCGGCGAGGCACCGGATCTGGCCGAGCTGGTCCGGCGCTCGGTGGATGTGACGGCCGGTCCGCTCTTCCGGCCGCTGCTCTGCCGCACCCCCGACGGGCAGCGCCTGCTCCTCCTGGTCTGGCACCACCTCGCGACCGACGGCTGGTCGGCCCGGATCCTGCTGGCGGACCTGGCCCGCTGCTACGACTCCTCCGTGCCGCCCGACCGGGCGGGCCGGACCATCTGCGACCTCATGGCGGAGCGGACCGGCTTCCTCACCCGCCCGGGCCTCCCCGACCGGGTCCGCCGCGCCGCGGCACTCCTGGAGGGCACCGTTACCCCGGAATCCGCCGTGGGGGCAGGCACCGGGCTGCGGACCGGGACCCTCGCCGTCTCCCTCGACCCGACGACCACGGCACAACTGAGCGCCGTCGCCGCCTCCGCCGGGGTCACGCCGGCGGTCGTCCTCCTCGCGGCGTACGAGCAGGCCCTGTGTGACGTCCTCGGCCGCTCGGACTTCCCGCTCGGCGTTGCGGTCACCGACCGGGCCTGGCTCGACGCCGAGCGGACGGCCGGCTGCCTGGTCGACACGGCCGTACTGCGCGGCGTCCGGCGAGACCTCACGGCCGACACCGCCCTGCGCACCCTGGCGGACGGGCTCGACGACCTCACCAGGCCCGAGCACCGGGTACCGCTCCCCGCGCTGGTGGCCGAGGTGCGCCGGGCCGCCAGGCTGCGCCACGCCGACTTCCCGTCCTGCTACTTCAGCCTGGACGAGGAGCCCGAGCTCCGTCTGGGCGGCGTCCGCTGTACACCGGTGCCCGTCGCCCGGACGGGCGGGCGCTTCGACGCGACCCTCTCGCTCCGGGTCGGGCCCGACGGCGTACGCGGTCACCTGGAACACCGGTGGCGGCTGCTCACGGACACGGCCGCGCAGCAGCTCCACGGCCGCCTGCTGCACCACCTCGCGGTCCTGACCGTGGCAGAGCCGGCCCCGAGCGGCCCGCTCAGTCCGGCTCGGGGATCGCGGCCCGCAGACGCGCGGTGACCTCGGCGGCCTCGGCCTCGCTCGCGTACCGGCTGCGCGGCCAGAAGAACCCGCGCAGGCCGTCCTTCGGATTGCGGGGCACCACGTGGACGTGCAGGTGAGGCACCGACTGGCTGATCCGGTTGTTGGCCGCCACGAAACTACCGACCGCTCCCATGCCCCGCTCCACGGCGGCGGTGACGCGCTGGACCCGGGTGAAGAACGGCCCGACGTCCCCCGGGGGCAGGTCGGTCACCGTCTCGACGTGCCGGCGGGGGACCACCAGGACGTGCCCGGGGAAGAGCGGCCGGTGGTCCAGGAACGCCACCGCCACCTCGTCGTCCAACACCCGGTGCGCGTGCGCGGAGCCCGCCACCACCGCGCAGAAGAGACAGTCCACCTTGCGAGTATGGCCCTGGGCGGCGGTCAGCGCAGAGGCAGCGTCAGCTCGGACGGGTCGTCCGCCGGGGAGCTGAACGACACCCGGCTGCCCAGCGGGGTGCGGCCGCCGTACAGCGGGTCCTTGGTGTCGAGGACCAGGGCGAGTCGGTGGCCGGCGGGCAGGTCGTAGGCGGTGGCGAACAGGGAGACGTCCAGGGGGAAGGCCTGCCCAGGCTGCCTGCCGGACCAGCTCTGCGGGGCATGGGAGATCAACTTCCCCACGCCGAGGGCGTTCACGTCGTAGAGGTAGCCGAACACCGTGCCCTCGGACGCGGAGGCTGTGACCGTCGTGTGCAGCTTCGCGCTGCCGCGGATCTGCTGCGCCGCCGCGTACGGTGCCGACTGCCAGACGGCTCCGGCGGAGCGCGGCAGCAGCGGGAGGACGACCGTCGGCGACAGCTTGGCGACCTGGTCGAGCAGCCCGGACAGTTCGGTGGGGCCGCCGTCGGCGCCCGAGTCCGTACCGCCGACGACGGAGGTGTGCCAGCCCGTGGTGGCAGCACCGCCGAGGGTGCCCGTCCCGAGGAGGTTCGCGCTGCCGAGTCGCAGGCGCTGGGCGTGGGAACCGACGGACTGCCAGTCCGGGTAGCTCTCGTGCCGGCCGCTCGGGCGGACCTCCAGTTCGACCGGCTGCCTGGTGTCGGCGACGGCGCCCTTGAGGTGTTGGTCGAACCAGGCTCGCGCGCTCGCCCAGGTGGCGTTGTGCAGGCCGAGCAGGCTGGTCAGCTCCTGGGTGGCGTGGTCCCCGGGGCGCAGTTCGAGTCGCTTGGGGCCGGTCAGCCGCTGGTAGAAGGCGGCGATCTCGCTGGGGTTGAAGATGCTGTCGCCCCACGCGTTGGCGAGGAAGACCGCCGTACCGTTGGCGTTGATCCGGTCCACGTACGTGGCGGGGGACCTGGTCTGCGCCCACTTGACGACCTCGGGCAGCTCACGGTCGGCGAAGAGGTCGGCCAGGGCCCGGTCCAGCTCGGCGCCCCGGCGTCCGGTGGGTGTCTGAATGGCGGTCAGAAAGGCGGCGGCCTGCAGGTGCCGGGTCTGACCGCTGTACAGGGAGTCGGTGAGGTCCCCCCAGCCGCTCATCGCGGCGACCGCCTTGATCCGCGGGTCGAACGCGGCGCCCATCAAGGTCAGGCCCCCGCCCAGGGACAGGCCCGTCATGCCCAGGCGTCGCGGGTCGGCCGAGGTGTGGGCGAGCGTCCAGTCGATGACCGAGGAGATGTCGGCCACGTCGGTGGGCCCCGCCACGTCGACCTTGCCGCCGGAGAGCCAGAACCCGCGCACGGTGTACGTGACGACCACGTAGCCGTCGGCGGCGAGCTGCCTGCCCTGGGCGATGTACTCCAGGTCGTTCTGCCCCCAGCTGGCCGGCTGGACGATGGCCGGGTAGCGGCCCCGCTCGTCGGCGCCGGGCGTACCGGGCGCCGGGGTGAAGACGTCGGCCTTGAGGACCACGCCGTCCTTCATCGCCATGTCGGCAAGGCGGAAGGACGGCAGGGCCCCGGCGACGGCCACCGCAGAGCCGGCCGACGGGACCGCCGACGCCGGAGCCGCGGTGACGGCAAGTGCCGCGACGATCGCTGCACCTGCCGCCAGACCTCGCAGGCGGCGGCTTCCGAAGGTGCGGTGGGATCGCGTCATTGATGCTCCATCAGGGCTCGGGTCGTGGTGCCAAGGGGACACCCGAGTCGGAGCGTAGGGCGCGAGACGGAGCGTTGGTGAGACGATGATCGGCCAAACTTACCGGCGGGTAGCAATCAAGTTCGTCCTGGCGGTAGGGCGGAGCCGTCGGTCACCGCTGTGCTGATGTGCTCTTCGTCAGCTGTCGGGGGATCGTGGCGCGGTTGAGATGGCAAGGACGGTGGAGCGGGGGACACCGAAGAGGTCGGCGAGTGCCCCGGGCGGCGGACGAGCCTGGCGATGTCCTCAACAAGGGCGCGGTTCTGAACCGCGCCCCAACCGGGCAGGTCGTGTTCAAAGACGGTGCAGCGTCTCGATGATCTTTGCAGTAACGGCCTTGGTGGAGTACGGGTTCTGTCCGGTCACGAGCCTGCCGTCAGCGGTGGCGAAGGGGGTCATCGGGATGGTGTTCCTGATGTAGTGAGCGCCCCGGTTGCGGAGTTCGTCCTCCAGCAGGAACGGCACCCGCCTCTTCACCATGGCGATGCGCTCCTCGATGGTGGAGAACCCGGTGACCGTGCGGCCGTCGACGAGCAGGGAGCCGTCGGAGAGCGTGATGTTCAGCAGTCCGCTCGCGCCGTGGCAGACCGAGGAGACCACGCCGCCGTTCTCGTAGATCTGGCGCGCGGCCTGCTGGAGCGCGACGTTGGAGGGGAAGTCCCACATGACGCCGTGTCCGCCTGTGTAGAAGATCGCGGCATACTGGGCGGGGTCGACGTCGGCCGCGCTGGTCGTGCGGTTCAGGCTCGACATGAACGCACGATCATTCAGGTATTCGCGTGCCTGCTTGTCGGCCCATCTGGTGCTGCGTGGATCCAGCGGCACCTGCCCCCCTGCTGGACTGACGATGTCGACCTCGAAGCCGGCCTGGCGGACTCCGTCGTAGAAGTGAACCAGCTCTGCGATCCACAGGCCGGTCCGGTGGGGGTTCGTCCCGTAGGTCGCCTGGTTGGTGACAACGGCGAGGATTCTGTTCATCTGTGTTCTCCCAGAGGTGAGGCAGCGTTCTGGCGGCCGACCGAACGGTGAACCGGGTCACGACCTTGCTTCCACGCAGCTGGTCGCCGCTTGGTCCTGTCCGCCATCGTCCTGGTCCCGCCGATCGGCGGGACCAGGCCGTGCCACGGGTTAGGTGTTCAGACCTGCTCGGTGGGGCGCACGAGCAGCTCGTTGACGGCCACGTGCCGGGGGCGGGTGACGATGTAGCCGAGGGCGTCGGCGATGTCCTGGCTCTGCAGCCGCTCGATGTCGCCCAGGGAGCTGGCGATCAACTGCTGAACGACGTCCGGATTGTGCGTGCGCAGCTCGGTGTCGACGCTGCCCGGCTCGACCACGGACACGCGGACGTGCTGGCGTGCCAGCTCCTGGCGCAGCGATTCGGTGAAGGCGCCGACGCCGAACTTGGTGGCGCAGTACACCGCGGACATGGCGAAGGCGCTGCGGCCTGCGACCGAGCCGATGTTGACGATGTCGGCGACCTGGCGCGGGTCCTGGGTGGCTGCCTTGAGCAGGTGGGGGACGGCCGCGTGGGTGGTGTACATCAGGCCCATGAGGTTGATGTCCATCATGCGCCGCCAGTCGTTGAGGTCCGCGTCGGGGGCAGGCCCGAGCAGCATGAGACCGGCGTTGTTGACCAGGATGTCCAGGCGGCCCAGGCCCTCGACTGCCCGGGAGACCGCTTCCGCGGCGGCTTGGGCGTCGGTGATGTCGGCGGGCACGACCAGTGCCTGCCCACCGGCGCTGGAGATCTCCGCGGCGAGGTCGGTGAGCCGGTCCTCGCGTCGGCCGACCAGCGCCACTGACGCCCCCTCACGGGCGAGCTCCAAGGCGGTGGCGTGGCCGATGCCGCTGGAGGCTCCGGTGACCAGGGCGACGGTTCCTTCAAGGCGACGAGTCATGGTTCAAGCCTTTCGATGACGGGCCACGCTGTTGCGGGCCGTGCGGGCCGTGCGGGCCGTGCGGGCCGTGCGGGCCGTGCGGGACAGGGGCGGACGGTCCTCTTTGTGTGGGCCGTACGGGGGTGGAGGCCGCTCAAGGCCGGGCCAAGGGCACAATGTGGAGGTGAGCATCACCGGGCAGACCACCGACGCCACTCGCCAGGGCACCGAGGCCGAGCGGGAACTTCCGCCTCGCGAGCGCCTGGTCCGCGCCGCGTCGCGGCTGTTCTACTACGAGGGCGTACGTGCCATCGGAGTGGAGCGGCTGATCGCCGAGGCGGGGGTGACGAAGGCGACCTTCTACCGGCACTTCGCGTCCAAGGACGACCTGGTGGTGGCCTATCTGCTGACCAAGGATGCCTACTACCGGGCAGTGGCCGAACCGCTGGCCGTCGGGCACCCGCCTGCGGAGGCCATCGATCTGATCTTCGAGGCGATCGCCGAGCACGCCCGCGAGCGCGGGTTTCGCGGATCGCCGTTCATGAACGCGGCCGCCGAGTACCCGGACGCCACCCATCCTGTGCGCGGCCTGGTCGCGTCCCATCGGGACTGGCTCCGCGCCCTCTTCCAGGAACTGCTCGCCCGGCTCGGCCACAGCGACCCGAAGTCGGCTGCCGGGGCTCTGCTGATGCTCTACGACGGTGCGATGGTCGCCGGCTACCTGGACGACTCGACGGCTGCCCGCAGGACCTTGCTGGACGCGGTCCGGCTGATCCGATCGCAGGGCTGATTCCCTCCGGGCCGCGCGAAACGGCGACCCTCTGCGGGGCCCCGGCCAGGCCGGGGCGCCGAGGATGTTGGACATAACCTGCTCCGTCTTCGCGAAAACCGCCCCGCTCGGAGAGCGGGAGCCCTGTGACCACACCAGGTAGAAAGACCGGTCATTCCATCCAGGGCCGCCGTCGCACACGTCGCCGTGCCGCGCCCGGCTCACTGCCAGGATCCACCTCCGGAGGTCCTGCCGCCGCCCTGCCAGAGCCGTGGGCGGCCGTGGCTCACACGGCCGGGCGAACGGCGCCGCAACGGGCTTTCCGATCCCAGGAAGGAGAAAGACTGGTCGTTCTACTTGCTCGACGATAACCTCCCCCGGCACCTTCGCGCCAGCCTCGCTCTGGGCGGCCTGGTCTCCCTCGCCATCGCCCTGGTGCGCGACAGTCCTCCTGTCGGCCTCCCAAGCAACACGGCGCTTCCGATCCCCGGCCCTGTACGCCGACCGGTGCCCTCACTCGTCGTCGGGGGCGTTTTCCTCGGGGGCGTGCGGGTCGCGCAGCGGGCAAGCGGGTCGTCGGTCACGGTGAAGCCGTCGGCGGCGAGCCGTTCGACGGCGGTGTCGGGGCTTCGGCGACGTTGAGCTGGGCGCCGATCATGCGGCGGAAGCCCTCGTCGGAGATGAACTGCAGCAGATGCAGGGTTCTGAAGATCCGGCCGTAGTGGGCGAAGGCGTCGCCGATCCCGGTGGGGTTGCCGTCGCGCGAGAGCATCCGGATCAGGTCGTGGCCGCGGCCGTCACGCGGCAATCGCGCGGAGGCCGTCCTTCGGCCATCCGCGCCTGCGAACCGTGGACCGGGAGCTCGGTTCGGATCGGGCTCCGCTTCAGTGCGGTCGGGCGGTGCTCGCGCGCTCGACCAGCCGGGGCGGGACGGTGGTGACCGTGCCGGCGGCGTTGCGACCGGTGGTGATCTGGTCCAGGAGCAGGGTCACGCACTGACGGCCGACCTCTTCGAAGTCCTGGTGCACCGTGGTCAGCGGCGGCAGGAAGAAGGCCGACTCGGCGACGTCGTCGAAGCCGACGACGCTGACCTCGTCCGGTACTCCGCGACCGGCTTCGTGCAGGGCCCGGATCAGGCCGAGGGCCATGTGGTCGTTGGCGGCGAACACGGCGGTGACCTCGCGGCGGGCGGCGAGCTCCTTGCCGATGGCGTACCCGGACTCGGCGCTCCAGTCGCCGAAGAGGAGCGGCGGTACCGGTGCGCCGGCCTCCTTGAGGGTGCTGTGCCAGGCGGCGGCCCGGCGCCTGGCCGAGTAGGAGTCCTGCGGCCCGGCGAGGTGCCAAACCGTGTGGTGTCCCAGCGAGAGCAGGTGCTCGGTCGCGGCCCGGGCGCCGGCGGCCTGGTTGTTGTCGACGGAGGGGAAGCGCTGGTCCGGGTCCCCGTCCGCGACCACCACCGGGACACCGGAGGGCAGTTGGAGGCCGGGCCGGTCCAGGATCTGCGCTTCGATCAGGACGATGCCGTCCACCGCCTGGCTGGTGAGCTGGGAGAACGCCTGCTGGACGGCTCCCTCGGTCTGGGTCTGCACGCCCGCGACGTTGACCGAGTACCCGGCGCTCTGGGCCGCCCGGGAGATCGCCTGCAGCGTCCGCGCGTTCCCGTGGGCGCTGAGGTCGAAGCTGATCACGCCCAGCATGTGGAACTGCCCGGTGGCCAGGGCCCGGGCGGCGGTGTTGCGCTGGTATCCGAGCATCCGCATGGCGGAGAGCACCCGCTCGCGGGTCTCCTCGTCCACGTTGGTGCGGTTGTTGGCCACCCGGGAGACGGTCTGGGCGGACACCCCGGCCAGCGCGGCCACGTCCGCCTGCGAGGGCGGCCTGTTCCTGCCCGGTACCGCCTGGCTCTCGTCGAGGCCCGTCATCCGTCCGTCCTCCCGGTGTTCGGCGCTGCCCGGAAACCCTAGCGGGACGCCGTGCTGTGTTTGCGCAAACACACTATCGCGCACAGCGGCCACCGAGTCCACATCTGATCGCCAGGCCAAACCGCCTGGTGAGAAGGGAACTTGCGCACAGGCCATTGACATCCCGGATCGTCCGCGGCCAGACTCTCGGCGAACCGGCCATGGCCGCGCAAACATCACCACGCAAACATCGTTCCGCCGGAATGGACAGGACCGAGCCGTGAGCAAGCCGCCCCCCACCGCACGCCCGTCCAGGTACGGGTACGTCTTCCTCGCACCGTTCCTGCTGGTCTTCCTGGCGGCCATCGTCGCGCCCCTGCTGTACGCGCTCCACCAGAGCTTCTTCCAGGACCGGTTGATCGGCGGCACCGTCTTCGTCGGCCTCGACAACTACCGGCGGGCCTTCACCGACCACCTCTTCCAGGCGGGCCTGCTCCGGGTGGCACTGTTCCTGGCCGTTCAGGTGCCGGTCATGCTCGGCCTCGCCCTGCTCGCGGCCCTGGCCGTGGACAGCGGCCGGCTGATCAGGGCAGGCCTGTTCCGGATCGGCATCTTCATCCCGTACGCCGTCCCCGCCGTGGTCGCTTCGCTGATGTGGGGCTACCTGTACGGGCGTCAGTTCGGCCTGGTCCACCAGGTCGGCGACGCACTCGGCCTGGCGATGCCCGACCTGCTCGGCAAGTCCTGGATGCTCGCCTCCATCGGCAACATCGCCACCTGGGAGTACGTCGGCTACAACATGCTCATCCTCTACGCGGCTCTGCGGGCGATCCCCGAGGAACTGTACGAGGCGGCCTCGGTGGACGGCGCGGGCGAGTTCCGCAAGGCCTGGAGCATCAAGATCCCCGCACTCCGGCAGGCCCTGCTGCTGGCCACGGTCTTCTCCATCATCGGCAGCTTCCAGCTCTTCAACGAGCCCAACATCCTCCAGGCACTGGCCCCCAACGTGATCACCACCAGCTACACGCCCAACATGTACGCCTACAACCTCGCCTTCAACGGCCAGCAGTTCAACTACTCGGCCGCCGTGGCCGTGGTGCTCGGCGCGGTGACCGCTGTGGTCGCCTACACCGTCCAGCTCCGGACGGCCCGGAAGGAGCAGGTCCTGTGACCGCCCGCGCGCGCCGACGGCGCCCCGCCGGCAGTACGGCGCTCACCGGGGTGATGCTGCTGATGCTGGTCTACACCCTGCTCCCGCTGCTGTGGCTGGTGATGAGCAGTACCAAGGACAGTGCCTCGCTCTTCGACAGCTTCGGGCTCTGGTTCGGCCACGGCTTCCACCTCTTCCAGAACGTCCACGACGTCGTCACCTACGACGGCGGCATCTACCTCCGCTGGTTCGGCAACACCGTGCTCTACTCCGTGCTCGGCGCCGGCGGCGCGGCCGTCATCTCCACGGCCGGCGGCTACGCCCTCGCCAAGTACGAGTTCCGCGGCCGCAGGCTGATCTTCGCGGTGGTCCTCGGCGCCGTCACCATCCCCGGCACCGCGCTGGCCGTCCCGACGTACCTGCTGTTCAGCAAGGTCGGCCTGGTCGACAGCCCCTGGGCGGTCCTGATCCCGTCACTCGCCAGCCCGTTCGGCCTCTACCTGATGCGGGTGTACGCGCTGGGGGCGGTGCCCGACTCGATGCTGGAGGCCGCCCGGATCGACGGCTCGGGCGAACTCCGCACCTTCTTCACCATCTCGCTGCGCCTGCTCGCCCCGGGCTTCGTGACCGTGCTGCTCTTCTCGCTGGTCGCGACCTGGAACAACTACTTCCTGCCGCTGATCGTGCTGAGCGATCCGCAGTGGTTCCCGCTCACCGTCGGACTCAACCAGTGGAACAGCCTGGCGACCGGCGCGAGCAGCGTGGGAACCACCAACTTCTACCCCCTGGTGATCACCGGCAGCCTGCTGGCGATCGTCCCCCTCGTCCTCGCCTTCCTGTTCCTGCAGCGCTTCTGGCAGTCCGGCCTGGCGGCCGGAAGCGTCAAGGAGTAACGCCCGCACCCGACTTCTCCGTACCCACCCCCTTCAGAGGAGAACTCCAGCCATGACCGCCCCGAAGCCCTCCCCGCGCAGACGCCTGCTGCTGGCTCTGCCCGCCGCTGCCCTCGCCCTCTCGCTCACCGCCTGCGGCAGCTCCGGCGGTGGCGGAGGTTCCACCGACACCGCCGGCGCGCTCGACAAGCCCGTCACCCTGACGTACTGGACATGGGCGCCCAACATCCAGAAGACGGTCGACCTGTTCGAGCAGAAGTACCCCAACGTCAAGGTCAACGTGGTCAACGCGGGCCAGTCGGCCGCCGAGTACACCAAGCTGCAGACCGCCGTGAAGTCCGGCAGCGGCGGCCCGGACGTCGCCCAGGTCGAGTACTTCGCCCTCCCCGAACTCGCGCTCTCCAAGCGGCTGGTGAACCTCGACGACTTCGGCGCGCAGAAGCTGAAGTCGACCTTCACGGAGTCGGCGTGGTCACAGGTCACCGTCAACGGCGGGACCTACGGCTTCCCGCAGGACACCGGCCCGATGGTGATGTTCTACCGGCAGGACATCCTCCAGAAGCTCGGCCTCCAACCTCCCAAGACCTGGCAGGAGTTCGCGGCCGACGCCGAGAAGATCCATGCCGCCGACCCGAACGCCTACATCACCTCCCTCGACCCGGGCGACGCGGGCGGCGTCGACAGCCTGCTCTGGCAGGCGGGCAGCCGGCCCTTCCAGGTCAAGAGCCAGACCGAGATCGGGGTGAACCTCGCGGACGCCGGCGCGGCCAAGTGGTCCTCCCTGTGGTCGAGCCTGCTGAGCAAGAAGCTCGTCGAGCCGACGCCCGGCTGGACCAACGAGTGGTGGCAGGGGATGAGCAGCGGCAGGTACGCGATGTGGATCACCGGCGCCTGGGCGCCGGGCAGCATCGCCGCCACCATCCCGCAGACCGCCGGCCAGTGGCGGGTCGCCCCGATGCCGCAGTGGGACGCCGGCAGCACCACCACCGCGGAGAACGGCGGCTCGGCCAACGTCGTGCCGGTCACCAGCAAGAACAAGGCGGCGGCGGTGGCCTTCGCCCAGTGGATCAACTCCGACCCGGTCGCCGTCAAGTCGCTCTCCGACAACGGACTCTTCCCGGCGACCAGCGCGCTGCTCAACGACCAGGCCTTCCTCGACAGCCCGGTGAAGGTCCTCGGCGACCAGCAGGCCAACCGGGTCTTCGCGGAGTCCTCGGCGCACGTCGCCACCGGCTGGCAGTACCTGCCGTTCCAGGTCTACGCCAACTCGGTCTTCAAGGACACCGTGGGCCAGCCCATCGGGGCCGGCAGCGATCCCGCGCCCGGCCTCAGCGCCTGGCAGAACCGGATCACCGACTACGGGAAGCAGCAGGGGTTCACCGTCAGCGGCGGCTGAGCACGCCGGCCGCCAACCCTCTGCCCGCTAGGAGCACCGCACCGATGCCTGTCCTGCAGATCGCCGACGACGGATTCCGCCTCGACGACCGCCCCTTCCGGATCATCTCCGGCGGGCTGCACTACTTCCGGGTCCACCCGCAGCAGTGGGCCGACCGGCTCCGCAAGGCGCGGCTGATGGGCCTCAACACCGTGGAGACGTACGTCCCGTGGAACCTGCACGAGCCACGGCGCGGCGAGTTCCGGATGGAGGCCGGCCTCGACCTGCCCCGGTTCGTCGAACTCGCCGCCGCCGAGGGCCTGTACGTCCTGCTGCGGCCGGGCCCGTACATCTGCGGGGAGTGGGAGGGCGGCGGGCTGCCGTCCTGGCTGCTGGCCGAGGACGACATCGAGCTCCGCAGCAGCGACCCCCGCTACCTCGCGGCCGTGGACGGGTACTTCGAGGCACTGCTGCCGCCCCTGCTGCCCTTCCTCGGCACACGCGGCGGCCCGGTGCTCGCGGTGCAGCTGGAGAACGAGTACGGCGCGTACGGCAAGGACGCCGGGTACCTCGGCCACCTGGCCGAGCAACTGCGCCACCACGGGGTGGACGTACCGCTGTTCACCTCCGACCAGCCGGCGGATCTCGCCGCCGGCGGGCTGGACGGTGTGCTGCGGACGGCCAACTTCGGGAGCAGGGTCGGGCCGAGTCTCGCCGAGCTGAGGCGGCACCAGCCGAACGGTCCGCTGATGTGCAGTGAGTTCTGGATCGGCTGGTTCGACCGGTGGGGCGGTGTGCACGCCTCACGCAGCGCTGCCGACGCCGCCGCGAGTCTGGACGAGCTGCTCGCGGCGGGGGCCTCCGTCAACTTCTACATGTTCCACGGCGGTACCAACTTCGGCTTCACCAACGGCGCCAACGACAAGGGGACCTACCGGCCGACCGTCACCTCGTACGACTACGACTCCCCGCTCGACGAGTCCGGCGATCCCTCCGCCAAGTACACGGCCTTCCGCGACGTGATCGCCAAGTACGCGCCCGTGCCGGACGAGCCGACTCCGTCGGCCGTCCCGAAGCTCGACCTGGGTAAGGTCGAACTCGCGGAGAGTGCAGGCCTGTTCGCGCACGCCGGTCTGCTCGGCTGCGCGGTGCGGGCCGAACGGCCACTGAGTATGGAGCAGCTCGGCCAGTCCTTCGGGTTCGTGCAGTACGAGAGCGAGTTGCCCGTGGCGGGCCCGGCCGTGCTGCGGGTGGCGGCGGTGCGGGACCGCGCCCAGGTGTTCGTGGACGGGCAGCCCGTGGGCGTCCTCGAACGGGAGAACCACGAGCACGCGATCGCCTTCTCGGTGCCCAGGGCATCGGCGACGCTGACCGTACTGGTCGAGAACCAGGGCCGGGTCAACTACGGCCCCGGCATCCATGACCGCAAGGGTCTGCTCGGCGAGGTCACCCTCAACGGCGCGGCGCTGAACGGCTGGAGGTGCAGGCCGCTGCCGCTGGACAGCCTGGACGGCCTGCCCTTCACCGCCACCACCGCCGCACCGGTCGGGCCGGCCTTCCATCGCGGAGTCTTCGAGGTGGACCGTCCGGCCGACACCTTCCTGGCGCTGGACGGCTGGACGAAGGGCAGCGCCTGGATCAACGGCTTCCCGCTCGGCCGGTACTGGTCCCGCGGCCCGCAACGCACTCTCTACGTCCCCGCCCCTGTCCTGCACCCCGGCCGCAACGAGATCGTGGTGCTCGAACTCCACGCCGCCGCCGCCCACACCGTCGAACTGCGCGACCACCCCGACCTCGGGGCCACCGAAGAGTAGTGCCGCCGTCTCCGCCACGCTGCTCATCGGCCCGGCCGTTCCCCCGTCTTCCACCGCGCCCCACGGCCGCCGGACCTGCCCTGGCCGCCTCGTGGGCCGGGCCGAGTGCCTGGTGCCGCCAGGTCGCACGCGATCGGTCCCGCCGGGCGAGGCTGTGCGGCGCCCGGGGGCGCCGATTGCCGGCCTCTATCTTGCCGGTGCGGCATCACTTACCTTTGGCGTGACGGTCCGAACGCCTTGCGCGACGGCGGTGAGCCGGCCTGCGATCCGTTCGAGAGCGAGCCACTTCGGGGAGGGGCGACATGGGGCTGATTCATGCGTGGCGTATGCAGAAGCTCGTTTCGGACGCCAGAACCGCTTTTGACCGAGGCGATGTGACGTTCGGCGCCGGCTTTGACATCGATACCCGCGCCAGAGTGTCCATGAAGATGATCCGTAAGGAGATCGACTTGATCATCAACGCCGTGGAGCCGATCGGTTGGGAGTGTGTCAGCGTTCAGCCGTTCCTCGCGTCGGTTCAGATCGACTTCATTCGAAGGCGCTGAGTACCAGGCGTTCGCGGCGCGGCCCGCCCCCACCCGCTGGAGGTTGACGGCCGGCCTGAGCAGGGGCTCAGACCTGCGGCTTGAGCCAGGTCAGATCCAACTCGTGTGCCACGGACGCGGCGATCGCGCGGAGCTCTTCCGCCTCCGGGACGGAGCCGAGCGACCCGGCCAGCGTTGCCTGCGCGGCGGCGACGTGGGGTCGGGCACCGCAGGCGGCCCGCAGGTGTAGTGACCGTCGAAGCAGGGCTACTCCTCGTTCCTTCTCGCCCTTCTCGCAGAGCTGTGCGCCCTGGTGGCGGACGACGTAGGACTCCAACAACAGATCGGATCCGGCCTGGGCGAGCGGATGGGCATGGGCGTAGCCCTCGGCGGCGCCGACCGGGTCTTTGTGCAGGTTCTCCAGGGTGACGGCCCGCCAGAATGCGGCCCAGCCTGCCAGTGGCGCGTGATCGACGACGGAGGCGAACTCCTCGACGGGATCGCCGCCCAGCGCCGGCCCGACCCCTCCGAAGAGGCGTCGCCAGTATTCGAGCTGGGCGGTGAGAAACACGGCCAACTTCGGCTGGGCGCCCCGAACGGCGTCGATCGCGGCCAAGGCGTCATCGACCGGGTCGAGTCGCCACATGTGCCGGTCGACCAGGATGTCGGCACGCAGCGCAGTAGCCGTGTGGCCGTCCGGGAGCAGAGCGAGGGCTGTGTCCCACTGGCCGGCGCGCTGCAGACGGCGTGCGGCGGCGAGTTCGGGCGAGTCAAAGTAGGTGGCGTCATACGTCATGGCGGTCATGCTCACATCGGGGTGACGGACGGTCAAATGCGTTACGGGGTCGCGGCCCTGATGCGTACCAGTGGTGGTATTTACGGAGTGTCATACCCATGCTTCACTCGGCTGGCCAGGGCGAGCGTGCAGCTGCCGCGCGCTCGCGGCCTGTCGCAGGAGGACCCATGCCGGGAACTCGCCTACGCCGCGGAGCACTTACCAGGTCCGTGCAGTGGGCTGCTGTTCGGCTGCTGGCATCATCTCGCCCAAGGACGACTCCGCCTGGTTCTCGGTGGATCCGTCATGCGGCATCAGCTCGGTCGGAGCGCGGTAGCCCTCGCCTGGTCGCATGCGGTACCTCGACCAGGTCGATTTCTACCAGCACGGCATCGCGGTAACACCGTTCCAGACCGCCACCGACGGAATCTGGACCTCAGCTCGCGAGATCAGCAGCCTCCAGCCGCTCATGGAACTCGGATCCGACTCCTTGGCGTTCCAGCTGCGACGGCTCACGAAGCGAAGCGGTGCGGCAACGAGGCCGATCCTGGCCGCTACGAGCTGAAGGCAGGCGCTTTCTCGCGAAGGGCAGCACCGGCCGCCTCAACGGTGCTGCCGGGAACGGCTGGATGACCGTCGAGCCGTATTTCGTACAGGAGTTCTGACGGCTCCGGTCCCGCTTCCGTTAGTCACCGGCAGGTCGTGGCGTACAGGGCCGACCGCGCTCTGTTCGGCTACGATCTGTCAGCTGATGCAGCCTCAGGAAACGGTGATCGCGATGGTCGGCAGCACCCGGATCGGCCCCATCGGTGCCCTCGCCCTGGCGCTGGCCTGCTGCCTGGGCGCGCTTCCCCCGGCCGGTTCGTCCCAGGCGCCGGTGCGCGGCCTGGGAGACCCGGTGTTTCCCGCGCTGGGGAACACCGGGTACGACGCGCTGCAGTACGACCTCGCCTTCGACTACCGCGCCGACACCCGGAAGGTGGAGGCCGTCACCACGATGGCCGCACAGGCCAGGCAAGACCTTGCCCGCTTCGAGCTCGACGCCCTGGGCCTCGACGTTCACCGGGTGCGGGTCGACGGACGGGTGGCCGGCTTCGCGCTGCACGACGAGAAGCTGGTCGTCACACCGGCCCGGCCCGTGGCGCCGGGAGCCACGATGACCGTCCAGGTGGAGTACACGGCGAATCCCCGGGCCGCGCTGCCTCACACCGGCTGGGTGCCCACGGCCGACGGGTTCGCGGTGGCGGGGCAGCCGAACAGCGCCCACACGGTCTTCCCGTGCAACGACCATCCCAGCGACAAGGCCCGCTTCACCGTCCGCGTCACCGCCCCGAGCGACCGTCTCGGCGTCGCCAACGGCTCCCTCGCCGACACCACGGAGCACGACGGGCGGACCACGCGCACGTACCTCTCCCGCGACCCGATGGCCACCGAACTGCTCCAGGTCTCGGTCGGCCGCTACACGGTGCGTCAGCGCCCCGGGCCCGGCGGCCTGCCCCTGCGGGACGTCGTCCCGACGGCGCGGGCCGGTGCCACCGAGCCCGCGCTGGCGCTCACGCCGGGGCAGCTCTCCTGGATCGAACAGCGCCTAGGGGCCTTCCCGCTGGAGACGTACGGGCTGATGCCCGCCGACACGGACGCCCCGGAGGCGTTCGGCTTCACCGGTCTGGAGACCCAGACCCTCACCCTCTACAAGCCCGGCTTCCTGCTGCAGCCCGAGCGGTCGATCGGCTCGCACATGATGCACGAGCTGGTCCACTCCTGGTTCGGCGACAGCGTCACGCCGAAGACCTGGGCGGACCTCTGGCTCAACGAGGGCCACGCCGACCTCTACGGCCTGATGTACCGCTACGACCGCGGCTGGCCCGACTCCCTAGGCCTCACCACGCTCGAGGCCCGGATGAAGAACACCTACGCCAAGGGCGACCAGTGGCGCCACGACTCCGGCCCGGTGGCCGCCCCCAACGCGGCGAATCTCTTCGACAGCCAGCGCTACGTCGGCGGCGCCCTGGTCCTGTACGCGCTCCGCGAGAAGGTCGGCGGCCCCACCTTCGACCGGATCGAGCAGTCCTTCCTGCAGCGCTACCGCGACAGCACCGCCGACACCCACGACTTCATCGGGACCGCCTCCGCGGTGGCGGGCCAGGATCTCGGCGGCTTCCTCACCGACTGGCTCTACGGCACGAAGACCCCGCCCATGCCCAACCACCCGGACTGGAAGGTCACGCCCGCCGCCGCCCGGGCCCGCAGCGCCGAGGGCGCACCGCAAGGTTCCGCGACCCTCTGACGGACCGGCGGGCGCCGCGGTCAGAGCCGCTCGGCGCCCATGCGCAGCTCGGCGACCTGCCCCGGCCGCACCGTCACGGTGGTCTCCACCGTGACGCGGTTGCGCCAGACGGTGTACTCGCCCGAGCGCAGCGGCGAGATCACCACGCAGTGCACCGTACGGTCGCCGAGGTGGCGGGGCCGGACGGCGGCGTGGGTACGGGCGTGGTCCCGCCCGGCGGGGCTCACCTCGATCTCCACCCCGTCCAGCTCCGGACCGGTGTGGATGACCAGGGCGCCGAGGTCGCCGCCGATCTCGAGGACGACGGTGCCCTCACGCGACGGTGCGGGCAGCGGCGGGTGGCTGTGGTGCATCAGGGCTCTCCTCCGAAGAGAGGTGCCGGGCGGCTCCGAGGGGAGCCGCCCGGCACCTCGGGTGACGTGGCGTCAGGACGGGTTGTGGTAACCGTCGTAGGGGACGCCGAGGAACGGGAAGGTGGTCAGGTACGGGTTCTGGACGTCGGCAGGGGTGAGGCCGTCGGTGATCTGCCCGGCTGCGGCGTCGGGGGTGAAGCTCGGGTCCACGAGCGGGAAGGTCAGCCCGGCGATGGCCCGCAGCTCCACGGTCACCACGTCGTCGAACACCCGGCGGCCGTTCGGGAAGCCGGCCGCGTCACCGGCCACCAGGCCCAGGATGTTGGGGGAGGACGAGGGCGGCACCGCCACGTTGAGCCGCAGCAGGTCCGCCTGGGTGTCGCCGGTGAAGTTCTGGAAGCCAGGGACGATCCCGGCCGGGATGCCGGTGAGCAGGATGGCCAGCAGGTCGGCGCGCGGCTTGCCGGACTTGTTGAGCGCGTCCAGGTTCGGGAAGACCCCCGGGTAGAGCACCGGCAGCAGGCCGGCCAGCTCCGGGTTGGCCACGTAGGCGGCGAAGTTCTTGTCGTCGGAGGGCGGCTGGGAGTTCCACAGGTCCTTCTTGCCCATCGGCACGAGGACCTCGTTGAACAGCGGGTTGCCCAGCCGCGAGACCTGGACGAACGGGCCGGAGTGCGTCCCGTGGCCGGGGTCGCCGTGACGTACCTGGGCCTGCCGTCGGCCCGCCGTGGTCCACACCCCGATGGTGGCGCGCGGGTCGGTCACATCGCTCGGGCGGCAGCCGTCCTTGGTCAGCTCGGTGATCGGGACCTGCAGGGCGAGGCTGTGCACGTTCAGCTGCTTGGTGGTGTTGACACCCGGATCGTTCTGGGTGAACACGCTCATCCCGAACTGGTTGTGCAGGGTCTGGAACGGCCGCAGGTTGCCGAGGTCGAAGATCGAGCCGAGGTCGACGTAGAAGCCCTCCGCGCGCTGCCCGGCGAAGACCTGGCGGCCGCCGTCGAGCTGGTGCACCGCGGCACTCGCCAGCGAGGGGTAGTCCGGCGTGGAGAGCGGGCCGATGTTGCACGGCGGGCAGGTCAGGTCCCGGCCCAGCACGGTCTCCCGGCCGTCCGCGGTCAGCCGGGTGAGGGTGTAGCTCTGACGCCGGTTCCAGGCGGGCGAGTCGAGCGAGGTGATCGGCGCGGTGTTGTAGAGGAAGGTGTCCGGGTTGACCACCGTGGTGGTGAAGGCGAAGCGGTAGGTGATGTCGGCGCGCCCGTCGCCGTCGTTGTCGATGTGGATCTCGTAGCGCACGTCGTCGCCGAACTCGAAGAAGTTCGGGCCGCCGGCGGCGCCCTGCAGCGGAAGGTAGTTGGCGATCAGGGTGACCGTCTCGGCCGCGTCCGGGCTGACGAACGCGTACAGGTCGGTGCTGTCCGCCACCGGGTCCTTGGAGATCTCGGGAGCTTCGCGGTGGGACGACACGGGTGCCTCACAAGGGTGGGAGAGGGCAGGTGGGTGGTGGGGCCGGCCCGGCCGAGGGTGCGGGCCGGGCCGGGGGAGTGGCGCAGGTCAGCCGAGGGCGCGGACCAGCGCGGCGGCCAACTCGGGGTTCCGGACCCGCTGGTGGGTATGCCCGGTGAAGAGGTCGAGCTCGCCGGTCCGTACGTCGCGCAGGTGCACGACCATCGGTTCGTCCAGGACGGGCGGCTGCTCCGGACGCCTGGGTGCCCGGGGCAGCGGGGCGGCCTGGGCGGAGGCGGCGCCCAGGCTCAGCAGACCGACCGCTCCGGTGGCCGCGGCTCCGCTCATGAGCCGGCGGCGGGAGAGATTCGGATCGGTGGACGGGGTGGGGGAGTTGGTGTCCGGGGACATGCTGTCTCCTTCGACTCGGTGAAAGGGATCGGCACACCGCGACCGAGCTGCGCGGCCGGTGTCCTCGGCCCTTTCGAGTGCCGCTTCACGCCGCGAGTTCCCGGTGCCGGGAATACGCGGTCGGAAGTACGGCAGAGGGTGTCGGCCGGCTTCCGGCGGGGGCGGCGGCCAATCGGAAGTGAAACGGTGTCAGATCCCGTGGTCAAGTCGGCGCGCCCGGGGCGTTTTTCGGGCGAAGGGCAGCGGCTCCCACAAGAGTGCAGCTCAGGGCACTCGTCCTGCGCTGAACGGTGGATTCGTGAATCGGGTCCGCCGCTAGGTCATGGGAGTGCGGAAAACCACCCGTGGTTGAAGCGCGTACGAATTGAGAAAGGGGTGCCGAGTCGTCCGGCGATCAGCGGCCGACGCGTTCGCTCCCGGCCTCGGGCCGCAGAGGGTGGGCGGGCCGACCGGCTCCAGGGAGCACCAGGTCGAGGCCTTCGCGGTCGGCCTCGCCGAGGGCCAGGGCGGCTGCGAGCTCGGCGGGCAGCGTACGCAGCCCGAGCAGTCCGCCGGTCAGGGAGGCGGTGGCCCGGTGCCAGTCGCCCGAGCGGCGCAGCAGCGCGTGGCCGGCGCCGTGCACCGTGTAGCCGGCGACCCGGGCGCCTGCCGTCCGGGCCTCGGCGGCGAAGAGCCGGGTGGCGGCCGGGTCGGTGATCCGGTCGCGGTCGCCGTGCAGGGTCAGCAGGGTGCGGCCCTTCAGCTGCGCGGAGGGCTCGCGCTCGGGGCACCAGGGCGCGAGCGCCACCACGCCCGTGACGCAGGGGTGGCCGGCGGCCCGCAGGGCGGCCCGGCCGCCCATCGAGTGCCCGATCAGCACGGTGGGAACGGGGCCGAGCTCCTCCGCGAGGTCGCACAGCGCGGCGGTGGTGTCCCGCGCGGCGTCCGCCCGGTCCCCGTTCCAGCCGCGGAAGCGGTAGCGCACGACGCCCACGGCCACCCGGGCGCCGGCCGTCTCGCGGGCCACGGCCCGGACGAAGCCGCGCATCCGCAGTCCGGGGAGATTGACCGGCCCGGGGCGCTTCTCGCTGTCGACCTGCCCGCCGTGCAGCAGCAGCACGGCGGCGACCGGTGCCTCGGGCCGTACCCGCCAGGCCAGCGCCCGATGGCCGGTCGCGTGTGCCCTGGTCGTGTGCATCTCCACCCTTGACCTGTCCCGTGTCGAGCCTGCTGCCCAGGCCTGTGCGCCCGTGCTTGATCGGAGCCGCGCCGCGCCCGTGCGGGACACTGCCGAGGACGGCCACTGTACGCCGCGCGGGCAGGCGCCCGGCCGCGTTCGGCCCGATCGGCCGTCGCTCGGGGGCGCTCGGGAACGGGCGAGAGCTGTACCGGGAAGCTACCGACGAGTAGGTTGCTGGCGTACCGTTGCCGCCGACCCGGACGGAGCTGTCATGCCCTCCCGCCGCGTACCTCTCTCGCTCGCCGCCCTGCTGGGGTTGGCCGGGGTGATGCACTTCCGCAAGCCCGAGCTCTTCGACCCGCTCGTCCCCGAGCAGCTGCCCGGTGACGCCCGGACCTGGACCTATCTGAGCGGCGCCGCCGAACTCGCCTGTGCGGCCGCCGTGGCCGTCCCCGCCACCCGCCGCGCGGGCGGTCTGGCGGCTGCGGCCCTGTTCACCGCAGTCTTCCCCGGCAACGTCAAGATGGCCTGGGACTGGCGCGCCCGCCGCACCCCCGAGCGCGCCATCGCGTACGGGCGGCTCCCGCTGCAGGTGCCGCTGGTGCTGTGGGCGCTCAAGGTGCGGCGCGAGGCCTGAGACGGAATCAGGGACCGGGTATGTCAGGCCCGGTTCACTTGCGGCCGTCGGACCAGGTCAGGCCCCAGCCGTAGGACTCGTCGATGAGCTGGTGGTTGGACCGGCCGGCGGTCCGCTGGTAGTAGCGGCCCTCGCGGCGGACGACCAGGCCGCCCGCGCCGTCGTTCTCCAGGAGCGCGACGACACAGCTGGTGGCCGGGAAGTCGCAGCCGTCCAGCGCGAGTTCCACCGGCGGGCCGGCTGCGGGGAAGAGCGTGGCCAGGCCGTTGAGGCCGGTCAGCGGCTGGGTGTCGAAGGCGAAGGCGAAGATCAGCAGGCGCTTGATCAGGGCGGACCGGTCGAGGTTGATCCACAGGTCCTCGCCGGTGGCGACCGAGCCGGTGCGGTCGTCGTTGGCCAGCTGGACGTAGGGGGAGTACTGCAGGCTGCCGAAGTTCTGGCCGATCGCCTGGACGATGCCCCTGCTGCCGTCCTGCAGCTCCCAGAGGCAGGCGAGATCCAGGTCGCGTCCCGGCAGCTGGGGCGCGGCCTGGGCCGCCGCCCGGAGCCGCTTGGCCAGCCAACCGCCCTGGCGCTGCTCCTGGTGTTGCGGCGGCACCGCCGGAGTCCAGTTGAGGTTCACCCGCAGCAGGCCGCCGGTCGCGCCGTGCTTGGCCAGCGAGAGCACCGGGTCCTTCGCGGTGAGCGAGACCTTGCTGAAGTTCAGCGGGGCCGGGGCGGCGGGCTTCTCGTACCCGCCCTGCTGCGGCGCCGGCAAGGGTGCAGGCGCAGGTGCAGGCGCAGGCGCCGCCGTCGCGGGTGGGGCGGGCTCCTCCTCGACCTGGATGCCGTAGTCCGTGGCGAGTCCGGCGAGCCCGGAGTCGTAGCCCTGCCCGACCGCGCGGAACTTCCAGGCGTCCCCCCGCCGGTACAGCTCCCCGAGGACGAACGCCGTCTCGCTGGTGGCGCCGGTGTCCTCGAACCGGGCGAGCTCCTGACCTGAGGACGCGTCGAGCACGCGCAGGTACAGCCCGGGCAGGCTGCCGAAGGTGCCGCCGTCGCTGGAGGCGGCGAGCACCACGGTCTCCACACCGGGGTCGAGCGAGGCCAGAGCGACCGTCAGGGAGTCCACCACGCCGCCGGGGACCTGCTGCTTCCCGGCGTGGCGGACGGCGCCGGAGGCGTCCTGCGGCTGGTTGTAGAAGACGAAGTCGGCGTCGGAGCGGACCCTCCCGCCCGAGAGCAGCAGCGCCGAGGCATCCGCGTCCGGGACCCCGGGCCCGCTGCGCCAGCCCAGCTCGATGCGCACACCGGAGGCGGCCAGCGCGACGTTCGCACCCTTCGATATCAGCATCAGCGGTCCGTTCCTGTCCGGTCGGAAGTCGGGGGCAGCCCAGGGGAGGCGGCCGCGGTCATGCGACCCAGCCTACGGCGCAGATGGACGGCGTCGGCCGTCTGACGGTCCGCGAGCTGTCGGGCCGTCAGCACGCTCCGGCGCTCAGGTCAGCCACTCCGCCAGGGCGCCGGCGACCTCGACCGAGACCCCGGGCGAGCTGCCGTGCTCGGCGCACCACAGCAGGTCGTCGACCGCGCGGGCCTGCGCCCACCGGCGGGCCCGGTCCCGGTCCAGCCCGGCGGCCTCCACCACCAGGTCCAGCCGTCGTGCCAGCGCCCGGCGGGTGTCGGTGGTGGCCGTCAACTCCGTCCACCGGTTGCGCAGGAAGGGCAGGACGTCGAACGCGGCCTCGCCGACCATCCCCTTGGGGTCGATCGCGAGCCACTCGTCCCGCTGGGCCGCGAGCACGTTGCCGTGGTGCAGATCGCCGTGCACGAGTACGGGCGCGTGGTCCCGGCCGAGTTCGCGGCAGGTCGCCACCGCGGCGTCCACCACCCGGCGGGGGCACGGGCGGCCCAGCCGCTCCCAGCCGGCCGGCAGCTCGTCGGCCCATCGCCGGGCCAGGTCCTCGAGGCGCGGCAGCCCGTCGGCAGCCGGCCCGGCCGGTACGGCGAGCCGGGCCAGTACCGAACCCAGAGTGGTGGCGGCGGTGTCCTCGTCGACGTCGTGCAGGGACCGGTCGGGCGTCAGTCGTTCCAGCAGCAGCGCGCCGACGCCCGCCTCCGGGTGCGGGTCGAGCTCGAGGTCGGCGTCGATCAGCAGGACCACGCCGCGTCCCTCCCACGCGCGCAGGGCGACTGCCTCCGGCCGGGACTCCGTATCCATCAGCCCGACCTTCAGGGCGGCGGCGCCCCCGTCCGGCAGCCGGACCGGCAGCACGACGGCCCCTACCCCGTGGCTCGCGGGCCCGTCCACCTTGAGCCGCCAGCGCCGCAGCGCTCCACCGATGTGCGCGGGCAGTGCGGTCACCCACCGGTCGGCCTCCGCGCCGAGCAGCTGGCGGATGCCGCTCAGGTACGAGGACGGCAGCGTGGGAACATGATCCACAGTCACGCCGAGCAGTATGGCAAACGCCCGGCGGAGCGCGACGGGGTGTCAGGGACAGCCCGGGTCCGGGGCGTCGACGGACAGCGGGCTGCCCTCCGGCACGAGGTACGTCACATACAGGACCACCGGCTCGGTGCCGAGGTTGCGGCCGATGTGCACGTTCTGCTTCCCGGCCGGCTCGACGAAGGCGCCTCCGGCCGAGGTGGTCTCCACGGTGCAGTCGCTCATGGTGCGGGTGATCGTGCCGGACTTCACCACGACGATCAGCTGGCCCGGGTGGTAGTGCCAGCCGGTCGAGCCGCCGGGGGCGATGGTGACCTCGCGGACCACCACGTCCGTCCGTCCGTGGCCCTTCACCGCGATCGTGCCGTCCGACGTGCCCTTGGCCAGTACCGTCGCGCTCACCCCGGTTCCGGGAGTCGCGGAGGCCGCCGCGGGGAGGACCCCGAGTGCCACCGCGACCAGGCCGGCCAACCCCACCCTGCGAGTTCTGCCGCCGCTACCTATCACCGAGGCCCCCCAACCCATGGACAGACACTGCAGGTTGGCCAGACTATCCTCCGCAGGCCCGGCTACGCGGCGTGATCGGTGACCGCCGTGCGGGGCAGGGCCAGGCAGAGCGCCGCGCAGAGGACGAAGATCCCGGTGATCCAGGGCGCGACGGCGGTGAGGGCGCTGCCCAGGCCGTCGGCGGCGTGCTGGAAGAAGAGGGTGGCGAGCGTGGCCACCCCGAGTGCTCCGCCGAACTGCTGGGCGGTGGAGAAGATTCCGGAGGCATCGCCCGCGAGGTCGGCCGGGACGGCGGAGAGCACCACGGTCGCCAGCGGTACGACCAGGAAGCCCAGGCCCGCGCCCGCGAGGAGCAGCCCCGGTGCCAGCGGCCAGGCGCCGGTGTGCGCGGCGCCGGCCTGGGAGACGGCGTACCCGACCCAGCCGAAGCCGCCTGCCATCAGCAGGGCGCCCGCGGCAAGCACCAGCCGACCGAAGCGTACGGCGAGCGTGTCGGCCACCGGCGCGGTCAGGAAGCCGCCCACCGAGAAGGCGGCGGTCACCAGACCCGCCTGCAGCGGGGTGTAGCCCTGGCCGAACTGCAGCCAGACCGCGAAGACACCGAGACGAAGACCATCGACCTGCTGATGCGGAGCGGCCCGCTCACCGCGAAGGAGCTCGCCGAGCGCTCCGGCCTCGCCCCGGCCTCTGTCACCGGGTTGGTCGACCGCCTGGAGCGCAAGGGCTTCGTCCGCCGGGTCAAGCACCCGACCGACAAGCGCCGGATCCTGGTCGAGCACCGGCCCGAGAAGCTGGCCGAGCTCTCGGCCCTCTTCGAGGACTGGGGCCGCGAAGTCCACGAACTCTACGAGGAGTTCACCACCGAGGAGCTGGAGACCGTCACCCGGTTCCTGGTCGGGAGCGCCCGCCGCCAGCGTGCGGCCGCCGCGCGTCTGACGGAGCAGAACCCGTGATCGTCATCGCCCGGCCCGCTCCGGCGGAGCCGCGCTCGCGGCCCTGATCACGGCGGGCCGCCGGGCCTCGTAAGGTGGTGGCCAGGACGCGACCCGAAAGGCAGTCACACCATGGCCGGCACCTCCGCAGACACCGCCCCCACCCCGCGCGCCGAACTCGGCGTGATCGGCGGCTCCGGTCTGTACGCCCTGCTGGACGACGTGACCGAGGTCGCCGTCGACACGCCGTACGGGCCGCCCAGCGACTCGCTCTTCCTCGGCGAGGTGGCCGGGCGCCGGGTGGCCTTCCTGCCCCGCCACGGGCGCGGGCACAGCCTGCCGCCGCACCGGATCAACTACCGCGCCAACCTCTGGGCCCTGCGGTCGCTGGGCGTGCGCCAGGTGCTCGGCCCGTGCGCGGTGGGCGGCCTGCGGGCCGAGTACGGGCCCGGCACGCTGGTCGTCCCGGACCAGTTCGTCGACCGCACCTCCGGCCGCCTGCAGACCTACTACGACGGCCTGCCGCTGCCGGACGGCAGGATCCCCGAGGTCGTGCACGTCTCCATGGCGGACCCGTACTGCCCGGACGGCCGCCGCTCCGCCCTCGCCGCCGCCCGCGACAACGCCTGGGAGCCGGTCGACGGCGGCACCCTGGTGGTCATCGAGGGCCCGCGCTTCTCCACCCGCGCGGAGTCGCGCTGGTTCACCGCCAACGGCTGGTCGGTGGTCGGCATGACGGGCCATCCGGAGGCCGTACTGGCCCGGGAACTGGGCCTCTGCTACACCTCGCTGGCCCTGGTCACCGACCTGGACGCGGGCGTCGAGACCGGCGAGGGCGTCACCCACGCCGAGGTGCTCGCCGTCTTCGCCCGCAACGTGGACCGGCTGCGCACCGTGCTGTTCAAGGCCCTGGAGGGCCTCCCGACCGCCCGGGACTGCGTCTGCTCGCACGCCCTGGACGGCCTGGAGACCGGCCTCACCGGGGTCTGACCGCTCAGCTGCGCCTGCGCCACCGCCGCGCTCCGGCCCACAGGGCCACGAGCACGGCGGTGGCCGCCAGCAGGAGCAGCCAGTTGCGCAGGTACGGCAGCGGGAGCACGGTCGCGTTCCCGTGGTCCACATCCGCCCGCAGCACCGACGGAAGGCCGACCGCCGTGATCGCCGCCGCGAGGATCAGCCCGAAGCGCACCGGCGTGCTGCGGGCGAAGGTCGCACCCGCCACGCAGACCACCGGCACCCACAGCCCGTCGTGGATCAGCAACCCGCCGACCGTCCACCAGAGCACGTCCGACGGGTCGGTGATGTAGGAGTCGTTCAGCAGCCCGTACAGGCCGTACCCCATCAGGGCGACCCCGCCGAGCCCCGTCAGCAGTCGCAGCACCCGCATCAGAGGACCTCCATCCGGACGACCCACTTGGTCTGCAGGACCCCGGGCCGGTTGGGCGCGATGATCCGCGCCGGGTAGCCGTGGTCGGCGTTCAGCACCTGGCCGTTCACCCGTAGCGCCAGCAGCGTCAGCGGATCCTGCGCGTACGTCGCGGGCATCTCCATCACCCGGTACGGCCCGTCCGCCTCCAGCGAGGTGACCCGCACCCGCGCCGAGGCCGGGGCGCCGGCACGCGCCAGCAGGTCGCGGACCCGCACGCCCGACCAGTACGCCGCGGCGCTCCAGCCCTCGACGCAGGAGATCGGCAGGTGCGCCTCGTGCTGGGGGAGGGCCAGCAGCTGGTCCATCGTCAGCTCGTACGGCTGCGGGCCGTCGACCCGCAGCCGCCAGTCGGCCGGCGCGGTGGTGGTGCCCGCCTGGGCGGCGGTCCGGTTGATCGGCAGGCCCGCCGGGCCGATGTCCGGGCGGCGCGGGGCCAACAGGTCCAGCCGCCGCAGCCACGGCACCGTCTGCCCGGCCGTGGTCAGCGTGACGACGGCGACGGAGGCCGTCACCGCGCCCAGGAACGCCCGGCGCTGGGCCAGGCCAGGTCTGACCCGCCGCCAGTGCTCTGCGATCAGCGGCCCCTTCGCAGCGATGTGCAGCAGCAGTCCGCCGGTGGCCAGCCAGCCCAGCCAGAAGTGCGTCTGCCGGAACGGGAACGGCCATGGGTACCACTGCAGGGTGTTGAGCAGCCCGGTGAACAGCTCCAGCAGCATCGAGGCCACCAGGACGGCGATGCCGAGCCGCTCCAGCGCGTGCAGCACACTGCGGGCCGGCGGCCACTCGAAGAGCCTCGGGTACACCGTCCACAGCTTGGCGCCCAGCAGCGGGATCGCGGCGATACCGGCGATCACGTGCAGGCCCTGGGTGACCCGGTAGCCGTCCACCGGGCGGCTCGGCAGATGGTCGCGCAGCCAGGTGGGCGGCTCCTGCAGGGCATGGCTGAGCAGACCGGTGAGGAAGCAGGTCAGCAGCGCCGCGCCCAGCCAGCGGCCGATCACCACGGTGGTGCGCGGCTCGTGCAGGGCGGAGGTGAAGCTGCCTTCGCGCAGCGGGCCCCGGCGGAGCGTGTCCGGCGGGGACGGCAACGCGATGTCGTACGGCTTGCGGCGGGGATCGGGGGTTTTTTCGTCCACCCCTCCATCAGACCGCCCGGAGCCCGCCTGGAGGTGTTTCGACCTGCTTACGGAAGTCGAACGGCGGCACGCTGGTCCTGCCCGTGGCCGTCCGGCGGTGGCAGGGTGAGGGGGTGCTCACCCGTACCGTCCTCCCGTGCGCCCTCGTCGTGGCAGCGCTCGCCGCCTCCCTCGCCCGCACCGTCACCGGCGGCGGGACGCTCGGCAACCCGGCTCCGCTGTACGGCTGGTACCTCACCGACGCCGCGCTCTTCGCGCTCGCCGTGCTGCTGCTGCGCCGCGTCCCCGCCCGCTACGTCCCGGCGCTGGTCCTGGCCGGCAGTGTCGCGGTGGCGGCCGCCGCGCTGCTCGCGCCGCCGCGCACGAGTGACGACGCCTACCGCTACGTGTGGGACGGCCGGGTGCAGGCCGCCGGCATCTCCCCGTACGCCTACGCGCCCGACGACCCGGCCCTCGCCGGACTCCGGGGCCCGGGCCTGCCCGGGGACTGTACGGGCTGGGACGAGCACCGGACGGCCGCCGGCTTCTGCACCCACATCAACCGGCCCGGCGTCCACACCATCTACCCGCCCGTCGCGGAGGCGTGGTTCCTCGGCCTGCACCTGGCCGGGGGCGGGGTGCGGGCCGCCCAGGTCGGCGGGGCGCTGCTGGCGGTCGCGACCACGGGAGTGCTGCTGATCCGCCGTCAGGACCGCTGGACCGCCGCGCTGTGGGGCTGGTGCCCCGGCGTCGCGGTGTGGGCCGTCAACGACGCGCACGTGGACGTCCTCGGCGCCTTGCTGCTGGTCTGCTCGCTGGGGCTCGCCGCGCGTGGCCGCGCCGTGGCGGGCGGCGTCCTGGCCGGCGCCGCCATCGCCACCAAGCTGATCCCCGCTCTCGCCCTGCCCGGTGCGATGTCCGGCATGCTCGCCCGGCGGCCACGCCCTCGCGACCTGCTGCTGCCCGCCGTGGCACTCGGCAGCGTGGCACTCGCGTACCTCCCGCACGTCCTGGCCTCCGGCGCAGGGGTGGTCGGCTACCTGCCGGGCTACCTGCGGGAGGAGGGCTACGAGCCGGGTCACATCGACCGTTTCGGGCTGCTGCGCCTGGTCCTGCCCGAGCGATGGGCACCGTACGGGGCGGCCGTGGTGCTGCTTGCCGTGGTGCTGTACGTGCTGCGGCGCGGCGATCCGCACCGTCCGTGGGCCGGCGCACTGCTGGTGACGGGGACGGCGCTGCTGCTGGTGGCGCCGAACTACCCCTGGTACGGCCTCCTGGTGGTCGCCCTGGTGGGTCTCGACGGACGCTGGGAGTGGCTGGCCGTCCCGGCCGCAGGCCAGGCCCTGTACCTGGTGGGCGGCGACACGCAGCAGCCCGCGTACGGCGCCGCCCTGGGGGTGGTGCTGGCGGGGGTGGCGGTCCGCCATCTGATGCGGCGTCGGGCCGGGCGGCGGCCGGGCGCTGCGCCACACGAGGCTCCCAAGAAGAACCGTTTCACCCCACCTGCCCGACTCTAGGGTGATCCCGACCTGCTGGTTTATGGACAAGGACCACCCGCTCATGCGTCTCCGCAACACCGTCGCCGCCGCTGTCGCCGCCTTCGCACTCGTACTGTCCGCACCCGGACCTGCCCTCGCGGCCGACGGCGAGTTCACGTACACCTACCTGGACGAGGACGGCACTGCGCGGGTCGGCCTGCTGATCGACCCGGAGAGCCGGGAGTGCGTCAACCTGCCGGAGGCTGACTCCGACGAACTGCCGTCCGCCTACGCGCCGAAGAACAGGACCGGTGCGACGGCCACGGTCTTCACGGCCATCGACTGCGACGGCGACTACTACAGCCTGCGCCCGGGCGGTGGGGCCTCGGACCGCCTGAAGCTGCGCTCGGTGGTCTTCTCCTGAACCTCTCGCCGTACGGCCCGGAGGCCCGGCCCGCTCAGCGGTTGCCGGACTCCGGGCCGACGGCTACCCGACCGGGCCGATGCCGTCATGACGCAGCGCCAGGAACCTCCGCCCGTGCGAGCTCCAGCGCTCGACCTCGGTCAGACCGGCCTTCGCCGCCCGCGCGGCTGTCGCGTCCGCTCCCAGCCGCGCCCAGGCGAACGGCGGCCCGCAGCGTCCGTCCGCTCCCTCCACCCGGACGGTGAGGCGTTCGTCGATCTCCTCCGCCTCGACCTCGACGAACAACAGCCCTTCGGGGGCGAGGAGTTCGGCGACGCGCCGGAGCAGGGCGTCCGGATCCCCGCCGATCCCCAGATTCCCGTCCGCGAGCAGGGCCGCGCCCCACCGGCCCTCGCCGGGCAGCCGGTCGAAGACCGACCGGCAGAGCGCGGGCCCGCCCAGGCCGTGCGTACGGGCGACCGCGGCGCGGGTCACGTCCACGCCCAGCGCCGGCACGCCGAGGGCGAGCAGCTCCGCGACCAGCCTGCCCGGGCCGCAGCCCAGGTCCAGCACGGGAGAGTCCGACCGGAGGCAGCGCCGCAGCAGACCGTGGTCCGCGCCCGCCGCCGGGGCGCACCACCGCTCGACGTCAAGCTGTACGCGTCCGCCGTCCGCCCGGCTCAACCAGAGCGGTCCACGGCCGGTCCGCATCGCCTCCGCGAACGGGTCGTCGACCCATGGCAGCGTGAGAGTCAACCCGTCACCTCGGAAGAGGAGTTGACGGAGCGCCAGTAGGCGCCGAACCGTCCGCCCGGCGCCACCGCGGCGACCTCGGCCGCATCCCGGGCGGTGTCGACGTCGGCGAGGGAGGGAAGCTGACGTACCGTCATATCAGCGAGCCGCTCCAGCAGTACGGCACCCGTCCGCCCGGTCGACATCGGCACGCCCACCAGCAGCCGCCGGGCGAGCTGCGCCGTCGGCCGGGCCAGGCCGAGTGCCCAGAACCCGCCGTCCGCCGCCGGGCCGTACCAGGCGTCGACCCCGGCGCGGTGTGCAGCGGACAGCGGCTCCGCCAGCATCCGCCCGGTCAGCTGCGGCGTGTCCATCCCGACCAGCAGCGCCGGTGCACCGGGTGTCGCGTGCCCGAAGGCGGCCGCGAGCCGTTCGTCCAGGCCGCCGCCCGCCTGCGGCACCACCTCCCAGCCCGCGGGCAGCCAGCGGCCGGGAGCGCCGTCCAGCACCAGCACCCGGCGCCCGGCGGGCACCCCGGACAGGGTCTGCAGGGTGTCCGCCAGCGCGGCCTCCGCGAGCGCGGCGGCCTGCTCGGGCGTGTACGGCGGGGTCAGCCGGGTCTTCACCCGGCCGGGGACGGGTTCCTTGGCGATCACCAGCAGGGTCGGCGGCGCCGCCGCGAGGACGGCCCGCATGTCGCGCACCGCCTGCCGCGTCCCGCGCAGCGTCCCGGTCACCTTGGACCGCCCCGCGCGCGGACGGTAGTCGACGGGCCGCTCCTCGATCCGCATCCCGGCGGCCGAGGCGGTGAGCACCATCTCCAGCGGATAGCCGGACCGGCGGTCGCCCAGCCCGAGCGCCAGCAGCCGCTCCCGGCGGGCCGCCCGCATCGGCCCGAGATCGTGCAGCGCGGCCCCGGTACGGCTGCGCAGCCGCCGGGCGAGTTCGGCGTTGGCCAGCCGGGCGTGCACCGGCCACGCGCCCAACGCCGTCGGGCGCCGTCGGCCGAGCACCAGGTCGGCCGTGCCGTCCTGGACGGGGCCGGCCACCCGGGGGAGCTGGGCGGGGTCGAGCGAACCGTCGCAGTCCAGGAAGCACACCACCTCGGCGCTCGCCGCCAGCATTCCGGCATGGCAGGCCGCACCGAAGCCCCGGCGCGGCTCGGTGACGACGGTTGCGCCGAGTGAGCGGGCCAGCTCGGCGGAGCCGTCGGTGGATCCGTTGTCCACGACGATCGCGCGCCAGCCCGCCGGGATCCGGCCGAGGACCCAGGGCAGCGCCGCCGCCTCGTCCAGGCAGGGAAGCACCACGTCAACAGAGGGGGGAGGAGTGGTCACCCCGCTCACGCTACCCAGCGCTCGGCGGTCGAAGGCGGCATCGGCACCTTACGGAAATCGTACGGAGCAGCCCGCGAGTGCCGGCCGGGCGCGAGACCTTACCTATCCTCGAACCGTGACAGAGAACCCCACCACCGGCCGCATCCTGGTGGTCGACGACGACCCGACCGTGGCCGAGGTCGTCGCCGGCTACCTGCTCCGCGCGGGCTACCAGGTCGACCGGGCCGCCGACGGCCACCAGGCGCTCGCCCGCGCCGAGGCCGCCAGGCCGGACCTGGTCGTGCTGGACCTGATGCTCCCCGGGCTGGACGGCCTGGAGGTCTGCCGCCGCCTGCGCGCCACCGCGCACGGCGCCGCGCTGCCCGTGGTGATGCTCACCGCCAAGGGCGACGAGGCCGACCGCATCCTGGGGCTGGAGCTCGGCGCGGACGACTACGTCACCAAGCCGTTCAGCCCGCGCGAGCTCGTGCTGCGGGTCCGGTCCGTACTGCGCCGGGCAGCCGGCGCGGCCGCGGCCCCGCCGTCCCCCGGGCTGCTCACGGCGGGCGACCTGGTGCTCGACCCGCAGGCCCGCCGGGCCCACCGTGCGGGGCGCGAACTCGCCCTGACCCTCCGCGAGTTCGACCTGCTCGCCTTCCTGCTGCAGCACCCCGGAACGGTCTTCGGACGCGAGGAGCTGATGCAGCGGGTCTGGGGCTGGGACTTCGGTGACCTGTCCACCGTCACCGTCCACGTCCGCCGCCTTCGCGAGAAGATCGAGGACGACCCGGCCGCACCCGCCCTGATCAGCACGGTCTGGGGCGTCGGCTACCGCTTCGACCCGGTCAGGGGCTGATCCGCCGTGAAGGGCCTTCTTCTCATCGCCGCTTTCGCCGCGCTCGGCGCGGGCGCCGCCGGACTGCTCGGCTGGCCGGTCATCCGGCTGCTGCGCCGCCGGTCGGTGGCTCTCTCGCTGTTCTGCGTCGCGGTGGTCACCGTGCTGGCCATGACCTCGGGCACGCTGGCCGTCGCCCAGGCCATGTTCCTGTCCAACCACGACCTCGGCGTGGTGATAACGGTGCTCTGCATGGCGGCGGTCGTCTCGCTGGTCACCGCGGCCCTGCTGGGGCGGCAGGTGGTCGCGGGCAGCCGGGCGCTGGCGGTGGCCGCCCGAACGGTCGGCAGCGACGCGGGGTTCGCCGCCCCCGCCCAGCCGCTCGGCTCGGAGCTGGCCGCACTGAGCGCCGAGCTGGCGGCCACCAGCGCCCGGCTCGCCGAGTCGCGGCAGCGCGAGCAGACACTGGAGCACTCCAGGCGCGAGCTGATCGCATGGATCTCGCACGACCTGCGCACCCCGCTGGCCGGGCTGCGCGCGATGGCGGAAGCCCTCGAGGACGGGGTCGCCGACGACCCCGACCGCTACCTGCGGGGCATCCGCACCGAGGTGGACCGGCTCACCGGCATGGTCGACGACCTCTTCGAGCTCTCCCGCATCCAGGCCGGCGCGCTGACCCTGTCACCGGCCCGGGTCTCGGTCTACGACCTGGTCGGCGACGCCATCGCCGGGGCCTACCCGCTCGCCCGGCAGCGCGGGGTGCGGCTGGAGGGCGCCGAGGTGGCGCCCGAACCGGTGGAGGTGGACGGCCGCGAGATCACCCGGGTGCTCGGGAACCTCCTGGTCAACGCGATCCGCTGCACCCCGGCGGACGGAGTGGTCGCGGTCGCCGCCCGGCGCGAGTCCGACGAGGTGGTGCTCTCTGTGACCGACGGCTGTGGTGGCATCCCCGAGCAGGACCTGCCCCGGGTCTTCGAGACCGGCTGGCGCGGCGTGACCGCCCGTACCCCGCGCGCCGCCGACCACGCGGCCCGTCAGGACCACCACGGTGACAGCGGCGCCGGCCTGGGCCTGGCCATCGTCCGCGGCATCGTCGAGGCCCACTCCGGCCGGGCGAGCGTACGCAACGTCAGCGGCGGCTGCTGCTTCGAGATCGCCCTCCCGACGGCCGCCGCCGGGCGTGCCTGACGGCGGCCGTCCGCCCTGCTCGAGACTCTGGTGGACGTGCGCGAGATCGAACGCGCGCGGCCGCCGCCGATCGGACTAACCGCCGGTCGCCGCCCGTGGAAATCGGGCGATGATGGCAACCGGTCGCCATTGCGCGGCACCGGCGGTAATCGGGACGCAAAGGAAGAGATCGATGGGTCAGGTTTATCTTCAGCGATTCGCGTATCGGGACGGCGTCATCAAGTCCGAACTCGACCAAGCGTGGGCCGAAGGCTTCAAGGCCTTCGCCCAGGCGGGTAATTGGGGCGGAGTGGACCGAGGCGTGACGCACCGCCAGACGTACGGCACGGGATGGGGAGGCTACGTGCTGATCGAGGTGGAGGATCCCGACGCCTTTGGACGCTATCAGGCCTACCACAACCAGAAATACGGCCACGTGGCTCAGATCACGTGGGAGCCCGTGTTCGACATGGATCGGGCGTTCGAGGAGACCATCCGGAACTCGAAGTGAGAGGCGCGGTGAAGGCCGCAGCCGACAAGGATGACGACAGATGGCGCGGAGAGAGCTTCTCCAGCAACACGGCCACTGTCATCCCTCCGGCCTGATACCTCCCAGCGGGAAAGCGTGCCGGCATCATGAGGTAGCGGACGTGGCGGTAGGTCGTGGACGGCTGGGCGTGGTCGAGCCGTCCACGACCTACCGCTACGTGTCCCCGTATCCGGTGACCACCCGGCCGACGCCCTCGGCCGAAACGGCTGGCCCGACACATCGGGCAACTGCCAGACTCACTCCGTGCGGGGGATCATCGAGGGCATGGCCGACCGCCTGGCCGAGGTGCCGGGCGTGGTCGGGGTACTGCTCGGCGGCAGCCGGGCCCGCGGAGAGCACCGGCCGGAATCGGACTGGGATCTCGGCGTCTACTACCGTGGCGGGCTCGATCTCGCCGCGTTGCGCGCGCTGGCCGGTCCGGGGGTGGACGTGGCCGGGCCCGGGGGCTGGGGGCCTTGGGTGAACGGCGGTGCGTGGCTGACGGTCGACGGCATGGCAGTGGACTGGATTCTGCGGGATCTGGACCGGGTCGAGCAGGTGTGGGCGGACTGCCGCGAGGGCCGGTACGAGGTGGGCGTTCAGGCGGGGCATCCGCTCGGGTTCTGGTCACCGTGCTATGCGGGTGAGGTGGCACTCGGTCAGGTACTGGCCGATCCGACCGGCGAGCTGACGGAGCTTCGGCGGCAGACCGCGACGTACCCGGAGCCGCTGCGAGAGGCATTGACGGCAGGGGCCTGGGAGGCGGAGTTCCTGGTCGGCTCTGCGGCAAAGGGCGCGGCCCGCGCGGACACGCTCTACGTCTCGCTGTGCCTGTCACGGGCCGTCGGCGTGTTGGTCCAGGTGCTGTTCGCCGAGGACCGGCGTTGGTGCCTCAACGAGAAGGGCGCGCTGGCTGTCGCCGAGACGCTGCCGGGCGCGCCAACCGGCTTCGGCCCACGTGTCCGCCGCCTGCTGGGCGCGCAGGGCGAGACTGCCGATCTGCTGGCAGCAACGGTGGCCGACGCCCGGGTCCTGGTCGAGGAGACCCTCGCCGTGCTGAAGGACTCCGCCGAGGAGCAGCGCAGAACGAGCTAGGCGCCGGCGGCCACCGTTGCCGTTGGGCGGTCGGCGGTGCCGGGGGAGATCAGGCGGCGGCCGAAGAGGCGCCAGGCGGAGACGGTCAGGAGGGCCATCACCACGGCGGAGACCCAGAACGGGCCGGTGATGCCCAGCCAACGGGCCATCGGGCCGCCGATCAGGGCTCCCACGGCCGAGCCGCCCACCGCGAGCATCATGAAGACGCTCTGGACACGGCCCCGCAGCTCCTCGGGGACGGCGCGCTGACGCAGTGTCACCTCGACCGCTCCCCACACCGAGGAGTGCAGGCCGAACGCCACCAGGACCGGCCCCGCGATCCAGACGGTGCCGGCCAGGGCGAGCCCGAAGTGGGTGAGCGTCTCGATGACCAGGCCGGCCCGAAGCGGCTTGCCGCCCGGCGGACGCCTCAACGGATTTTGGGCTCATCGGCCTGCCCCACACCAGCGTGGCGCACTCGGAGCCGTGGCTCAGGCCAGCCTCAGGTCGATGAAGGGCACGCTGTCACCCGGCAGCAGGTACCTCTCGATCTCGACAAATCCGTGCCCTTGCGCGAACCGGAGACCGTCCGGGTTGGATGCCAGGACACAGGTCTCGATGACGTCGGCGCCCAGCTCTCGCGCCAGGTTCAGCCCTCGTGCATAGAGTTCCTCGCCGAACCCCTGCCCGTGGTGAGCGGGGAGCACGCGGGCGATCACCGTGGCGGTCGACGAGTCACTCGTGGGCGGACGTACCGTCGAGCAGCCCACAAGGACGTCGTCGAGATATGCGACCTCCAGGTGGTTGCGCCGGGCGCGCTCACGCACCTCGTCGAGAGACAAGGCATCGGTGGGGATGATCAGGTTGTGGACCTGCTGCCAGTCCTGGAGCGAGGCTTCGCCGTCCACCCGCTCGATACGAAGATCAGTCATCGCAGCAGGAAACCCGGCGCATCGCGGGGCGTCAACCGCAATAGCCGCCCGAGCCAGGCCGTGTCATCGGCCGATCGGCGGCCGCGTCCATGCCGTCATCTCTCTCAACTGCCCGTCCAGCCCGGGCAAGTCTGTCAGACAGCGCCGCGACCTCGGTGGGCCGGCGCGACGTCAGTTCCGTGCCTCTGGACCGCACGATTCCCGTCCACCTGGCCCTGACCCGGGTCCGGGCGGGGCGGGCGCGATCTGCGAGCATCGGAGAGTGACGGACAGCCACCTGGACATCAAGGACCTCATCATCGACTGCGTGGACCCGGAGCGACTGGCCTCGTTCTGGTCGCAGCTCCTCGGGAGACCGATCACAGCGAGGATCGGCCCCTATGTCTGGCTTGCACGTGGCAACGGCCCAGGAGTGGGCTTCCAGAAGGTCACCGAGCCGAGGGCCGGCAAGAACCGCATCCACTTCGACGTCGCCTCGCCGGACCCGGCCGCCGAGCAGGAACGTGTCGAGGCGTTGGGCGGTCGGCTGCTCGAACAGTATGCGGCGGGAGGCTTTCTGGTCATGGCCGACCCCGAGGACAACGAGTTCTGCATCATCCCCCAGGGGTCGTTCGAGCTCGACGACGACGGACGCGCGAGCTACCTCGACGACAACGGCACCTCTCCCCGGTCGGCCTGAGCGGGCGTCGGGACGCGCTGAAGAGGTGGAGGCCGCTGGGGCTTGTGGGGCGGCGGCATGCACGCTTCAATCAGTAAGGAAAGTTTCCTAACTCACGCCTCCAGGGCGGTGAGTGGCGGAGCGTCATGCCCAGCGATCGGCAACCAGAAAGAGGTGCCCTCCCGTGAACCCCCAACTCCCCGGCCCTGCCCCGTCCCGTCGGACCATCCTCGGTGCAGCACTCGGCGGCGCGGCAGCGGTCGCGCTGCCGGGTGCTGCGGCCTCGGCGACCTCGTCCGGCCTGCAGTCACCCGCAGAAGCTGCCGCGGCGGCAGCCGCGGGCTGGGCGCTGCGCTGGTCGCCGTCGGCGAGCCGCGACGGACTCGGCGCCTTCGAGACGGTTGAGGACGACCGCGCCGACTCGCACCCCGCCGGACACCCCCACATCGCCACCGACGGCGACAACTTCCGGTTCACCATGCACACCGTCGACCGCGACAGCTCGCCCGACCGTCAGCGCCAGGAGGTCACCGGCATGCGTAACCCGTCCGGCGGCGCCTTCCTCAGGTGGCTGCCGGGCGAGACCTGGCGGGTGACGTACTCGATGTTCATCCCGAGCTCGCTCAAGGCGACCACCTCCTTCACGCACATCATGCAGATGAAGCAGCCGGGCAACGGGACTTCGCCGATCCTCGTCCAGTCGCTGCGCCGGGTGGGCGGCGTCCAGACCATCGAACTCAAGCTGGCGGAACAGGACATCCTGATCGGCCGGACCAACCTCGACCCGCTCCACGACAAGTGGGTGGACGTGGACTTCCAGATCAAGATCGGCAACGGTACGGCCGGCTCCGTCCGCTGGATCCTCAAGCGCGCCGGTGCCACGGTCATCGACGCCTCGAAGAACGGTGTCGACACCTTCCTCGAGGACAGGGTGCGGCCCAAGTGGGGCATCTACCGTTCCCTCGGCGACACCTCCGGCTCGCTCCAGAACTGCCACCTGCTGCTCACCAACATGCGCGGCTACCAGCGGGTCTGAGGGGCGGCGCGATGCGTCGGAGAAAGTTGACATGTCGGAACTCTCCGACGCATAGTGGTGGGTATGGCGGTAGCAGTGGTGGATGTGTTCAGTGCCCTGGCCAATCCGGTACGGCGCAAGCTGCTGGAGGCTCTGCAGGACGGTCCGCGCGCGGCGGGCGATCTCGCCGGCGAGTTCGCCCTGAGCCGGCCTGCGGTCTCCGAGCACCTGGCGGTGCTGAGGAACGCGCGGCTGGTGCGCGAGGAGCCGCGGGGGCGGCATCGCTACTACCACCTGGAGGCGGCTCCACTTGCCGAGGTGGGCGAGTGGCTGCATCCCTTCGAGCACTACTGGCGTGCCCGGATGGGGGCGCTGCGCGACCTGATCGACGAGGAGAACCCGTGAGCACCACCGACCCGACCGTGATCCGCTGTGAGCAGTTCATCGCCCATCCGCCCGCGGCGGTCTGGAAGGCCCTGACCGACCCCGAGCTGCATGCGCGGTGGTGGGCGGCGGGCGATGTCCGGCCCGTCGTCGGCCACCGCTTCACCCTGGACATGGGGCCGTGGGGACAGCAGGCGTGCGAGGTGCTCACCGTCGAGCCCGAGCGCCTGCTCCGCTACAGCTTCGCCCCCGGTTCGCTCGACACCACGATCACCTGGCGGCTCAGCCCCGAAGGAACCGGTACCCGCCTGTTCCTCGAACACGCCGGGTTCGACCTCGACTCGCCGCTGGGCAAGGCCGCGTTCGAGGGAATGGGCCATGGCTGGCCGGACGTCCTGGCGCGCATCGAGCCGGCCCTCTCCGCGGCAGACCTCTAGCTGGCATTCCGGCAGCACGTGCAGTTCGAGGCACATATGGGCAGGGGCTGATCCGCGTCGCTGCAACCGTGAGGGCGGTCGGTGCGTCCCGCGTTCCGATGGGTGCGGCGCCGGGCCGATCCGGAGAGTATCGGGGCAGGTGAGCCGGTCGGTGTCCGAAACGGTGAGTGGTGTTGCGAAAACGCGCCTGGACAACGGGCCCTCCGGGGTGGCGCGGGGACGGTCGGCAGGGGTGGTGCCGTGGGGAGTAGCAGCGGGCACGGTCGCCTGGTGTCTCGCAGGAAGCCGGCGCGCCGCGCACATGAGTAACTACCCCTGGAATGAATGGACACCGGTCGGTTACGGGGCCGCCAAAGGGGTGCTCCTGGGGCTCCTGGCGAGCTGGTGCGCGGTCTTGAGCCTTCGGCTCGGAGGAGCTTCTCAGCGGGAAGGAGACGAGAGGGCGCGTTGCGCTTCCTTGGTTCTCGTAGGCGGCTTCTTGGGCGGCCTTGCACCGGGGACAGTCCGGGACTTCATGGGAACGCCGAAGCCTCAGACCTTGTACTACTGCGACCAGCCGCGGCCCGAAACGGAGTGGTACTGGCGCCCGCTGCTCTCCGAGTGGCTGACCTACACCGTGCTGCCCGCCCTCGGCTGTGCACTGGTCCTGGCGGTCGGCGCTCTGGTGTCCGTCCGATCCTCGCGGAGGGGAAGAGTCGGTTGGGCGGTGCTGGCTGTGGTCGGGGTAGGCCTGCTTCTTCTCCCGTACTTTGCAACAGCCGGTCTGCCCGCGCCGGAAGGCAACGGTCGGCATGTCAACGAGTCGGCCTGGGCCTGCATCGTCGTCTGGGCCGCTGGACTCGGCGTGTTGGTGAGCTCCACAGTGTCGCTGGTGAGGCTGAAGCGGTCGGCTTGCCCCAACTGAACTGCACGGCACTCGCCCTGCGTGATCATCACGTGCCTTGCGCCCGGCGCACTTCGGCTCGGGTGCGGTCATCACCGCCGACCTGAGCACGCTGGACCTGCACGGTTCGTACTGCGCCGAGCACGACGGACCGGGATACGCCGTCTTCCGAGTTCACCGCGACGGGCGGCGACCCGACCGAAAGCCGCTGACTCCAGGCCGCCGGCCAGTGTGTGCGACATCCCGCGAGTTCTCCTGAGGCCTGCTGAGTGCCCGAGGCCGTGGCCAGGGGCTTCTTCCTCCTTCGAGTGCTCCGCCGGCCTGTGACGTAACCTCAGGATTCCTGAAGCGTTCTCAACTCATCCGACCGATCTGCGGTCCGGTCGAAGGCGAGGAGGCGCGAGTTGGCGGCGCTGGCGGTGGTGCGGGACCTGCGCGAGTACCGGGATCCGGTCTCGGCGGAGGAGCTTGAGCAGTTCGAGACCGACGTGCTGGCCGGGTTCGTCTTGGCCCGGGCCTCGGCCGGGCTGACGGACGGCACGATTCGCGGCGACGTCGGGCACCTGGAGCAGATGCGGACGTGGTTCGGCCGTCCGCTGTGGGACATGGAGCCGACCGACGCGGACGCGTACTTCGGGCGGGTCCTGCGGGGCTCGCCCAGTGGTACCCGGCTGGCCCGCTCCCAGGCGCTGACCACGTACTTCATGTTCCTGGAGCTTCGGCACAAGGTCGAGATCCATCAGATGACCGGGCGCGTGGTCGAGTGCCCGATCGACGAGATGAACCGTCCGCGCGGCTCCAAGGACGCTCAACTGCGGATCCCGCCCACCGAGCCGGAGGTCGGTCAGCTATTCACGGGCTGGGGCGGTGAGCTCGCGACCTGCCGCAAGTTTGCTCCGACAGCCCGCAACTACACCGCCGCGAAGCTGATGTCGCAGGTCGGGTTGCGGGTGAACGAGGCGTGCAAGCTCGACCTGGACGACATCAAGTGGAACCTGGGCCGGTTCGGCAAGCTCCATGTCCGCCACGGCAAGGGCGCTCGTGGCTCGGGGCCACGTGAGCGAATGGTGCCGCTGATCAACGGCGCGGACCGGACGCTGCGGTGGTTCATCGAGGATGTGTGGGGCCAGTTCGACGACGACCACACCCGCCCCGGCGCCCCGCTGTTCCCGAGCGAGCGCAAGAACACCGACGGCTCCGCGCGCCGGGTCGGCGATGACGCCCTGCGTGATGGTCTGGCAGCGGCCGTCGAGGCCCATCTGCCGCTCTGGACAGAGAAGTTGACTCCCCACGTCCTGCGGCACTTCTGCGCGTCGGAGCTCTATCAGGGCGGCCTGGACCTCATCGCAATTCAGGAGGTTTTGGGACATTCATGGATCGCCACGACGATGCGATACATCCACGTCCAGCAGACCCGGGTCGAAGACGCCTGGATCACCGGGCAACAGCGGGCCGCGAAGCGACTGGAAGGACTCCTGGGATGAAGTGGAACCTACGGCTGACCGCCGCGAACAAGGGCGTCTGGAAGGCATCTGAGCTCCAGCGGAGCCTGGCAGAGCACGGCCTGGTGATCTCGGCCGGGAAGATGTCCGGGCTGTGGTCCGGGCAGCCGGTCTCCCTGAAGCTGGAGGACCTCGATGTCATCTGCGTCGTTCTCGACTGCGAAATCGGGGACCTGCTGATCCCCGAACCAGCGAAGGTCCAATCCCCCGGGCAGCAGGAGACGGCTCGAGCGGCGGTCGGAGCCAGCACCACCGCCCCGACAGTGGTGCCCAAGCGCCGCGACGGCCGTTCCCTCCCGCCGGTCTGACGCCGGCATCGCCGCGGTGGGCAAGATCAGCGATGACAAGCCGGCAGCCTCCTGCGCGGGCTGCTTCGCTTGGGGACAACTGCCCGGCCGGTACTGCCGAGGTTGCTACACCTACGGCCAACAGCATGCCGTCGGACGGTGCTCGGGTTGCCGACGCGAGGTTCCCGTTGACGACAAGCACGGCTACTGCCGCCTCTGCCGGGCTCAGGCGACCTGGGCGATCAAGGCCAGCGGCAAGGCATCGGTGTTGGAGCCGTACCTACGTCAGGTGACCTGCCAGCAGCTGTTCTTCGCGAACCTGCAGCGGCCCCGAAGCGGCGGCCCGCCAGTCGGCAAGCAAGGGCGTCGCGTTCCGAAGCGGTCACCAGCACCTGCCTGGCCAGGCACGCTGGCGGACTGGATCCAACCGCCGTTGTTCGCCGCCGCACGGGACTACCGCAAGTTCGACCGGAAACAGCACGCTGACCTGGCCAATCCATGGCTGGTTCGAGGTCGGCGGGCAGCTCGCGCGCTGAGCGAGGCGCGCGGGTGGAGCCGCTGGATCACCAGTGACGTCGACCGGGCTCTGGTCATCGTGCTGTCCGGTCATACAGAGGCCGAGCCGATCCGGTACTCCGAGCTCTTCCCGGCCCTGCGAATCCGGGGGCTCCCGGTAGGTCGGACCGCCGAAGTCCTTGACCAGCTGGGCCTGTTCACCGACGATCGCGCTCCCGCAGTCGACCGGTGGCTGGAACGCAAGCTCGACGCAGTCGCCCAGGGCATCCGCAGCGAGGTCGAAGCCTGGGCCCGCACCCTGCTCGACGGCGGGCAACGGTCCGAGCCTCGCGCGCGACAGACAGCATGGGCCTACCTCAACGAGGTCCAGCCGGTGCTGCTGGAGTGGTCCAGCCGCTACGACCATCTGCGGGAGGTCACGCGCGAGGACGTCATCGCGGCCCGGGACGCCGTCAGCGGCAAGCAGCGGGAGAGCCGGCTCGTCGCACTGCGGTCACTGTTCCGTCACGCGAAGAAGAACGGCCAGGTCTTCCGCAACCCCACCCTGCGGATCCGCGTCCCACGGCAGGCCGGCGGCGTCATCCAATCCCTCGGGCAGCCGGACATCGACGAGGCGATCGCCGCCGCCACCAGCCCGGACATCCGGCTCATCATGGCCCTGGCCGCCGTCCACGCGGCACGACCGAGGACGATCCGCACGATGCAACTGGATGACGTCGACCTCGGCAACCGGCGCATCACCGTGGGCGGGCACGTCCGCCCACTCGACGACCTCACCCACCGCGCTGTCCTGGACTGGCTCGACCACCGCCGCAACCGCTGGCCGAACACTGCCAACCCCCACCTGCTGATCACCCAGAAGACAGCCGTCGAACTCGGGCCGGCGGGCAAGCTCTGGACCACCCGGGCCACCCGCAACCTCACCGCCACCCTGGAACGGCTCCGCGTCGACCGCCAGCTCGAAGAGGCCCTCACTCACGGACCCGACCCGCTCCACCTCTCCCTCGTCTTCGGCATCGACGAGAAGACCGCCATCCGCTACGCGGACTCGGCCCGGCGCCTCCTGGAAACAGTGCCGAGTCGTGGAACTCCGTGACAGCATCGCTGGATGATCAACGCTGAGGACCTGGTCGGCAGACGCCTGCTTGACCAGCACCTGGGGCCCGTCGAAGAGCATCTCCCGAGGTGGGCGCGTGAATCCATCGCCCTGGGTTCACAGCGAGCCCACCTGGAGAAAACCCCTGTTCATGTCCCACACCGTGCGAGATGCTGCCGGACATGATCGAGCGTGAGTTCGCGATCCGGGCGGCCCAAGAAGATCTGGATCGAAGGTTCTCGGGGCGACTGGTGGTGACCAAGGCTGAGGAGCACGAACTCGTCTGGATCGTCTACTACCAGACCGCGGAGTACCTACGCACGGGCGACCCGAGTCAGCTCTTGGGCGGCAATGGCCCCTACCTGGTTGATCGCCTCGATGGGAGTCTCCACCAGATCGGACCGGTCACCGCTGTTACCGGCGAGTGGGAGCTGGACTACCGGACCCGCATTCGGAAGATGCCCACACGCACCGCAGTGGATGACCTGCACGAGGAGATCCGCCGGGCAGCGGCGGCCCACGGACGAATCATCGCCATGCACGTGCTGCGGCAACGGGTCCACACGCTCACGCACGCGCAAGTCATCGAGTACGTCACCGCTCTGCAGGCTGGCGCCGCACCACCGCACCTGGTGGACATCGCCACCAGGGCGCTCGTCCCTCCCCTCGATCCCGTCCTCAGCGTCCACACCATCCGCGGCGCGGACCTGACCCAGGCTCTGGAGGCGACCGACAAGGGTGGACCCGTGTCTTGATACGAACTCGCGGGTCCCCTCGCGAGAATCAGGGTGGTGGACCCGCGGGTTCACCATGAAGGACCTTCGGTTTCCATGAACCCACGGGGCTCTGGCCCCCAGAGTCCTACCTCTGACCCCAGCCGCAAGGTAGCTCGCGCTGCTGGTCAACGGTTCGTCAGGTCGCCCGTTGCCCCGGGGCCGCCGGTTCGTTGAGCCGGTCGGGTGATCCCGTGAGCTGAGGCGAGAGGGCGGGAACGTGCGGCAGGAGTGGTCGCCGGAAGACGTGGTGGCGTGCTGGACGCTCGTGGACGGCGACTGGGACTTGGTGGCGAACAAGACCGGTCCGAGGCGGTTGGGCTTCTGCCTGGTGCTGAAGTTCTTCGAACTGGAGGGCCGGTTCCCGGAGTCTGTTGAGGAGATCCCCACAGCAGGCGGTGGAGTACGTCGCCGAGCTGGTGAAGGTCCCGGCCGCGGACTTCGTGAAGTACTCGCTCACCGGCCGGACGGCCGAGTACCACCGCGCGCAGATCCGCGAGGCGCTTGGCTTCCGTCCCTCGACGCGGGCGGACGAGGAACGACCGATCGCGTGGCTGGCGGACGAGGTCTGCCCGGTGGAGCTGGTGGAGGACCGGCTGCGGGAGGCCCTGCTCGTGCAGTGCCGGGTGGACCGGATCGAGCCGCCCGGCCGGATCGAGCGCATCATCGCCTCGGCCCAGGCTCGGGCGGAGAAGGCGTTCTGCGCGCGGACCATCGAGCGCCTGGGTGAGATTGCACGTCCCGGTTGCGCTCAAGTCCTGTTCCTCCTCCGAGGTCGCGGCGATGATCGAGGGCCTACTGCGGCACTGCACGGACGCGGACATCGAGTCGAACTACGTGGACACGCACGGCGCCTCGGTGGTCGGGTTCGCCTTCACCGAGCTGCTGAACTTCCGGCTGCTGCCCCGGTTGAAGAACATCGGCAGCATCCGGCTGTCCCTGCCGGACGACGGCCCGCCCAGCTGGCCGGCGCTCGGCGGCTCGCTGACCAGGGCGATCAAGTGGGACCTGATCGCCCAGCAGTACGACCAGATGGTCATGTACGCCACCGCGCTCAGGTTGGGCACCGCGGAGGCCGAGCAGGTCCTGAACCGGCGCGGTCTGACCGCGCTGTTCTGGTCGAACATCAACCCGTACGGCACGTTCCGCCTCGACATGGACACCCGCCTCGACCTGTCCACAGTGACGGTCCCGGACCAGCGCGCCCGAAGCGAGCACGTGGCCACGGCTGAGTGACAAATGCCTGGCATCGGTGTGCGGGCTTCACTCAGCCTATCGCCGACGATCCGTCATAGACCGTGTGAGCACCAGCCGCGCGCGGGGCTGAGAGGGCGTTCTCTCCGTCGCCGGCCGACTGCCACGCGCGGAGACTGCCCGTTTCCCTGTCACCGGTGCGGCACTGTGGTGAGGAAGTCCAGGACGAGCGGGCTCGCGACGGCGCGGAACTCCTCGAAATAGGCGTGCCGCGCTCCGGGGATCATGTGAAGCCGGGCGCCGGGGATGCGATTCGCGAGCAGAGGAGCGTTGGCGGCGGGGTTGAGCAGGTCGTCGCTGCCGTGCACGACCAGAGTGGGTGCGCTGATGCCGGGCAGGAGGTGCCACGCGTCGTGCTGGTTGCTGGCCGCCAGGTGGCGACGCTGGGCATAGGCGGGCATGGCCGGATCGCCGAGCGTCCGGTAGGGGCCGGGGTGGGTCGCCAGCCAGGCCGGGCTGTACATCAGGTCGAGCAGGGCCTGCCGCGTCGCACACGGTTGCGGCTGTGCCAGCGACCTGCGCACGTCGTTGGCGCGTTCGACGCCGTGCAGGCCGCCGGGCGACGTGCAGCCGAGTACCAGGGCGCGCACCCGGTACGGATGGCGGGCCGCGAGGTGCTGGGCCACGCGTCCGCCCATGGACGTGCCGTAGACGTCGGCCCGGTCGACACCGAGCTCGTCGAGCACCGCGATCACGTCCTGCGCGAAGACCTCGGTGCTGTAGGGAATGTCGGGCTTGTCGCTCTCACCCGTACCGCGGTAGTCGAGCGTGAGGGTGCTGCGGTCGGCGTGGAAGTCGTCGCGCACCCCGTCCCACCAGTGGTGGTTGTTCGCCTGGCCCGCCAGCAGGACGAGCGGCAGTCCCTCGCCTTGGACCTGGTAGGCGATACGGACCCCGTCAGGCGTTGTCGTGTGCTGCATCGGCGACCTTCTCCCGTCACTCGTGGTCGGCCGACCCAGTAGTGAGCGAGGCTCACTCGAAGCTTTTGATCAGCTTCATGGTCTGGTGCGACACGATGCGGTGCACCGCGGGGAGCTTCGTCATCTTCTCGGTCTGGAAGCGCTCATACGCGTTCCCGTCGGCGACGTCGACGCGGATGATGTAGTCGGGCACACCGAAGACTCGACGGACCTCTGTGACCTCGTCGAAGGCGGCGACAGCTCGCTCGAACTCCTCCACGGTCTGCCTGTTGGTCATGGTGATCTCCACAGACATGACCACGCAGAAGGGCCGGCCCGCGGCAGCGGGATCGATCCTGGCCCGATAGCCGGTGATCACCCCTTCCTCCTCCAGGCGTTTGACGCGGCGCAGACAGGGCGCCGGAGTCAGACCGATCCGAGCGGCCAGCTCGATGTTGCTCAATCGACCATCCTTGGAGAGATGAAACAAAATTGCTCTGTCGGTGGCATCAAGCTTCCTTGCGTTGCTCATAGGGTCATTATGCGCCCATCTATGGCAATCATTTGCGGACGATACTGACATAAAATTGTCGAATGACTTCCCAGCCAGTCGTTCCTTCGACGAGCCCTCCTCCCTCACCGACCACGGACCCCGGCGATGAGGTTCGGGAAGGCGTGCGCATCGTCACGCCTGCGGCGCTGGGCGCCCTGCCCATGGGGTTGGCCTTCGGCGTCGTGGTGTCCCAGTCGCCCTTGGCATGGTGGTGGGCCCCGGTATTCGCGACGGTGATCTTCGCGGGATCGCTGGAGTTCGTGGTGCTGGGGATGGTGGTGGCCGTGGCACCGCTGGCGCAAATCGCGGCAACGGCGTTCCTGGTGAACTTCCGCCATGTGTTCTACGCGCTGTCGTTCCCGTTGCATCGAGTGCACGGGCGCGGGGCGAAGGTGTACTCCACGTTCACGCTCACAGACGAGGCGTGGGCGCTGACCACCGGTCCGCAGGCGCAGCGTTGGAGCAGGCGGCGCATCCTGACGATTCAGGCGGCGCTTCAGGTCGTGTGGGTCGCTGCTGTCACAGTCGGCGCCCTGGCGGGGACTTTCCTCCCGGACAGCGTCGTCGGGCTGGACTTCGCGGTGACGGCGTTCTTCCTCGTCCTGACCATCGACGCGTTCCGCGTCCGGCGCAGCGTCCCCCTGCCCGTCATCGCGCTGCTGTGCGCCCTGGGCTCGTACCTGCTCTTCGGGGACGGAATGCTCGTGGCCGCCATGACCGCCTTCGTCGCGATCCTGCTCACCCAGTACGCCCTCACCTGCATCAAGCGCAGGAGCGCCCATGCCTGAGCCGACCTACATCATCACGGCCGTACTCGTCTGTTCGGCCGTCACCTGGGCGCTGCGGGCCGCGCCGTTCGCCTTCCTCGCACCGATCCGGCACAGCGCACTGCTGCCGTACCTGAACGAAAGCATGCCCGTCGGCGTGCTGACGATTCTGGTCTTCTACACCCTGCGCCATACGCCGGTCGACATCGCGCCGCAGACCGGGGCGGCCGTGGCCGCCCTGGTGACCACTGCGGCACTGCACGTCTGGCGCAAGAACGCCGTCCTCAGCGTCGTCGGCGGAACCGCCGTGCACGTCGCGGTCGCCTCCACCCTTCCTCTCTTCTCCTAGTCCGTGCCCCATCCGCGCACTCCGAAAGGACCCATGCCCGTGCCCCGTTCACCCAGGTCAACCGGACCGGCTACTCCCGTAGGGTGGGCCGATATGCTGACCACAGCTGACAGCGCCGCCGCCGCCGTCCCTGCTCTTGCCGCCCGCACCGCCGACGTGGGCGGGTCCCCCGTCCGGGAGATCCTGGCGCTGACCGCCCGCCCCGACGTCATCTCGTTCGCGGGCGGCCTGCCCGCCCCCGAGCTCTTCGACGCGGAGGGCATCCGCGCGGCCTACGACGCGGTGTTGCGCGAGTCGCCGCGGCAGGTGCTGCAGTACTCGACTACCGAGGGCGACCCGTTGCTGCGCGCGGCGGTCGCCACCCGGCTCACCACACGCGGCCTGCCGACCGACCCCGAGGACCTGCTGGTCACCGGTGGCTCGCAGCAGGGACTGTCGCTGCTGGCCTCGGCCCTGCTGGAACCCGGCGACACGATCCTGGTCGAGGACCCGACCTATCTCGCCGCGCTGCAGTGCTTCGGACTCGCAGGCGCTCGGATCATCCCGGTCCCCACCGACGCGGACGGCATCATGCCGGACGCGCTCGACGCGCTCGTCGCGGCGGAACGGCCCAAGCTTCTGTATCTGGTGCCCAATTTCCAGAACCCGACCGGCCGCACGCTGCCGCTCGCACGCCGCAGAGTGGTCGCGCAGGTCGCGGCGCGGCGCGGACTCTGGATCATCGAGGACGACCCGTACGGCGAGCTGCGCTTCAGCGGCGAGCCGGTCCAGTGGGTCGCAGGCTGCACCGGAGCCGAGGACCGCACGGTGCTACTGAGCAGCTTCTCCAAGGTCCTGGCCCCCGGGCTGCGGCTCGGCTGGCTGCGCGGCCCGGCCGCGCTCCGGCGCGCCTGCGTCATCGCCAAGCAGGCCGCCGACCTGCACACCTCGACGGTCGACCAAGCCGCCGCAGCCCGCTACCTCGCCGACTGCGACCTGGACACTCACCTCGCCACCGTCCGTGACGCCTACCGCGAGCGCCGCGACGCCATCCTCGCCGGACTCGCGAACGCGCTGCCCGCCGGCAGCAGCTGGAACCGTCCGGACGGCGGCATGTTCCTCTGGGTCCGCCTCCCCTCCGGCCACGACGCGACCGCCCTGCTCCCGCAAGCGGTCGCCCACAACGTGGCCTACGTCCCCGGCGCCCCCTTCTTCGCAAGCCGCCCAGACCCGGCGACGCTGCGCCTGTCGTTCACCACCCACACCCCCGCCGAGATCGCGGACGGCCTGAACCGCTTGGCCAAAGCCCTGAGCTGACCCCAGCCCCTGCAGCGAGCCGCAGGCAGGCACAGCCCCTCCCCGGTCGCAGAGCGCGACCAACTCGATGATGGGGGCGCTGTGCCTGTCGAGCTATCACCCAGCCCTGGTCGCGCCCTACTGGCGGACGCTTCTAAGACACGTACTGCTCGATGAGCCGGTCTGTCTCGGCGTCGAGGTGCCGGGGCCGGGTGGAGAACCCGGCCACCAGATCCTCCGGCACCATCTCGACGTAGGACGACGCGGGCGCAGGGGTCTGGCTGTTCATGGGCGCGGGGTCGTCTGGAAGTCCTGTCGCACCAGGGCTTTACCGTTCGGCAAGGGGTACTCGCAGCGACTCAGGGCTGCGAACCCTGCATCCGACATCGCTGAGGTCAGCGTCTCGGGGTCGATGTCCGATGACACCGAGGCGAGAGCGTCGAACGACGATGAGTAGTCCGTCGAGCTGACGAAGCCTGCCGTGTCGTTGCGCTGGATCACGCACGACAGCACGCCGATGGAGCGGGCGTTCGCGGCCGCGAAGGCGGCGAACTCTTCGGCGCCCACGTACTCGATGATGAGGTTGGCGATGAGGAGATCGACGCGCGCGATCCTCACGGAGCGGTCGATGCTCGTCTCGATCAGATGGAGGCGATCGCCGAGGGCGTCGCGATATCGGGTCTTGCAGGCGTTGAGGTAGTCGGGGTTGATGTCGTACCCGTACACGGCATCCGTGGTCTCAGGGTCGATGAGGTCCAGCCCGTTGCCTCCCGCGACTCCCAGCACCCCGATCGCACGGAACGGGTACGCCGCGAGCTGTTCCCCGGTGATATCGCGGAGCCGCTGAAGCTGCCCGACCCCTGGGTCGCCCATGTGCCGCTCGTACACGTCGAGGTGAATCCCACGCCAAGGATGCTCGGGCGCGCCCCGGCGGCGATCAGAGGCGGTCATCGTGCCGGACCGGACGGGTGTCGTCGTGGCTGCATCGGTTGGTCCCCCTCAATGGCTCCGCAGATTCAAACCGAGGTACCGGCGGGAAACGTCGTGCCGTCCCCATCGCTCCCGGCACGGTAGTTGCAGAACCTGGCCTGGTCTCGGAAGCTGTCGCCGAGGTTCATGCGAGCGGCCTGGTGCCGTTCGGCGTCAATGATCGTACTCGCCGACTCGGCGATGTCCGCGGCACGGTCGAGCGGGAGAAACAGCACGCCGTCGCCAGCGAGCACGAAGCCATTCCCAGTCTCGCGGTGGTCCCCAACTCGCGCAGAGGCGAGCGCGTCCGGTTCCTACGCGTCAAAGCGTTGCGAGCCTGCGGGGAGCGCTCCCCGGCTGAACATTGTCGCGCGAGGCACCGAAAGCCGCATGAGCTGATTGACCGCCACCATGGCCGCCAGCGCGAGTGCGAAGGCGGCGGCAGACCCGCGCGGGACCAGGGCTTGCTGCGGGGCGTTCCCGGCGATTGGCCTCGCACTGCCAGGGGATTGACAGACCTGTTCGGTGTGCCACGGTCGACGGTGTACGGGCACCTGAACCGTGAGAGGACCGTGCCCCGCCAGGCGAAGAAGACCACGGTCGCGACGTCCTGACCGCTAGTTTGCGGCTCGGGTCAGAGATAGGAGTCCGGGGCCAGGAGCCCCGTGGGTTCATGGAAACCGAAGGTCCTTCATGGTGAACCCGCGGGTCCACCACCCTGATTCTCGCGAGGGGACCCGCGAGTTCGTATCAAGACACGGGTCCACCCTTGTCGGTCGCCTCCAGAGCCTGGGTCAGGTCCGCGCCGCGGATGGTGTGGACGCTGAGGACGGGATCGAGGGGAGGGACGAGCGCCCTGGTGGCGATGTCCACCAGGTGCGGTGGTGCGGCGCCAGCCTGCAGAGCGGTGACGTACTCGATGACTTGCGCGTGCGTGAGCGTGTGGACCCGTTGCCGCAGCACGTGCATGGCGATGATTCGTCCGTGGGCCGCCGCTGCCCGGCGGATCTCCTCGTGCAGGTCATCCACTGCGGTGCGTGTGGGCATCTTCCGAATGCGGGTCCGGTAGTCCAGCTCCCACTCGCCGGTAACAGCGGTGACCGGTCCGATCTGGTGGAGACTCCCATCGAGGCGATCAACCAGGTAGGGGCCATTGCCGCCCAAGAGCTGACTCGGGTCGCCCGTGCGTAGGTACTCCGCGGTCTGGTAGTAGACGATCCAGACGAGTTCGTGCTCCTCAGCCTTGGTCACCACCAGTCGCCCCGAGAACCTTCGATCCAGATCTTCTTGGGCCGCCCGGATCGCGAACTCACGCTCGATCATGTCCGGCAGCATCTCGCACGGTGTGGGACATGAACAGGGGTTTTCTCCAGGTGGGCTCGCTGTGAACCCAGGGCGATGGATTCACGCGCCCACCTCGGGAGATGCTCTTCGACGGGCCCCAGGTGCTGGTCAAGCAGGCGTCTGCCGACCAGGTCCTCAGCGTTGATCATCCAGCGATGCTGTCACGGAGTTCCACGACTCGGCACTGTTTCCAGGAGGCGCCGGGCCGAGTCCGCGTAGCGGATGGCGGTCTTCTCGTCGATGCCGAAGACGAGGGAGAGGTGGAGCGGGTCGGGTCCGTGAGTGAGGGCCTCTTCGAGCTGGCGGTCGACGCGGAGCCGTTCCAGGGTGGCGGTGAGGTTGCGGGTGGCCCGGGTGGTCCAGAGCTTGCCCGCCGGCCCGAGTTCGACGGCTGTCTTCTGGGTGATCAGCAGGTGGGGGTTGGCAGTGTTCGGCCAGCGGTTGCGGCGGTGGTCGAGCCAGTCCAGGACAGCGCGGTGGGTGAGGTCGTCGAGTGGGCGGACGTGCCCGCCCACGGTGATGCGCCGGTTGCCGAGGTCGACGTCATCCAGTTGCATCGTGCGGATCGTCCTCGGTCGTGCCGCGTGGACGGCGGCCAGGGCCATGATGAGCCGGATGTCCGGGCTGGTGGCGGCGGCGATCGCCTCGTCGATGTCCGGCTGCCCGAGGGATTGGATGACGCCGCCGGCCTGCCGTGGGACGCGGATCCGCAGGGTGGGGTTGCGGAAGACCTGGCCGTTCTTCTTCGCGTGACGGAACAGTGACCGCAGTGCGACGAGCCGGCTCTCCCGCTGCTTGCCGCTGACGGCGTCCCGGGCCGCGATGACGTCCTCGCGCGTGACCTCCCGCAGATGGTCGTAGCGGCTGGACCACTCCAGCAGCACCGGCTGGACCTCGTTGAGGTAGGCCCATGCTGTCTGTCGCGCGCGAGGCTCGGACCGTTGCCCGCCGTCGAGCAGGGTGCGGGCCCAGGCTTCGACCTCGCTGCGGATGCCCTGGGCGACTGCGTCGAGCTTGCGTTCCAGCCACCGGTCGACTGCGGGAGCGCGATCGTCGGTGAACAGGCCCAGCTGGTCAAGGACTTCGGCGGTCCGACCTACCGGGAGCCCCCGGATTCGCAGGGCCGGGAAGAGCTCGGAGTACCGGATCGGCTCGGCCTCTGTATGACCGGACAGCACGATGACCAGAGCCCGGTCGACGTCACTGGTGATCCAGCGGCTCCACCCGCGCGCCTCGCTCAGCGCGCGAGCTGCCCGCCGACCTCGAACCAGCCATGGATTGGCCAGGTCAGCGTGCTGTTTCCGGTCGAACTTGCGGTAGTCCCGTGCGGCGGCGAACAACGGCGGTTGGATCCAGTCCGCCAGCGTGCCTGGCCAGGCAGGTGCTGGTGACCGCTTCGGAACGCGACGCCCTTGCTTGCCGACTGGCGGGCCGCCGCTTCGGGGCCGCTGCAGGTTCGCGAAGAACAGCTGCTGGCAGGTCACCTGACGTAGGTACGGCTCCAACACCGATGCCTTGCCGCTGGCCTTGATCGCCCAGGTCGCCTGAGCCCGGCAGAGGCGGCAGTAGCCGTGCTTGTCGTCAACGGGAACCTCGCGTCGGCAACCCGAGCACCGTCCGACGGCATGCTGTTGGCCGTAGGTGTAGCAACCTCGGCAGTACCGGCCGGGCAGTTGTCCCCAAGCGAAGCAGCCCGCGCAGGAGGCTGCCGGCTTGTCATCGCTGATCTTGCCCACCGCGGCGATGCCGGCGTCAGACCGGCGGGAGGGAACGGCCGTCGCGGCGCTTGGGCACCACTGTCGGGGCGGTGGTGCTGGCTCCGACCGCCGCTCGAGCCGTCTCCTGCTGCCCGGGGGATTGGACCTTCGCTGGTTCGGGGATCAGCAGGTCCCCGATTTCGCAGTCGAGAACGACGCAGATGACATCGAGGTCCTCCAGCTTCAGGGAGACCGGCTGCCCGGACCACAGCCCGGACATCTTCCCGGCCGAGATCACCAGGCCGTGCTCTGCCAGGCTCCGCTGGAGCTCAGATGCCTTCCAGACGCCCTTGTTCGCGGCGGTCAGCCGTAGGTTCCACTTCATCCCAGGAGTCCTTCCAGTCGCTTCGCGGCCCGCTGTTGCCCGGTGATCCAGGCGTCTTCGACCCGGGTCTGCTGGACGTGGATGTATCGCATCGTCGTGGCGATCCATGAATGTCCCAAAACCTCCTGAATTGCGATGAGGTCCAGGCCGCCCTGATAGAGCTCCGACGCGCAGAAGTGCCGCAGGACGTGGGGAGTCAACTTCTCTGTCCAGAGCGGCAGATGGGCCTCGACGGCCGCTGCCAGACCATCACGCAGGGCGTCATCGCCGACCCGGCGCGCGGAGCCGTCGGTGTTCTTGCGCTCGCTCGGGAACAGCGGGGCGCCGGGGCGGGTGTGGTCGTCGTCGAACTGGCCCCACACATCCTCGATGAACCACCGCAGCGTCCGGTCCGCGCCGTTGATCAGCGGCACCATTCGCTCACGTGGCCCCGAGCCACGAGCGCCCTTGCCGTGGCGGACATGGAGCTTGCCGAACCGGCCCAGGTTCCACTTGATGTCGTCCAGGTCGAGCTTGCACGCCTCGTTCACCCGCAACCCGACCTGCGACATCAGCTTCGCGGCGGTGTAGTTGCGGGCTGTCGGAGCAAACTTGCGGCAGGTCGCGAGCTCACCGCCCCAGCCCGTGAATAGCTGACCGACCTCCGGCTCGGTGGGCGGGATCCGCAGTTGAGCGTCCTTGGAGCCGCGCGGACGGTTCATCTCGTCGATCGGGCACTCGACCACGCGCCCGGTCATCTGATGGATCTCGACCTTGTGCCGAAGCTCCAGGAACATGAAGTACGTGGTCAGCGCCTGGGAGCGGGCCAGCCGGGTACCACTGGGCGAGCCCCGCAGGACCCGCCCGAAGTACGCGTCCGCGTCGGTCGGCTCCATGTCCCACAGCGGACGGCCGAACCACGTCCGCATCTGCTCCAGGTGCCCGACGTCGCCGCGAATCGTGCCGTCCGTCAGCCCGGCCGAGGCCCGGGCCAAGACGAACCCGGCCAGCACGTCGGTCTCGAACTGCTCAAGCTCCTCCGCCGAGACCGGATCCCGGTACTCGCGCAGGTCCCGCACCACCGCCAGCGCCGCCAACTCGCGCCTCCTCGCCTTCGACCGGACCGCAGATCGGTCGGATGAGTTGAGAACGCTTCAGGAATCCTGAGGTTACGTCACAGGCCGGCGGAGCACTCGAAGGAGGAAGAAGCCCCTGGCCACGGCCTCGGGCACTCAGCAGGCCTCAGGAGAACTCGCGGGATGTCGCACATGTGCGCTGAACGCGCTGATCGGGCGTGGAACCCGATCAGCGCGTCGCGGGCGACAGGTGTATCAGCTCAGGTGTCGGGTGAAGAACCGCAGTGAGCTGTCCAGTTCGAACATCGGGATCTCCCCGTGCTTGCCGGGGTTGGCGTGCAGCGTCTTCTCCGCCGACGCGAAGGCGTCGAACAGTGCCAGACTCGCCGCCCGCGGCACCCGCTCGTCGTCCCACTGCACCAGGAACTCCACCGGGACGGTGATCCGCGCGGCGGCCTCGGCCGAGGTCTCCGCCCCGTTCAGGCCCAGCACCGCCGCGCGGACGCGGGGCTCGGCGGCGACGAACGGAACGCCGAGCCCGCAGCCCAACGACATCCCCCAGTAGCCCACCGGGCCGGCGCCGACGTGGTCGAGTTCCTGGACCGCGTCCAAGACCGCCCGCCATTCCGGGACGCTCTGGTCGGCGATGAGGGTGTGGACTTCGGCGAGCACCGGAGCCACGTCCCCGCCGGTCTGCATGCGGTTCCGCATCTCGCCGATGAGCCGGTTGTGTTCCTCGGTTCGCGGCCGGTCGCCATGGGCGGGTGCGTCGACGGCCGCCACCGCGAAACCGCACTCGGCCGCGAAGCGGCGGGCACGCGCCTCGATGCCGGGGGCCTTCTTGTGCTGGCCGCCGCCGTGTCCCATCAGGATCAGGGGGCGGGTACCGGCGGTGCCGTCCGGCGTCCACAGCACGCCGGGGATCTCACCGAAGGTGAAGGGGAGGGTGAAGAGCTGTTCGGTGACGCCGTCGGACGACGTCCGGGAGGTGAACCGCATGTGCGTTTCAAGCCTTTCGGGATGCCTTCTGCGGGCACTCCCTAGCCCATACAAGGGAGGGAGCCCCGACCTGTTACAGCGTTGATCGGTCTCACCTCCTCGGTTCGCAGCAGCACCTGGCGACGCAGAAAGTACCACAACCAGCTCTCGCCAGGACGAACCTATTCTGATGCGGCACCAGTTCCTTCAACCTCAACCTCAACCTCAACCTCAAGCTCAGAGCGCCAGAAGTGCTAGTACGTCAGGCAGTCGGGCGATCAACCCGGTGGCGCCGGCAGCCTTGAGCTTGGCGGGGTCGGTGAGGGCGGTGTAGCCGTAGACGTCCATCCCGGCCGAGCGGGCAGCGGAAGACACGGGAGGATCTGCAGGAGATCGTCTCGCTCCTCGCCGCTGCCCAACTCGCTTTCGTGAACGCGGCCCGACGATCACTCCATCACTCACAGGACCCACTCGACTGGCAGCTCGGGGGACCGCCTGCGTGGCATGAGATCGAGCCGTGCGCTCCTGCGTCAGGTGCCGGCGGGCCTGCATAGGTTGTATGGAGTCGAACACGACTGAGGCCGCCCGACACGCCCCGATGGGGCTGGACTCGTTGTGTAGCGCGCCGAGTACTTCGTCTCCTCGACAATCCTCAGATGGAGCGTCAGTTTTCCTTCCAGGAAGGCAGATCCGCTCACCAGGGGCGGTTCGGCAGACGTGTTGCACGGCTGTGACGGTTGGCGTACAGATCCCGGATCTGGTGCTGCCAGTCTTCTCTCATCGCGCGTATCAGCAACCGGTCGAACAGGTGAACTCGGGCCGTCGGCAGGCGAGGGCGGCCGGCGCGATTCACGAAGCACGCATCTTCACCGTTCCGGGGGGAACCAGTCATGTCCGCTCGCACTCGCCGCACGACGGCAGCCGCCGTCGCCCTCACCGCCGCCATCACCACGGGCGGCGCCCTCCTGCTGACCGGATGCGGTCCGACGGACAGCACCGACACCGGCGCCGCCCCGGCGGGCAGTGCTCCCGCCTCGGCCAACCGCGCCTCCGCGACCCCCTCCGGGGCCACCCGCGCCTCGGCCTCTCCCACCGCCACCAAGCCGGCTGTGAACGGTACGGCGAACAGCAAGCTGACCATCAGCAACGGCACCAACCACGTGCTGATGAACGGTACCTCGGTGGACTTCGGCACCATCGTCAGGGACCTCGCCTGGTCCCCGAACGGCAGCAAGGCCGTGTTCATCAACGGTTCCGGCGACCTCGTCGTCTCCAACCCCGACGGCAGCGGCCGCGTTGTCGTGGCCAAGAACCCCGGCGGACAGACATGGTCGCACCCCACCTGGCAGGTGATGGCAGCGGACGAGAACGTCCCGACCACGAAGAACAACATCTTCTTCGCCGTCGCGCAGGGCGGCACCTCCCGCCTGGCAGGCGTGTCCGCCACGGACGTCAACGGCACGCCGCAGACGCTGAGGCTGGGGACCGAAGCCGGCGACAACGTGCCCGAGCTGCCGCAGACCGGCAACACCTGGCCGAACAGCCGCGGGTCCCACGGCACCGCCGTCTACGCCAACACCACCACCGGCGACGTCTACATCCGCGACGACTACCTGCGTCAGCAGGGCAGTGTGATCACTCAGGGATCCCAGCCCGCGCTGGCCCCGAACGCGCAGGAGATTGTCTTCGTCCGCTCCGTCGGCGGCCACGACCACATCTTCGAGGAGAACCTCCTCGAGGGCCGGACCGCCAAGGACCTCACCCCCAACGCCACCACCGACTACACCGAGCCCGCCTGGTCCCCCGACGGCACCACCCTCGCCGTCCGGACCCCCGACGGCATAGCCACCCTCCCGGCCGACGGCTCCGCCGCCCCGACCATGGTCTCCACCTACCCCGGCCTGCCCGCCTACCGCGGTTGACCCTGGACGACGGGACCGCCCGAGAGCCGCTCAGCCCGTCGGCCGCGGCGGCTCCCGGTCCAGCCGGGCGAGTTCGGCCCGCAGCTCCTCGAGGTGCGCGTCGGCGGTGTCGTGCGGCAGGAACTCGACCACATCGAGAAAGCGGAACAGGACCTGGGTCTCGGTGACCGCGTACTCGTAGTCGCCGAACCCCACCACCGCGCCCATCACGCCGCGGACGGCGCCCCGGACGACGTGCGCCGTCATGTCGTCCGGTTGGTCAGCGGACAGTCCGCGCCGCGCGTTCGGGCGGGCCAGATAGGGGCACACCATCGAGGCGTACAGCATGCACGCCCGGTGCCCCGGCCCCTCAAGGGTCGGCGCCAGATTGCGGTAGGGCCGCCCGGCGGCCAGCGCCTCGCCGATCGCAGCAGTCTCCGCGGCACCCACCACGCGCCACACCGAGCCCCGTGGCATCACCGTGTTGCAGACGGAGCACAGCCGCATCCGCGCGCAGTCGGCACTGCGCCCGTAATCGGTGAGGGCGAACTGCGGCTGGTCACCCTCCCACGGGGTGATGGCAGGGACGGGATAGCCGCGGGTGTCGCGGGGCCTGACCTCGACGGTCGGCGGCATCGGGACTGCGTCGAATCGCACGCTCCATGCCTACCAGGCTCCCGCCGGACACGCGCCACCGCCCCCAACCCGCCGGACTCACAGCTCAGCCACGACAAACGACCGTACTGCAGCCAGGAACTGAGTATCCGTCACCAGGATCTGCCGACAATTCGCCCACCGGCTGGCATGGTTGGACAGGCCCTGGGTCACACCTGATCGAGCGACCGCTCCGCCCGCGCGCGGAGCTCGTCGAGGTCGAAGCCAAACGGCTCAGGTCCGCAGCGGCGCGGCAGCGAACTCCGCCATACCGTCGGCGAATTCGACCCGCGGGCACCAGCCCAGCTCGGCCCGCAGCCGGGCCGAGTCGGCCGTGATGTGCCGGACATCACCCAGCCGGTACTCGCCCGTGACCACCGGTTCCGGTCCGCCGTACGCCGCCGCCAGGGCCGCGGCCATCTCACCCACGGTGTGCACATCCCCGCTGCCGACGTTGTACGCCCGCGCGCTCCCCGGCGGGCGGGCGGACACCGCGGCCAGCGCGGCCAGGTTGGCCGAGGCCACGTCGGAGACGTGGACGAAGTCGCGCCGCTGCCCGCCGTCCTCGAAGACCCTCGGCGACTCGCCGCGGGCCAGCGCCGAACGGAACAGGGACGCGACCCCCGCGTACGGAGTGTCGCGCGGCATCCCCGGCCCGTAGACGTTGTGGTAACGGAGCGTCAGTACCCGGCCGCCGCATGCTCTGGCCCAGGCGGCGGCCAGGTGCTCCTGGGCCAGCTTGGTCGCCGCGTACACGTTGCGCGGGTCGGCCGGCGCGTCCTCGGACACCAGCCCCGGAGCGAGCGGGGCGCCGCAGCGCGGGCAGGGCGGCTCGAAGCGCCCGGCGTCCAGGTCGGCGGGCCGCCGAGGCCCCGGCGAGACGTCCCCGTGCTCCGCGCACCGGTAGCGCCCCTCGCCGTAGACCACCATCGACCCGGCCAGCACCAGCTCCCGTACGTCCGAACGTGCCATCGCGGCCAGCAGCACCGCCGTACCGAGGTCGTTGCAGCCCACGTAGTCGGGCGCGTCGTCGAGGTCCAGGCCCAGCCCCACCATCGCCGCCTGGTGGCACACCGCGTCCACCCCGCGCAGCGCCCGCTCCACCACCTGCCGGTCCCGTACGTCACCCCGGTGGAACTCCACCCCGTCCGGCAGCACCGGTGCCCGACCGGCCGGGTGCACCGCAGGGAGCAGCGCGTCCAGCACCCGAACCCGGTGTCCGGCGGCGACCAGCCGGGCCGCCACGGCCGACCCGATGAACCCGGCACCGCCGGTGAGCAGAATCTCCATGCCCGCGACGCTAGCCCGCCCGGGCGGTAGAACGGCGACGTACCGACAGGCCGTCAGCGGTTCGTAAGAACGGCGGGGGAGACTGCCGCTGAAAGGACGAGGTGCAAGGCAGGATGCACGCAGGACTGCTCAGGCTCACCGGCGCGGCGACCGCCCTGTACGGCGTGACCGTCGCGCTGCGCCCGGCGCTGCTCGCCGGGCCGTCCGGGCTGGTGGACGAGACCGGCGCGGTCGCCCCGCACACGGAGGTCTGCCTGCGTCCGCTCGCCTGGCGCGACGCGGCTTCCGGGCTCGCCATGGTGCTGGCTCCCGAGGGGGACGCCCTGAGGCTCGCGGCTCTGGTGCGGATCGCGGCGGACCTCGGCGACGCCGTCCTGCTGGGCGCCACCCTGCCGCGCGAGCGCCGGGGCATGGCGGTGGCGGTCTCGGCCGGCTGGGGTGCGCTCTCCGTCGCCGGACTCCTGCTGCCGGTGTCCGTCGACCGATGGCGCGCTGCCCGGCGAAGAGCCGTTGCCCGGTCGTAAGGCGTTGCCCGGTGAAGAGGACCCGACCTCGAAAAGGACCTAACCTCCTGTCATGGGTGCGCTGAACGAGCTCGACCGTCAGCTGTTCGTCCGTTTCGCCGCGCGTCGCCTGCGCGGCGCGGACCCCTGGCTGCCCAGACTGACCCATGCCGCCGACCACGGCGTGCTGTGGCTGGCCTCCGCTGCCGTCCTCGGGGCGAGCGGCAGCCGTACGGCCCGCCGGGCAGCGCTGCGCGGGGTGGGCTCGCTCCTGATCGCCTCGGCCGTCGCCAACCTGCCGGCCAAGTACGCGGCCCGGCGGCCGCGGCCCCTCCTCGACCCGGTGCCGGTGGTCCGCCGACTGCTCAAGCAGCCGGTGACCAGCTCCTTCCCCTCCGGGCACTCCGCCTCGGCGGCCGCCTTCGCCACCGGCCTCGCCCTGGAATCGCCCCTGCTGGGCGCGGTCGCAGCCCCGGTGGCAGCCGGTGTGATGGCCTCCCGGGTCTACGTCGGCGTGCACTACCCGGGCGACGTGCTGGCCGGGGCGGCACTGGGCGCGGGAGCGGCCGCGCTCACGCTCCGTTGGTGGCCACGCAGGCCGAACCGTCCCGCCGCCACCGCCCCGCCCCACCTCGACGCGCCCGCGCTCCCGCGCGGCGCTGGGCTGTCCGTGGTGGTCAACATCAGCGCGGGCCCGGGCGTCCCGCCCAGGGGCGGACAGGGGCCGGATCCCGTGGTCGAGGAGCTCCGAGCGCTGCTCACCGAGGCGGAGATCCAGGTCTGCGGGCCCGGCGACGACCTGGCGGAGCTGATGGACCGGGCCGCGGCGCGTGCCGTCCGCGCCGGGGGAGCGCTCGGTGTCTGCGGCGGCGACGGCACCGTCAACCTCGCAGCGACGGTCGCGGCCCGCGAGCTCCTGCCACTGGCGGTCTTCCCGGGCGGCACGCTCAACCACTTCGCCGTAGACCTCGGCAGCCCCACCCTGCGGGCCACCGCCGAGGCGGTCGAGACGGGCAGTGCGGCCGCCGTGGACCTCGGCCGCCTCCGCGGTGACGGCCTGGACCGCATCTTCCTCAACACCTTCAGCATCGGCGTGTACCCGGACCTCGTCCGCGTCCGCGAGCGGCTGGAGAAGCGCCTCGGCAAGTGGCCGGCGCTGGGTGTCGCGCTGGTCCGGGTGCTGGCGGCGGCGGAGCCCGTCCCGGTGGCGGTGTCCGGCGTGCCGCGCAGGCTGTGGCTGCTGTTCGCGGGCAACGGCGCGTACGACCCTCCGGGCTTCGCGCCGAGTCACCGAAGCCGCCTGGACGACGGCCTGCTCGACATCCGGGTGGTCGACGGCAGCCGCCCGTTCGCCCGGACCAGACTGCTCGCAGCCTTCCTCTCCGGCACCCTCGGCAGATCGCGGGTGTACCGCGAGGCCAGGCTGCCCGCCCTCGACCTGACCGACCTGCGGGGAGTGGGGCACCTGGCCCTGGACGGCGAGGCGGTCCCTGCCCCGGACCGTCTGCTGCTCGGCAAGGCTTCCCGCCCTCTCACGGTCTACCGGCCGGCTCATCCGGCCGTCCCGTGAGCGGCCCTCCCCGTGACCGTGGACCCGGCATGATGGGGGAGTGCCCGAAGGTGACAGTGTCTTCCGCGTCTCCGCGCTCCTGCACGAGGCCCTCGCCGGCCAGGTACTGACCAGCGCGGACCTGCGCGTGCCCGCTCACGCCACCGCCGACCTGACCGGCCGGCGGGTCCTGGAGGTCGTCCCGCGCGGCAAGCACCTGCTGACCCGCTTCGACGGCGGCCTCACCCTCCACACCCACCTCCGGATGGACGGCCGCTGGGAGCTCTACCGCCCCGGCGAACGCTGGAGCGGCGGGCCCTCCCACCAGATCCGCGCGATCCTCGGGACCGGGGACCGTACGGCCGTCGGCTACCGCCTGCCCGTCGTCGAGCTGCTCCGCACCGCCGACGAGCCGAACGCCGTGGGCCACCTCGGTCCCGACCTGCTCGGCCCGGACTGGAGCATCGCCGAGGCGCTGCGACGGATCGGCGCGCAGCCTGAGCGCCCGCTCGCCGAGGCGCTCCTGGACCAGCGCAACCTCGCCGGGATCGGCAATGTCTACGCCAACGAGCTCTGCTTCATGGCCGGGCTCACCCCGTGGACACCGGTCGGCACCGTCACCACGCTCGAACGCCTGCTGGCCCGCGCCCATCAACTCCTCGACGCCAACAAGCTCCGCCACGGCCACGTCACCACGGGCAACACCCAGCCGGGCCGGCAGAACTGGGTGTACGGCCGCGCCCGCCGCGCCTGCCTCCGCTGCGGCACCCCCGTCCGCACGGCGCCGCACGACCGCGACCGCCCCGCCTTCTGGTGCCCGAACTGCCAGCGAGGCCCGGCGCCGCCCGGCTGACGGGTGGCGGAACCGACGAAATGAGGTGTTGCGGGGTGACGGAATGAGGACGGTCCGAGGAAGGTACCCCCATGTCACGGCCATGGTGTCTTGTGCCCGGGCGGCCGGCCCGTGCCGTCCAGCTGGCCCGGCCACCAGCTCCACTGGCCAGGTTCGCAAAACCTGAACCCCACCACCTGGGCGGTGTGGGGGATCGCAACTTCGAACGGCGGTTACGCGGGCACGCCGGGGGTGTCGGCGAGCAGGGCGCGTAGGGGCGCAGTGTCGGGCATGTCGGCGACGGCCGCGTCGAGGGCGTCGTCCATGTCCTTCTCCCATGCCTCGGGCAGGGCGAGTCCGGGCTGCCCCGACCAGGCGATGTCAGGGGTGGCGTGTCCGGCCCCGGCGAGGCGCAGATGGACCATGCCCGCGAGCCCGTCGAAGACCTTGGGCCGGATGAAGTTGCGGGCCGACGGCCCGATCAGCCGCGCCGCCCGAGGCGGTTTGGGCATGCGGTCGGCGACCGCCATCCACAGCAGGCCGCGGTCGAACGCGTTGAGTACCTCCTCGAGGCCGGGCAACTCGTCGTCCGGCACCCCCTTGGCCGTGGCATCCCGGCGTACGGGCGCAGGCCCGTCTGCGCCTTGCGCCGAGGAGCGCAGCGCCCTGGCCACGGCGACCCGTAGCGGCCGGGACCAGCCTTCGGCGTCGGCGACCGCGCGGGCCATGACGAGGTCGTCCCAACTCATGCGCCGCAGCCGCATCGCCTCCGGCGGCAGCGTGCGCGCCTCCAGCGCGGCGAACACCCGGTCCGGGTCGTGCAGCAGGGTGACCGCGGCCGGCTCATCGGAAGACCCGTCGGTCCGGCCGTCGGCGGGCAGCTTCTCGATCAGGGCGATCCGTTCGGCGGTCGGCGGGTGCGAGTCGTACCGGTGCGGCCGCGGCGGGCGCTGCCCGGCGGAGAGTACAGCGAGCCGCTCCGCCGTCCGGGCGGCGAGCAGCCGTCGGAAACCGCCGTGCACCTCGCCCACCGGCGGCAGTGCTCCCAGCGGCCCGCCCATCGCGGCGTATGTGTCCAGGTAGTGGGTGTGCACGGCGTCGAGCACCGGAAGGGTGCGCAGCGCAGCGACCGTCGCGTCGCGGCCCGCGTGCCGGGCGGCCACTTGGTCGGCGGCGAGCTCCTGGTGGCGGGCCATGGACTGCGAGGTCCGCAGGAACATCCGGGCGTAGCCGACGTACAGGGCGCCGATCGCGTAGTGCAACTGGGTGCTGCCCCCGCGGAACACCTCCACCGTGTGCAGTACTGCCTCCCGGCCGCGCATCGTGACACCGCCGAGCCGGGTGTCGAGGTTGCCGTAGTGCCCGAACTCGTGGGCGAGGACGGCGCGCAGCCGCGGGACGGTCAGCCCGGCGAGCAGCGGCAGGCCCAGGAGCATACGGCGCCGTCCGGGCAACAGCCCCAGCAGGCGGCTCTGTTCGGCGACCCCCGCGTTGACCTCGGCGACCAGGTAGAGCTCGTCCGGCGGCCGCTCCCCCGTCACCTCGGCAGCGGCGCGCACCTCTTCCCACAGCTCGGGCTGGTCCTGCGGCGTGACCGCCACCGCGTGCGGCACCGGGCCCAGACGCCCGGCCCGCAAAGAGGCGAACATACCCCGCAGAATCGCCACCGCCAGCAAGACGGTGACGGTCAGGACCGTGCCCTCGAACCAGGCCGCCCGCTCGGTGAGCAGCCGTGTCACCAGCAGCCAGTCGAGCACCGCCATGGCCGCTAGCAGAACCACGCCCATCAGATAGAAGCCGGCCAGCAGCACGAGCGCGCGGACAGCGCGCAGCCGAAACGTCATCGGAAGATCCCTCCACAGGGCATGGCCAGCCCGAACGGGGCAACGACGCTCGCGGATCCTATCCCCAGCTCTCCGAGCAGGTCCGCCGCCCCCCATTGAGCACGGCAGACGCCGCGCCCGCGGAACCCAGCCACGTGGACTCGGTGGAACTCCCCCTGGCTCATTGCGGGATCTGCACATGATCAGAGCCGTAAGTGACCAGGTCAGCGAATTCCGTCGGTTGCCCGAATCCCGACCTGCGCTGCTGGGCCTGTGCGCTCTCGGCGATGATCGCGCGCTCCCCGTCCTGGAACGCCTCGCGGTGCACGACCCGGCCTGTACCGCCCTGGCCGCCCTAGGTGCTGCTCACCGGGGCCCGGCGTCGGCCGGGCAGGCCCTGGCCCCGAGCTCTTCGTGATCAGCTGCAGGGCGCCGAAGCCTTGTCATGTGATCGCGAACAAATACACTCTCGTGAGCACTCGTGAGACAGTCGTAGTGCCTGTCCAGCTCTGCGTCACCAGCCGTGGTACCGACCCAGGGCCGGACCGCCGTGCCGTGGCACCGATGAGACCGATGAGGGGGCCGTGAGTGGGAACTGCAAGCACCGAGCCGGAACCGCGCCAGCCTGTGATGGCGGACGTGGCGCGGGTGGCCGGCGTGTCCCACCAGACGGTGTCGCGAGTACTGAACGGTGCGCCGCACGTCCGGCCCGACACCCGTGAACGGGTGCTCGCCGCCATCCGTGAGCTGGACTACCGTCCCAACTCGGCGGCCCGGGCGCTGGTCACCCGGCGCTCGCAGACCCTCGGTGTGGTCAGCTTCGGCAGTGCGCTCTACGGCCCCGCCTCGATGCTGGACGGTATCGAGCAGGCGGCCCGCAGCGCGGGGTACTTCGTCAGCGTGGCGAGCCTGCGCTCGCTCGACAGCCGTTCCGTCCAGGAGGCGGTGGACCGGCTGCGTGACCAGGGCGTCGAAGGCATCGTCGTCATCGCGCCGCAGATCTCGGCGGTGAGCGCGGTGGCGAAGCTGTCCAGCGCGGTGCCGGTGGTGGCGGTCGGGTCGGGCAGCCAGTCCCGGGTGCCGGTGGTCGCGGTCGACAACGAGGCCGGTGCGCTGGCCGCCACCCGTCACCTGCTCGACCTCGGGCACGAAACCGTGCACCATGTGGCCGGGCCGGCGGGCTGGCTGGAGACCAAGACCCGGCAGGACGGCTGGCGCAAGGCGCTGGAGGCGGTCGGCGCCGAGGTCCCGCAGGTCCAGAGCGGTGACTGGAGCGCCCGCTCCGGGTACGAGGCGGGGCTGAGGATCGCGGAGGACCGTGAGGTCACCGCCGTGTTCTGCGCCAATGACCACATGGCCCTGGGACTGCTGCGTGCGCTCCACGAGGCGGGCCGGTCGATCCCGGGCGACATCAGCGTGGTCGGTTTCGACGACATCCCCGAGTCCGCGTACTTCGCGCCGCCCCTGACCACCGTGCGCCAGGACTTCGGCGAGCTGGGCCGTCGTGCCCTGGAGCTGCTGGTCGAGGAGCTGGCCGGCGTCGGCCATGCGCGCAGCCATGTGCTGGTCTCGCCGGAGATGGTGCTGCGCCGGAGTGCGGGTCCGGCCGCTCGCCGGTAGTCGACTCGGGCCACTGCAACCGGCCACCGGTAGCCAACTCGGCGCACTCCCAACGGATTCACTCGGCCGGGCCCCACCAGGTCAAGATTGGGTAACGGGACACCCGACCTCTTGTCCGTCGAATTGTTAGCGTTAACAATCTCACAAGAGCGAAACGGCAGTGCCACCTCCCGTTCACACGAACGACGCGGACCAGGTGCTGCCCGAACCACGCCGGACCGGGCTGCGCATCGCCCCGCGGGAACGGCGCCCCCCACCCGAGAGGAACCCCAAGATGTCCAAGAGAGCTGCGGCGGCCCTGGTCGCAAGCGCGATGGTCGCCGTTCTGTCCGCCTGCGGGTCCGGCGGCTCCGGCGGGAGCTCGGCCGACGGTACGGGCTCCGGTCACAAGCTCACCGTGGGCTTCTCGCAGGTCGGTGCGGAGAGCGGCTGGCGCACCGCCAACACCAAGTCCGTGCAGGACGCGGCGAAGAAGGCCGGCATCACCCTGAAGTTCTCCGACGCCCAGCAGAAGCAGGAGAACCAGATCAAGGCGATCCGCTCGTTCATCCAGCAGAAGGTGGACGTCATCGCCTTCTCGCCGGTGGTCGAGTCGGGTTGGGACACCGTACTCAAGGAGGCCAAGGACGCCAAGATCCCGGTCGTCCTGACGGACCGTGCGGTGGACTCCAAGGACGAGTCGCTCTACGCCAGCTTCCTCGGCTCCGACTTCGTGGAGGAGGGCAAGCGGGCCGGCGACTGGCTGGTGAAGCAGTACCAGGGCAAGACCGACGCGGTGAACATCGTGGAGCTCCAGGGCACCACCGGCTCCGCCCCGGCCAACGACCGCAAGGCGGGCTTCACCGACGTCATCAAGGCCGACTCCAAGTTCAAGATCGTGGCCTCCCAGACCGGTGACTTCACCCGGGCCAAGGGCAAGGAGGTCATGCAGGCCTTCCTGAAGTCCCAGCCGAAGATCGACGTGCTCTACGCGCACAACGACGACATGGCCCTCGGCGCGATCCAGGCCATCGAGGAGGCCGGCAAGAAGCCCGGTACCGACATCAAGATCATCTCGGTCGACGGCGTCAAGGACGCCTTCACCGCGATGAGCCAGGGCAAGATCAACGTCGACGTCGAGTGCAACCCGCTCCTCGGCGACCAGCTGATGGACCTGATCAAGAAGGTCAAGGCCGGCGAGCAGGTGCCGCGCCGGATCAAGACCGAGGAGGGCGTCTTCACCCAGGACCAGGCCGCGGCCGCCCTGCCGAACCGCCAGTACTGACCGGCCCGGAGACCGGGGGCGCGGGTCAGTGACCAGCGCCCCCGGTCCCCGACCACGAGAGGAGGGGCGGATGCCGGCGCAACGCGCACAGCAACCGGTCCTGGAAGTACACGGGATCCGCAAGGAGTTCCCGGGCGTGCTGGCGCTGGACGGGGTCGACTTCCGGCTCTTCCCCGGCGAGGTGCACGCGCTGATGGGTGAGAACGGCGCAGGCAAGTCCACCCTGATCAAGGTCCTCACCGGCGTCTACGAGTCGGACGGCGGCGAGGTCGTCCTGGACGGCCGGACCGTCCACATCTCCGGCCCGCTGCAGGCGCAGCTGGCCGGGATCAGCACGGTCTACCAGGAGGTGAACCTCTGCCCGAACCTGTCGGTCGCGGAGAACATCTTCATCGGCCGCGAGCCGCGCCGGTTCGGCCTCATCCACTGGTCCGAACTTCGCCGCCGCGCCGCCGAGTTGGTCGCTGATCTCGACCTGGACATCGACGTCACGGCCCCGCTGAACAGCTACTCGATAGCCGTCCAGCAGCTGGTCGCGATCGTCCGGGCGGTGGACGTCTCGGCCAAGGTGCTGATCCTGGACGAGCCGACCTCCAGCCTGGACCGCGACGAGGTGCGCCAACTGTTCGCCGTGATGCGGCGGTTGCGCGACCAGGGCGTGGCGATCCTGTTCGTCTCGCACTTCCTGGACCAGATCTACGAGATCTGCGACCGGATGACCATCCTGCGCAACGGGCGCCTGGAGGGCGAGTACCTGACCAGTGAGCTCCGGCAGGTCGACCTGGTCGCCCGTATGATCGGCGGCGAACTGGCGAGCCTGGAGGAGCTGTCCGGCAGCACCCGCCGCGAGCCCGCCGCACCGGCCGGCACCACGCCGTTCCTGCGCGCCGACGGCCTCGCCCGCAAGGGCGCGATCGAGCCGTACGACCTGACCATCCGCCCCGGTGAAGTCGTAGGCCTGGCAGGTCTGTTGGGATCCGGTCGGACGGAGGCGGCCCGACTGCTCTTCGGCGCCGACCACAGCACCCAGGGCTCGGTACGGATCGAGGGCGCGGACGCCACCCTGCGCACACCGCGCGCCGCGATCTCGTACGGCATCGCCTTCTGCTCGGAGAACCGCAAGACCGAGGGTCTGGTCGGCGAGTTGACGGTGCGGGAGAACATCATCCTCGCCCTGCAGGCGGCCCGGGGCTGGACGCGTCCGCTCTCCCGTACCAAGCAGGACGAGATCGCACTGCGCTGGATCCGGGCCCTGGACATCCGCCCGGACAACCCCGAGGCGCTGGTGCGCAATCTCAGCGGCGGCAACCAGCAGAAGGTGCTGCTGGCCCGCTGGCTGATCACCGACCCCAAGCTGCTGATCCTGGACGAGCCGACCCGCGGGATCGACATCGGTGCCAAGGCAGAAATCCAGAAGCTGGTGGCCAAGTTGGCCGGTGACGGCATGTCCGTGCTGTTCATCTCGGCCGAGCTGGAGGAGGTGCTGCGGCTCAGCCACCGGGTGGGTGTGCTGCGGGACCGCCGGCTGGTGGCCAAGCTGCCGAACGACGGCTCGCTCACCCCCGAGCGCATCATGACGACGATCGCAAGCGGAGCCCAGTCATGACCAAGCACCGCCTCTTCTGGCCCGCCGTCGTCCTCGTGGCGCTGCTGCTGGCCAACCTGGCGTTCACCCCGGACTTCTTCGCGATCCGGATCAAGGACGGGCACCTGTACGGGAGCCTGGTCGACATCCTGCACTTCGGCGCGCCGCTGATCCTGGTCGCCCTGGGCATGACCCTGGTGATCGCGACCGGCGGCATCGACCTCTCGGTCGGCTCCACCGTCGCCATCGCCGGCGCCCTGGCCTGCCTGCACATCAGCGAGGCGGCCGACCCGGCCGGCGTGGGCACGGTGCTCGGCGCGGTCGCGATCGCGCTGGTGGTGGCCCTGGTGCTGGGGGTGGCCAACGGCGTGCTGGTGGCCAGGGTCGGTGTCCAACCGATCATCGCCACCCTGATCCTGATGGTGGCCGGACGCGGCGTCGCCCAGCTGGTGACGGACGGTCAGATCATCACCGTCACCAGCGATCCGTACAAGCTGATCGGCGGCGGCTACTGGCTGACCATGCCGTTCGCGATCCTGCTCGCGGGAGCGGTCGTCCTGCTGACCTCGCTGCTGACCCGGCGCACGGCCCTCGGGCTGCTGCTGGAGTCGGTCGGCGGGAACCCGGTGGCAAGCCGGCTGGTCGGCATCCGGGCGATGGGCCTGATCGGCCTGGTGTACGTCTTCAGCGCGCTGTGCGCGGCCGTCGCCGGGCTGATGATCAGCTCCAACGTCTCCAGCGCGGACGGCAACAACGCCGGGCTCTGGATCGAGCTGGACGCCATCCTGGCCGTGGTGGTCGGCGGCACCTCGCTGACCGGCGGGCGGTTCTCGCTCGGCGGTACGGTGATCGGCGCGCTGATCATCCAGACCCTGTCCACCACCGTCTACACCATCGGCATCCCGCCGGAGACCACGCTGGTCTTCAAGGCCTTCGTGGTGATCGCGGTCTGCCTGATCCAGTCACCCGCCTTCCGCGCCAAGGCCGCCCGCCGGCGGTCGTCGGCCAAGCACACCGCGCGGCCGCAGCCGCTGAAGCCCGAGGAGGTGGGGGCATGACCTCGAACGCCCTGGCCCGTGGCCGTGGCCGCGAGTACATTCCGCTGCTGGTCACGTCCGTCCTGCTGGTCTCGATGTTCAGCGCCGGCTCGGTCCAGTACGACGGCTTCTTCTCCGGGCAGGTGCTGCTCAACCTGCTGATCGACAACGCCTTCCTGCTGGTGGTCGCGGTCGGGATGACCTTCGTGGTGCTGACCGGCGGGATCGACCTGTCGGTCGGCGCGATGGTGGCGCTCTCGACGATGATCTCCGCCTGGCTGGTGGAGCAGCACGGCTGGCCGCCGCTGCTGGTGATCCCGCTGGTGCTGGTGGTCGGGACGGGCGCCGGGTTCGTGATGGGGTGGGTGATCCACACCTTCGAGATCCAGCCGTTCATCGTCACGCTCGCCGGGATGTTCCTGGCCCGCGGCCTCTGCTACACCATCAGCATCGACTCGATCTCGATCACCGACCCCACCTACACCGCCTTCGCGCAGACCCGGATCCCGCTGCCGGGCGACCTGTTCGTCTCGCCGAGCGTCCTGATAGCCGTCGGCGTGCTGGCGATCGCCTTCGTGGTGCTGCACTACACCCGCCTCGGCCGGAACGTGTACGCGCTGGGCGGCAGTGAGCAGTCCGCGCTGCTGATGGGCCTCCCGGTCGCCCGGACGAAGATCGCGGTCTACGCGATCAGCGGGTTCTGCTCGGCGCTCGGGGGAGTGCTGCTGACCTTCTACATGCTCTCCGGCTACGGGCTGCACGCCGTGGGCCTGGAGCTGGACGCGATCGCCGCGGTGGTGATCGGCGGGACGCTGCTGACGGGCGGCTCCGGCTACCTGCTCGGCACCGCGCTCGGGGTGCTGGTGCTGGGCCTGATCCAGACGGTCATCAGCTTCCAGGGCACGCTCAGTTCGTGGTGGACCAGGATCGTGATCGGCGGCCTGCTGTTCGTGTTCATCCTGCTCCAGCGCCTGATCGTCGGCCGCCGCAAGGCCTGACCGCCCTGCGGCCGGCCTGCGGCTGGTCTTGACAGGCAAATTGTTAGCGCTAACAATCACTGTGCGCGCTTGTCCGAGCCGCTCCCGCAGCGGCCACCCACTCCGCCGGCCGGACCGACTCCCCCGCTTCCGTCCGACCGGCCGGCGGCACCCGTTCCGCCCCTCTTGAGGGAGAGGCGGCGGAACGGCGGCCGGCCGCCGGACCTCCGCAGGGACGCGGTGGCCCGGCGGCCGGCATCAGCGCACCAGCTCCGTACGAAGGATGTGAAAGTGACCGTGACTCCTCCCACCCAGGACGCGGAGAGCTACGTCGTCGGTGTCGACTTCGGCACGCTCTCCGGCCGGGCCGTGGTGGTCCGCGTACGCGACGGCGAGGAGGTCGGCTCCGCCGTCCACGAGTACCCGCACGGCGTCATCGAGCGCGAACTCCCCACCACCGGCCAGATCCTGCCGCCCGACTGGGCCCTGCAGCACCCCGAGGACTGGCGCGAGGTACTGCGCACCGCCGTCCCCGCCGCCGTCGCCGCCAGCGGCGTCGACCCGGCCGCCGTGATCGGCATCGCCACCGACTTCACCGCCTGCACCGTCCTCCCCGTACGGGCCGACGGCACCCCGCTCGCCGAGACCGCGCTCGGCGACCGTCCGCACGCCTGGCCCAAGCTCTGGAAGCACCACGCCGCCCAGGGCCAGGCCGACCGGATCAACCACCTCGCCCACCTGCGCGCCGAGAAGTGGATCTCCCGCTACGGCGGCAAGATCTCCGCCGAGTGGCAGTACGCCAAGGCACTCCAGCTGCTCGAGGAGGACCCGGACACCTACGCCGCCACCGAGCGCTGGATCGAGGCCGCCGACTGGATCGTCTGGCAGCTCACCGGCGTCGAGACCCGCAACACCTGCACCGCCGGCTACAAGGGCATCCACCAGGACGGCCACTACCCCAGCGAGGACTACCTCGCCGCCCTGCACCCCGACTTCGCCGACTTCGCCCGCACCCGGCTCGAGCACCCGCTCTCGCCCCTCGGCTCCCGGGCCGGCTCGCTCACCGCCCAGGCCGCCGCCTGGACCGGCCTGCCCGAGGGCATCGCCGTCGCCACCGGCAACGTCGACGCCCACGTCGCCGCCCCCGCCGCCCAGGCCGTCGAGAACGGCCAACTCCTCGCCATCATGGGCACCTCCACCTGCCACGTCGTCAACGGCGCCACCCTCGCCGACGTCCCCGGCATCTGCGGAGTCGTCGACGGCGGAATCGTCGAAGGCGCCTTCGGTTACGAGGCCGGCCAGAGCGCCGTCGGCGACATCTTCGCCTGGTGGCTGCGCCAGGGCGTCCCCGCCGACTACCTGGCCGAGGCTGAGGCGGGCGGCGAGGACCTGCACCAGCTGCTCACCCGCAAGATCGCCGACCAGCCCGTCGGCGGTCACGGCTTGGTCGCCCTCGACTGGATGAACGGCAACCGCTCCACCCTGGTCGACCACCACCTCTCCGGCGTCATCATCGGCCTCACCCTGGCCACCCGCCCCGAGGAGATCTACCGCGCCCTGCTGGAGGCCACCGCCTTCGGCACCCGCACCATCGTCGACGCCCTGGAGCAGGGCGGCGTCCCCGTCACCGAGTTCATCGTCACCGGCGGGCTGAAGAAGAACGCCCTGCTGATGCAGATCTACGCCGACGTGCTGCGCCGGCCCGTCTCGCTCGCCGAATCCGCCCAGGGCCCGGCGCTCGGCTCCGCCATCCACGCCGCGGTCGCCGCCGGCGCCCACCCCGACGTCCGGGCGGCCGCCGCGGCCATGGGCCGGGTGCAGCGCGGTGCGTACCAGCCGGACACCGCCCGCGCCGACGCCTACGACGCCCTCTACGCCGAGTACCGCCTCCTGCACGAACACTTCGGCACGGGCCCCGACAAGCAGCTGCACCGCCTGCGCCGACAGCGCAACGCCGCCCTCTCCCGGAACAGCGAGGTCTGACCCATGACGTCCCCGATCGATCTGCTGCGCCGCCAGGTCAGCGACCTCCACCAGGAACTGGTCCGCTACAACCTCGTCGTCTGGACGGCCGGCAACGTCTCCGCCCGCGTCCCCGGCGAGGACCTGCTGGTGATCAAGCCGAGCGGTGTCTCGTACGACGAGCTGACACCCGAGAACATGATCCTCTGCGACCTGGACGGCAAGGTCGTCGAGGGCGAGCACTCCCCGTCCTCCGACACCGCCGCGCACGCCTACGTCTACCGGCACATGCCCGAGGTCGGGGGAGTGGTGCACACCCACTCCACGTACGCCTGCGCCTGGGCGGCGCGCGGCGAGGCCGTGCCCTGCGTACTCACTGCCATGGCCGACGAGTTCGGCGCCGAGATCCCGGTCGGCCCGTTCGCCCTGATCGGCGACGACTCCATCGGCCGGGGCATCGTGGAGACCCTCCAGGGCCACCGCTCACCCGCCGTCCTGATGAAGAGCCACGGCGTCTTCACCATCGGCAAGGACGCCAAGGCCGCCGTCAAGGCCGCCGTGATGTGCGAGGACGTCGCCCGCACCGTCCACATCTCCCGCCAGCTCGGCGAACCCCTGCCGATTGCGCAGGACGACATCGACCGGCTCAACTACCGCTACCAGAACGTGTACGGCCAGCAGTCCGCTGCCCGCTAAGGAGATCACCCCATGAAGTCGATCGAGGGCCGCGAGGTCTGGTTCCTGACCGGTAGTCAGGGCCTGTACGGCGAGGACACCCTGCGGCAGGTGGCCGACCAGTCCCGGCAGATCGCCGACGCGCTGGACGACGACTCCGGCATCCCCGTCCGGGTCGTCTGGAAGCCCGTGCTCACCGACGCCGGCGCGATCCGGCGGATCTGCCTGGACGCCAACGCCGACGACGCCTGCATCGGCCTGATCGCCTGGATGCACACCTTCTCCCCGGCCAAGATGTGGATCGCCGGCCTGGACGCGCTGCGCAAGCCGCTGCTCCACCTGCACACCCAGGCCAACGTCGCACTGCCCTGGTCCTCGATCGACATGGACTTCATGAACCTGAACCAGGCGGCCCACGGGGACCGCGAGTTCGGCTACATCCAGTCCCGCCTCGGCGTCGCCCGCAAGACCGTCGCCGGACACGTCACCGACCCGTCGGTCGCCGTCCGGATCGCCTCCTGGGCCCGGGCCGCGGCCGGACGGGCCGAGCTGAGCAGCCTCAAGCTGGCCCGCTTCGGCGACAACATGCGCGACGTCGCCGTGACCGAGGGCGACAAGGTCGAGGCCCAACTCCGCTTCGGCGTCTCGGTGAACACGTACGGCGTCAACGACCTGGTCGAGGCCGTCGACGCGAGCACGGACGCCGACGTGACCGAACTGGTCAAGGAGTACGAGGAGACCTTCCGCGTAGCTCCCGAACTCCGTGCGGGCGGCGACCGCCACGACTCGCTGCGCTACGCCGCCCGGATCGAACTCGGACTCCGCGGCTTCCTGACGGACGGCGGCTTCAACGCCTTCACCACCAACTTCGAGGACCTGGGCGGTCTGCGCCAGCTGCCCGGCCTGGCGGTCCAGCGGCTGATGGCCGACGGCTACGGCTTCGGCGGCGAGGGCGACTGGAAGACCTCCGTCCTGCTGCGCACGCTCAAGGTGATGTCCGCCGGCCTGCCCGGCGGCACCTCCTTCATGGAGGACTACACCTACCACCTCGAGCCGGGCCGGGAGTTGATCCTCGGCGCGCACATGCTGGAGGTCTGCCCGACCATCGCGGCCGGCGTGCCGTCCTGTGAGATCCACCCGCTGGGCATCGGCGGCCGGGAGGACCCGGTCCGCCTCGTCTTCGACGCACAGACCGGCCCGGCCGTGGTGGTCGGCCTGGCCGACATGGGCGACCGCTTCCGCCTGGTCGCCAACGAGATCGACGTGGTCGAGCCCGCCGAGCCGCTTCCGAACCTCCCGGTGGCCCGTGCGGTCTGGCAGCCCCGCCCGAACCTGCGCACCTCCACCGAGGCCTGGCTCACCGCCGGTGCGCCGCACCACACCGTGCTCTCGAGCGCGATCGGCGCCGAGGAGCTGGGCGACCTCGCCGACATCCTCGGCACCGAGCTGCTTGTCATCGACGCGGACACCACGATCCGCCAGTTCACCAAGGAGATCCGCTGGAACCAGGCCTACCACCGCCTGGCCCAGGGCTTCTGACGGCAACGGTCCGTGGGGCGGCGTCCGACCGTGCCGGACGCCGCTCCTCCCTCCACCTGGAGTTGCATCACCTCATGACCATCGCACCGAAGCACCCCGGCGAGGAAGGCGTGACGATCCGCCGGGAGCCGTACGCGACCCTTCCCGACGGGCGGCAGATCGACCGCTGGGTGTTCGGCTCCCAGGACACCGTGACGGCCGAGGTGCTCAACCTCGGCGCCCGCCTGCAGGCCGTCCACGCCCCGGACCGGGACGGGCGGCGAGCGAACGTCGTGCTCGGCGGCGCGAGCGTGGCCGACCTGCTGGGGGAGGCCTGCTACTTCGGGGCCACCGTCGGCCGCTACGCCAACCGCATCGCCCGCGGTGAACTGCCGCTCGACGGCACCGTCCACCACCTGCTGACCCAGCCGAGCGGGCACACCCTGCACGGCGGCCCGGACGGCTTCGACACTCGTCTGTGGGACGCCGTCGAGGTACGCGAGCCGGGCCGCGTCGGCGTCCGCCTCGAACTGCACAGCCCCGACGGCGACCAGGGCTTCCCGGGCGGCCTGACGGTCAACGTCACGTACCTGCTCGACGGTTCGGGAACGCTCACGATCGAGTACGCCGCCGCCACCGACGCCACGACCGTGGTCAACCTGACCAACCACGCCTACTTCAACCTTGCGGGCGAGGGCAACGGCACCGTCCTCGACCACGTCCTGCAGGTCGAGGCCGACCAGTACACGCCCGTGGACGGGCAGTTGATCCCGTACGGGCCGCCGTCCCCGGTGGCCGGCACACCCTTCGACCTCACCGAGCCGCGCCCGGTCGGCGAACGGATCTCCGCCGACCACCCGCAGCTGTGGCTGGCCGGCGGCGGCTACGACCACAACTGGGTGCTGCGCCCGGACGAGGGCGACGGGCCGAGGACGGTAGCGGTCCTGCGCCACCCGGCCAGCGGTCGGCGGCTGGAGTGCCTGACCACCGAGCCCGGCCTGCAGATCTACACCGGGAACCTCTTCGACGGCTCGCTCACCGGCCCGGGCGGCGGCGCGTACAAGGCGTACGCGGGCATCGCCCTGGAGACCCAGCACTTCCCCGACTCCCCGCACCGGCCGGCCTACCCCTCCACCGTCCTGCGCCCGGGGGAGGAGTACCGCTCGACAACGGTCTACCGCTTCTCGGCGGACCGGAGCTGAGCCTGCTGCTGCGGGCCGAGCCTGTTCCTCAACCTCTGCCCTCGGTCGGCTGCGAGCCGACCGAGGGTTCAACCCTCTCCTCAAAGGCCCGCGGTTGCCGCTAGGTTGAGCCCATGTGTGTCTCTACGGACCATGCTGAGTTCTTCGGCACCACCCTGTTCATCGGACGTCGGCATCACTCGCAGCACGGGCTGATCCACGTACTGGGCTACCAGAACACCGCGGTCAACCTCGCCGCCGGTACCAACGCCATGCTGCTCCATCTGCCCGCACACTCCATGACCCGCGAGAACTTCCTCTCCGCGGGCAATTGCCCCGAAATCCTGTCCCGCATGGTGGATGCGGCACGCCCACGGACACGGGGCGCAACCGACCGGTCGAGGGGGTCGGGCACCGGCACCCCGGTCCAGGTGTTCGACCACGACATCTACACCGTACTGCTCGCCGACGACGCGACCCGGATCCCGGCTGCGCTGACCCAAGTGCCCTCGCGCAAACGCCCCCGTCTCGATCCCGAACTGCTGCGGTTCTACGCGGACCACTACCCGGACCACACGATCGTGGTCTGCTGCTTCGACAACGCCGATGCGAAGAGAGCCGGCCCGCTTCTGCTGTGGTACCAACCCCTGGAGCCGGACCTGCTCACGGCCCCGGCCCTGGACTGCCACACCGGCGGGGTTCCGGCCACGGACACTCCCGTACCCGCCGACCACTGGGTCCTGTTCGGCACCGACGAGGCCTCGTACGACTGGGGCACGCCCGTGAACTACCCCATCGACATGCCTGATCAGCTGTACGAGTTCCTCCCCGGCACCGTCATGGGCAGCTACTTCGGCCACGAGCCCCTGCCCAACGGCGACTTTGCCATCACCCATGACGACCTCCTGGCCGGAAGCCTCGACCGGATCCGCAGGTTGCAACCGGCCGTCCACCGCTTCTAGCGGGACGTGTTCGGGCTCAAGCCGCAGTTCGAGGCCGAGAGCGGCCCGTACTGATCGAGCTTCAGGAGTGGTCGAGGCTGCGCGAGCGGGCCGGTAGCGCGTCGGCACAGGAGGTGCAGCAGCGGGGTCCGTCCGCGGTCGGGCCTCCGTCGCGTAGCCGGCCGGCCGACGTGTGGTCGTCGGGCCGCGCTGCGATCGGTGAGCGGCTGGGCCGGGGCGGATCTTCTGCGTGAGCGAGTTCAGCGACGCACTCCGCGGCCGTCCCGCTCGCCTCCTGGGCCGAGACCCGGGAGCCCACCGCGGACGAAGTGTGCTAGACAGGCAGCAATCAAAGGGGCCTGCGTGCACCAGCTCAATCTCGGAGTAATGGCACAGTCACGTAAAGAGAACGAGCGTCGACTGCCGATTCACCCCTCACACTTCGAGCGGATCGACCCCGACCTTCGGGGGCGCATCTTTCTTGAACACGGCTACGGAGAGCGCTTCGGCATCTCCGACGCACAGTTGGCACCCCTGGTCGCCGGGTTCGGATCCCGCGAGCAGCTCATCGCCGACTGCGACGTCATCCTGCTGGCCAAACCACTGCCGGAGGACCTCGCGGAACTGCGCAACGGGCAGGTTCTCTGGGGCTGGCCGCACTGCGTCCAGGACGAAGAGCTCACCCAGATCGCCATCGACCGGAAGCTGACCCTGATCGCCTTCGAGGCGATGAACCACTGGACCAACGACGGCTCGTTCAACCTGCACGTCTTCCACAAGAACAACGAGTTGGCCGGCTACTCCTCGGTCCTGCACGCCTTGCAGCTCATCGGCTCGACGGGTGACTACGGCCGCCGGCTCCGTGCCGCCGTCCTGGGCTTCGGTGCGACCGCGCGAGGGGCGGTGACGGCTCTGAGCGCCTTGGGCGTTCACGACGTCGACGTCCTCACCCAGCGCGGCGTCACCGCGGTCAGCTCACCGATCCACTCCGCGCGTATCGTTCAGTTCGACCACGACGACTCCGATCCCCGCCGCAGCTACGCCCTGACCGACGACGGCCGGGTACCGCTGGCCGAGTTCCTCGCCGAGCACGACATCATCGTCAACTGCGTACTGCAGGACACCGATGCGCCGCTGATGTTCATCGACGACGACGACCTCGACCTGCTCGCCCCGGGCACCCTGGTCATCGACGTCTCCTGCGACGAGGGCATGGGCTTCGGCTGGGCGCGGCCGACCTCGTTCAGCGAGCCGACCTTCGTCGTGGGCGACAACGTCCGCTACTACGGCGTGGATCACAGCCCGTCCTATCTGTGGGACTCTGCGACCTGGGAGAACAGCGAGGCTCTGCTGCCCTTTGTGCGGGCCGTGCTCACCGGCCCCAGCACCTGGGAGTCCCACGAGACCGTCCGCCGCGCCGTCGAGATCCGCGACGGCGTCATCCGGAACCCCAAGATCCTTGCCTTCCAGCACCGTTCGGCGGAGTACCCGCACCTCGCGGCGTCTGCGCCGGACGGCGCGTCCCCGGCGGAGCCGGCTTCCGCCGGGCCACCGCGATGACCGCGACCTCGGCGGTCCCCGGCCGTTGACCGGATGACCGCCCAGCGCCCCTTCCGAGCCATTCGGAGGGGGCGTAGTCATGTGGCTCGCTGCTCGTGGACCGCAGGGGGATCCGGCACGATCACTTGACGTGGCCGACTGTTAGCGTTAACAATCGCGCAACGCGGTTGGAATGCGGACCTGAGTGCCGGCGGTATCCACGGCCTTCAGCCTCCTGAGACCGCGCATTCGCTCGCGGGTGAGCGCCGCGTATCCCCCCGCTGCAGCGGCGCCACCGTCCAGAAGGGACCGAAGTGACCCGCACCCGCACATGGTTCGCTCTTGTGATCGCGTTGTTCGCGCTGCTCTGCACCACCCTGACCCAGCCGGCGACGGCGGCCGCCGGGCAGACGTACACCAACCCGGTGAAGTCGCAGAAGGGGGCAGACCCCTGGCTGCAGTACTACGACGGCAACTACTACCTGATCACCACGACCTTCACCGGCGTACTCACCATGCGCAAGTCCCCGACCCTGGCCGGGATCTCGGCCGCGCCGAGCGTCCAGGTCTGGTCCGACACCACGCCGTCCCGGGGCACCAACATCTGGGCCCCCGAGATCCACCTCTTCAACGGCCACTGGTACCTCTACTACTCGGCCGGCCAGGTCGGGTCCAAGTGCTGCGACTCGCAGCGGACCCACGTGCTGGAGAGCGTCGGTACGGACCCGATGGGCCCGTACGTCTACAAGAACATCCTCACCGGCTCCAACCTCACCCCCGGCGGCTGGCTGATCGACGCGAGCGTCCTGCAGCTGAACGGCAACCTCTACCTGCTCGGCAGCGGCTTCATCAACGGCAGCCCGCAGAGCCTGGTCATCGCCCCGCTGAGCAACCCGTACACGATCAGTGGCAGCTTCAGCGTCATCTCGACGCCCGGCCTGAGCTGGGAGACCCAGGGGAACCTGGTCAACGAAGGGCCCGAGGCGCTCTACCACAACGGCCGGACCTTCATCACCTTCTCCGCCTCCGACTGCCAGACCCCCGACTACAAGCTGGGCCAGCTGGAGTACACCGGGACCGACCCGCTGCTGGCGTCCTCGTGGACGAAGAAGTCGACGCCGGTTTTCCAGCGCAACGATGCTGCGGGTGTGTACGGGCCGGGCCACAACGGGTTCTTCACCTCGCCGGACGGTACGGAGAACTGGATCGTCTACCACGCGAACAGCTCCGCCACGGCCGGCTGCGGCAACGCCCGCACCACCCGGGCGCAGAAGTTCACCTGGAACGCCGACGGCACACCGAACTTCGGCACCCCCGTCGCGACCGGCACCTCACTGGCCGGGCCGTCGGGTGAGACGGCGGCGACGCCGACCTCGTACACGCTGGTGAACCGCAACAGCGGTAAGTGCCTTGACCTGGAGAACGGCTCCTCGGCAGACGGTGCCAACGTCCGCCAGTGGTCGTGCAACGGTGCGGATGCGCAGAAGTGGCGGATCGAGGACCAGGGCGATGACACCAGCCGTCTGGTGAACGTGGCGAGCGGCAAGGTGTTGGACGTCGCGGACTGCTCCTCCGCGGACGGTGCGGACATTCGTCAGTGGTCGTGGCTGAACAACGCATGCCAGAAGTTCCGGATGGTCGTCACCGACAGTGGCTGGGTCCGGCTGGTGAACGCGGCCAGCGGCAAGGTCGCCGACGTCAGCAACTGCGGCACCGCCGACGGTACCGACGTCCGCCAGTGGACCTGGCTGAACAACGCCTGCCAGCAGTGGCAGCTCAAGGCCAACTGACCATCCCTGCACGAGGAGACACCACCGTGACCCGCACACGCCTGCTCCCCGGCGTCCTCGCCACCGGTGCGGCCCTGGTCGCCGGCCTGCTGCTGCCCGCACCCGCTCAGGCCGCCGTACCCGCCTCGCCCGCCGTCTCGTACACCAACCCCCTGGTGAACCAGCGCGCCGACGCCCAGATCTACAAGCACACCGACGGCTACTACTACTTCACCGCCACCGCCCCCGAGTACGACCGCATCATCCTGCGGCGCGCGACGACCATCCAGGGCCTGTCCACCGCCCCCGAGACGGTGATCTGGACCAAGCACGCCACCGGCGCGATGGCGAACCACGTCTGGGCGCCGGAGATCCACTTCATCGACGGCAAGTGGTACGTCTACTTCGCCGCGGGCAGCTCGGACGACGTCTGGAAGATCCGGATGTACGTCCTGGAGAGCTCCAGCGCCAACCCGCTGACCGGCAGTTGGACCGAGAAGGGTCAGATCGCGACCCCGATGGACAGCTTCGCGCTGGACGCCACCACCTTCGTCGTCAACGGCACCCGCTACCTCAGCTGGGCCCAGAAGGACCCGGCGATCGCCACCAACTCCAACGTCTACATCGCAAAGCTCACGAACCCCTGGACCATCTCCGGCACGCCCACCCGCCTGACGGTGCCGACGTACAGCTGGGAGACGGTCGGCTACAAGGTCAACGAGGGCCCGGCGCTCATCCAGCACGGCGACAAGGTCTTCCTGAGCTACTCGGCCTCCGCGACCGACAGCAACTACTGCCTCGGCCTGCTCTCCGCCCCGGCCTCCAGCAACCTGCTCGACGCGGCCTCCTGGACGAAGAGCGCGACCCCGGTGTTCACCAGTAACGCCGCGACGGGCCAGTACGGCCCGGGCCACAACCAGTTCACCACCTCCGAGGACGGCAAGAGCGACATCCTCGTCTACCACGACCGCAACTACAAGGACATCACCGGCGACCCGCTCAACGACCCCAACCGCCGCACCCGCGTCCAGAAGCTCTACTGGAACGCCGACGGCACGCCGAACTTCGGAATTCCGGTCGCGGACGGGGTCACGCCCAAGCGGCTCTCCTCGTACAACTATCCGGACTACTTCATCCGCCACTTCGACTTCCGGGCGAAGCTGGAGCCGAACGTCACCAACCTCGCGGACTCGCAGTTCCGTACGGTGACCGGGCTCTCCGGCAGCGGCACCGTCTCCCTGGAGTCCGCCAACTTCCCCGGCTACTACCTGCACAGCAAGAACGGCGAGGTCTGGGTCGAGAAGAACGACGGCACCACCGCCTTCAAGGACAGCGCGAGCTTCTACCAGCGCGCGGGCCTCGCCGACTCCGCGGGCGTCTCCTACGAGTCGTACAGCACGGCGGGCCAGTACCTGCGGCACTTCAACTTCCTGCTCTACGTCCAGCCCGTGAGCACTACGCCGGCCAAGGGCGACGCCACCTTCTACCAGCAGTGACCACCGTCCGGCCGCGCCCCCTTCCGGACGCGGCCGGGCTCCGACCAGGAGGACAACGTTGTCCAAGCTCGTCCAGTGCGCCCGTGGCTTCGTGGCAGCCGCCCTGATGGCCGTCGCGGTCGTCGGTCTGCCCGGCACCGCGCACGCGGCCGCACCACCGGCCGGCACGGCGACGCGGTACACCATGACCGCGTTCACCAACACCAGCGAGTCCAACATGTACGTCTACGAGTCGCCGGACGCCACGGGCTACCGCCTGCTCAAGGCCTCGGCATACACACCCCCGACCGGCCTGATCCGCGACCCCAGCATCATGCGGCACACCGACGGCCGTTACTACCTGACCTACACCACCAACTGGGATGGCAACACGATCGGGTTCGCGACCAGCACCGACCGGGTGAACTGGACCTTCCTGGGGAACCAGACCATCCCGCTCACCGGCATCAAGAGCGCCTGGGCCCCGGAGTGGTTCGTCGACACCGACGGCAGCGTCAACGTGATCGTCTCGCTCTCGACCACCGGCAGCGACTTCAAGCCGTACAAGCTGACCGCCACCAACGCCGCCCTGACGACCTGGACGACCCCCACCGCGCTGGCCGGCATCGCGCCGAACTACATCGACACCTTCGTCGTCAAGGTCGGCTCGACCTACCACGCGTTCAGCAAGAACGAGACGACCAAGTACATCGAGCACTCCACCGCCACCAGCCTCGGCGGCCCCTACACCTTCAAGGGCACCGGAAACTGGGCGGGTTGGGGCAACTGGGTCGAGGGTCCGGCCCTCGTCCCGCTCGACAACGGCGGCTGGCGGATCTACTACGACGGCTACAGCGCCCACAAGTACTACTACAGCGACAGCTACGACGGCTTCACCACCTGGAGCACCCCCACCGAACTGCCCGGACTCAGCGGCTTCGCCCGGCACTTCACCGTGCTCAAGGAGACCGTCCCCGGCGGAGTGACCCTCCCCACCGGCGTCACCCGCTCGCTCCAGTCGGTCAACTACCCGAGCAGGTACGTCAGTTCTCGCGACGGACTCGGCTACCTCGACCCGGTGGACGCATCCAGCTCTGCGACCGTGAAGGGGGACGCGACCGTCACCGTGGTGGCGGGCCTCGCCGACGCCAACTGCTACTCCTTCCGCAGCGCCGACGGCCGCTACCTCCGCCACTGGGACTTCAAGCTCCGCCTCGGCACCAACGACGGCACCGCCACCTTCCGCGGTGACGCGACCTTCTGCGCCCGCCCCGGCTCGGCCGCAGGATCCGTCTCGCTGGAGTCGTACAACTACCCCGGCCGCTACATCCGCCACTACAACTACGAACTGCGCACGGACGTCTACCAGGACACCGACACCTTCCGCGCGGACAGCTCCTTCCAGGCCGTCAGCCCCTGGGCCTGACGCGGTATCACCACGCACCACCCGGAGCCGGGTGCCTAGAAGAGTGCTTCCTGGGCGCCCGGCTCCTCGGGCTTCCTGCACAACTGCAGGTCGAGCCCGCCGCACGGCACCCGCTCCGCCGGGGCCAGCGTCCACCCCGTCAGCAGTCGGGTGTCCAGCAGCAGCGGGGGCTCGTGCTGATCGGTGTCGAGGAAGAGGTGTCTGCCCACCGGGGCGCGGAGAGTCCCGGCGACAGTGGCGCCGTCGCTGAGAGCGGCTACCTCGCGGTAGACCGGCGGAGCGCCGTCTGCCAGCCCGAACAGCTCCACGTGGTCGACGACCGGCCCGGCCGGGAAGACCTCGATCGCATGGCCGTCCAGGACCCTCAGCGCTCCGGCGCGCAGCTCCACCAACTCCTGCCGCCGCTGCTCGGCGTCGGGCAGCCCCCACCAGCGCTCGGCCTTCGCCCTGGTGGCCAGCCGCTCGCGCGCCAGGCCGGCCTGTGCGACCGTGAGCTCGGCCCGGCGCACCCCCGGCAGCCGGCCACGCCCGACGAACGTGAAGGCCAGGGCTGCCTGCTCCAGCAGGCGCGCGGTGCCGCGCTGCTCACCCGTGATGCCCACCTTGAGCATGCCCCTGCCGAACCAGGCGAGGTACAGGTGGTACGTCCGGCCGTCGTCGAGGATCTGGTCCCGCGCGAGCGCGAGCCCGAGGTCCGCGCCCTGGCAGGCCTCGCACTGAACGGCCTTGGCGCCGGGCTCGATGATCGCCAGGTGCGGGCACGGGTGGTACCTGCCGGCGGTCCACACTCCGGTGCAGCGTCTGGGCCCGGAGACCAGCCAGCTCACGGCCGTGCCGGCGCCGGCGACCCGCTCGTGCTCGCGCCGCCCGTTGACGGCGGTCAGCGACGGCAGGCCGCCCCGCCAGCGCAGGCCGGTGGCGATCCAGCCGGGCGCGTGGCGTGGCGGTGCGGATTTCGACACGGTCGTCACAGGACGTGAGAGTACGTCCTCCCGCTGACAGCCGGCGCCTGCCCTGGTCGGCCGGCACCTCCGACGGCACGACCTCAGCGAGGGCGCCCCCGGGGATGGGGCCAAGTGGTCGGCTTTCGAGGTTCTTCGTGGGTTGATCAGCAGCCAGGACGACGGAGGCTCACTCCTTTCGTCGGTGGGTGGAGCGGTACTGCCAGGGCTTGATCGCATCGGCCTGGGCGGGATGACGAGTGACGACGCCACCCTTCTCTTGAGCGAATGGCGTCGAGGCACCGACGCCCGTGGCCACCCCGCCGCAGCCCCCACGGGCGGCCGGACCGGCCCGGCAGGGGCGGAGTACCGTGGGGACATCGGGAGGCTCGACCGGAGGCAACCGACGGGGCGCTCCCTGTATCAGCGGGCCTGGCCTGCGCCCGCGGATGGGTGGCGAGCCATGTCGGATGAATCCGGCGCTCCGCACCCCGGGCTTCTGCCGGACCGGTTCCGGCAGTCGGCGAGGCCGGGCACGGTCCTGCTGCGACTGGAGACCACACGGTCGCGCGAGGGGGCGCTCGACGGAGCGTGGTGGCCTCGTTCGCGTGACATCGGTGCCGAGCTGCCCGGTCTGGTCACCGCGTTGACCGAGCATCTGGGGCCCGTTGTGAGTGTCGGTCTGGACGCGGATGCGTGGGACGACGTCCCGGCGCGTCTGGTCGTCGATGGCCGATCGGTGCACATCGACCGGTATCCGGTCGGCGACGACACGGTAATCATTACGCGAGGCGACCGCGATCACTTCAGTCTGCTCGTCGTCCCCCCGCAGGCGAGCCAGGAGGCGGCCCTTGCCGCGATGGCGCGAGCGGTTCAGGCCAGCGGCTCCGACTCAGCACGGCAGGTCCTCATCGCCACCGGCATCGGCTCCGATCCGCAGGTCGAAGCGTCCTGAGGTGACGGTCGGCAGGGCGGGCTTCAGACAGGAAGGCGAGGCGGAGAGATGTCCGTCTACGTGAAACTCTCGGCCGAGGCCCGGTCGCCGACGGAGCCGTCGAAGGGGCCGTTGGACATGCAGTACCAGGATGGCGCTGACGGCGTCACGTACGAGTACGACCTGCATCCGAGCGGGGCGCTGCGTGTCCTGCGCGTCTTCGAGGACACGCCGCACGTGGTCGAGGTGTGTTTCAGCTCCTCGGCGTGGCTCCAGGTCGTGGGGACCTTCCTGCGAAGTGGCTCCGCGTACTGACGGGACCCGCTTCGTGGCCAACCCGCGCCGAGCCCCACTCGGCGCGGGTTGGCAGGCGCTCAGCGGTTGGGAGATCGGCCTCCGCGCCGGAATCGGACGGCGGAGATGAGCAGGGCGACGACCAGTACGGCGATGCCGATGAACAGCAGGTAGAGCACGCCATGGGCGACAACGCCGACGAGCCCGAGCACGATTGCCACGATGATCAGGAACAGCACCATTGCCATCGTCGGCCTCCTTCGTGGTCTTCAGGGTCCTACCGGCGGGCCAGGCGGCGTTCCCCGCCCGTGCCCGGCGCGTAGTCCAGCTCGTAATGGGCGAACACAGCCGCTTCGTCCTCGGCAGGCAGTTCGCCATCCGTGTCGATCGCCGGTCCCCGCTTGACCTGGCTCTTGGGCCGGGCGACCTTCAAGTAGCCGGGACCGACCGTCGCGCCGGTCAGAGGGACGAACACCAGGCGGCGGCGCGTGGGCAGGCCGACCGTGACCGTGGCGAACGATGGCTGGTCGGTCGCGGTGTCCACATAGACGGACTCCAGCGTGCCGATCTTGTGGCCGTCGATGTCCACCACGTCGTGGCCGCGCCATTCCCGGATGTCACCCGCTTCGAACACCAGCAACCTCCTTTGCCCGAGTGCCTCCATCGTGACACCTTGGCCATTGCCGCACCCATCCGGTGAGCCGGCCGGGGCTGGCGCGACCGCAGTCCGAGCCGCAGTACAGGCGGACGCCCACCGGTCGCCGTCGGCCTGCCCGGCCCTTACGGTCTGTTCTGGGGCAGGCTCGTCGTCACAGGGAGGCCAGGATGCGGCACTACCGGTGGGTTCTGGAGACCCAGGACGACGACGGCCACTGGTCCCGGCGGGACGGCGCCCCCATGTCTGACCCGCTGGAGTACGACGGGCCGCCCCAACGGGCGGCCAACCACCTGCGGGACACGTTCGTGCGCACGCTCTCACGGCCCGCTCCCGGCCCACGAGCGGTCAGGGTCCGCCTCTGGGATGGGCCCGATGCGGTCGGCGAGCCTCAGGCCGAGGCCGAGTGGTCACGAGAATGAGGTGCTCGGCTCCGGCCGACGGGGCAGGTGTGTCTGCCGGCTATGCGGATGCCGGCCAGGAGGCGGCCCGGCTCCGGGCAAGGTCCGCGCGCAGATCTGCCTCACCGGGGCCATAGGTGGGCGCGATGGCCGAGGGCAGGAAATCGGAGCGGGACTCCGGTTCTGCCACACCACCGTCCGCCTCCGTGGCGAGCAGTGCGCTCGCGGTCCGGGTTCCGGCGGGGTCGGCCGCCTTGGACATCAGCCGGGCGGCCTCGACGGCATCCGTCGACGGCGGGATGACGAGCAGGTTCAGCTGGAGCGGCGTGTACGAGTACACCGCGATCATGTGCTCGTCCTGCTCGGTGGTGAACCAGCCGGCGTGGACGGTGTGGCCCGCGACCGGGATACGTCGCGGGATGACCGGCCACTGCGTGGGGTTCACGGTGATCCGGGTGACCCGCCCCCACCGCTTGTCCAGTTCGGCGGCCAGGGAAGGGATTCGAGAAGAAGATCTCGCGAGCGGGGCCACCAGGCTCCGTCCAGTCTGCCGGCCCGCACGCCGTCGGGCGCAAGGGAGAGTCGCACGGTGGATTCCAGGGCAGAAGGCGGCGTCGCACGATCGAGGGCCACAGTCATGATCAAGGACCTGTCTCCGGAGCCGACCGGGGCCGGGGCCGAGATAGCCGTTCGCCGGAGACGACGCCAGTGTCAGGTGCCGGCGTACGAGGTGCCCTCGGTGACCTCCAGGTTACTCTCGGTCCGGCCTGAACCTGGCATGGTCGCGGTGACCACAATCCACGAGGATCGACCACCAGGGCTGTCACGTTACTTACCGGAAGACAGGGACCGGCAGAAGCTGGCAAGATGGCTGCCGTGATCACATGTCGAAAGGCTGATGCCGCGTAGACGGCCCCGCGCGCTGCGCGCCGGACAACCGCTTCCTCGCGTTTGGGGACCTGCCCCGCCCTCCCGTATCCATGGCCTCTCTGCCAGAACAAGCCTGGCGGTAAGCCGTGTTGAGAGACTGTACGGCAACGGATACATCGACCCTGACGCCACCGACTGGGCCTTGAGGCGGTACCGGGAGTTCCTGAGTCCACCAGGCCGACGCGCCCTGTACCCACGGGAAGCGCTGTGCTCGTGTCGCGGGTGTTCCTTCGATGACGTCAGGCACGCACGTGACGTGCTGGAAGAGGTCCTGGGGAAGCTGCCGACCCGGGCGAGCGCCGAGCTCGCACAGCTCCTACGGCCGTTGGACGCGGAATTCTTGCGGCGCACGCTGCCGGATCCGTTCGCCCATCGCCGAAGGTGGCGCACCCATCTCTGGTGGTACCGCCGCCTGGCCCGCGCATCGGAGTCGGGATGAGGTCGGTGGAACGCTGACGCAGGGCCTGGCGTGAAGGCGGCCCTGGACTCCTTATGTGCGGCCGGCCTCGTGAAGGTGCCGAAGGTGTCGGATGCTCAGTTCACGCCCGCGTCCGCCCCCGCGTCCCGCCCGTCAGGGCACGGCGGGGTGTGGCGGCGACACGGCGAGGCCAGGTGTCCGACCCGGTGTGCATCGTGCTTCGCCCAGGAGGTGCCGTGATCATTCCAGCCCACCAGGCCGGCCTGGCGGATCGGCCGGCGGGTGGTCAGTAGGCGACGGCCCGAGTCGCCGCTTCCTCGCCCCAACCCGCCGGCGGAACGCCGTCATCCAGGTATCCGTCAACGCCCCGCGCACGGCAGTGCTCCGGCAGAATGAACGGCCATGGTAGACACCTCGTTCCTGGTCGCGGTGCTCGGCGTCGGAGGCACCCTGGCGGGCGGCGCACTCACCGCCGTCATCAACAGCCGTGCGCAGCCGCGTGCCGAGGAAGTATGGGAGCGTGAGCAGATACTGAAGGTCCGGGCCCAGGAGTCGGCGCACGCACACGCGGTACACAGCGAGCACCACAGCTGGCTGCGCGCGCGCAGGGAGTCGGCCTATCTGGCTTTCCTCGAGGCAGCCGAGGCCGCCCGAGTAGATGTGCTCGACCTGGCGATAGCGATCCGCGAGCGCGCAATCCCGGCAGAGGAGCTGGAGACCTTGCGCATCGCCGCGCGCGAACGGATGCGCACCCTGCTGCGGACACGCGACGTGCTGGAGATCGCCGGGCCGGAGGCCGTCGCCGAGCCGGCCCGCACGCACTACGCCAACCTGGTGGACTACTGGCGCAAACCCACGCGGATGCTGGAACGCCGGGCGGAGAGCGAGCCGGCCGAGGCCGAGTACGGACTGCTGCGGGCCGCCCTGTTGGAGGACCGCGAGCAACTGGAGGACTCCCAGCGCGCGGTGGTGGCCGCAGCCCGGTCCGCGCTCGAACAGCTCCCGGCTGCGGTAGGGCCGACAAGCCGGGGCGAGGAAGCGGCGACTCAGCCGTGACGTGACAAGGACCACCCGGTCGGGGATGCTGTGACGCATTCTCAGGCCCGCTCGGTCTGCTCCCGTCCTGCCCTGACAGGACTGTCCGGGTTTCGCCGTCCCCGACCGGCCGGGAGTGCGGCTTCGCACCCTGGACGACTTGTTCGCCTACGCCGACGCCGAGAGCGTACGCCTTCGGACGGACGGCACCGAGGTCCGGGTCCGCCGCCCCTTGGCCGGCCGCGCCGGACGTCGCGCAGACGGCTCCGCCCGGTCACTGGAACCAGGACCGGGCGGAGCCGTCGTCAACCTCGCTGACACACGAGAGAGTTGGAGATGAAAGGGGTCAGGAGCCGACCTTGCGCTTGTTGTAGACGTCGAAGCCGACCGCCGCCAGCAGCACCAGGCCCTTGATGACCTGCTGGTAGTCGGTGCCGATGCCGACCAGCGACATGCCGTTGTTGAGGACGCCGAGGACCAGGCCGCCGATGATGGCGCCGAGTACGGTGCCGACGCCGCCGGTGGCGGAGGCGCCGCCGATGAACGCGGCGGCGATGGCCTCGAGTTCGAAGTTGATACCGGCCTGCGGCGTACCGGCGTTGAGCCGTGCGGCGAAGACCATGCCGGCCAGCGCGGCCAGCACGCCCATGTTGACGAAGGCCAGGAAGACGACCCGCTTGCTCTTGACGCCCGACAGCTTGGCCGCCGCCTCGTTGCCGCCGATCGCGTAGGTGTGGCGGCCCAGGATGGAGTTGCGCATCAGGTAGCCGAAGGCCACCAGCAGGACGCCCAGGATCAGCAGCACGATCGGGAAGCCGTGGTAGCTCGCCAGCAGCATGGTGAACACCAGCACCGCTGCGGTGATGGCCGCCAGCTTGGCGAGGAAGAAGCCCAGCGGGAGCAGCTCGAGGCCGTAGCCGGCGGCCTGTCGGCGGCCCCGGATCTCCTGGAGGACGGCCAGCGCGAGCACGCCGAGGCCGAGCAGCAGAGTCAGGTTGTGGTAGTTGGTGCTCGGGCCGATCTCCGGCAGGAAGCCGCTGCTGATCTTCTGGAAGCCCTTGGGGAACGGCGCGACCGACTGGCCCTGCAGCAGGATCTGGGTGCCGCCGCGGAACAGCAGCATGCCGGCCAGGGTGACGATGAAGGACGGGATGCCGACGTAGGAGATCCAGAAGCCCTGCCAGGCCCCGGCGGCGGCACCGATCAGCAGCGCGGCGATGAGGGCCACCGGCCATGGCACGTCGTGCTTGACCATCATCACGGCCGCGGCCGCGCCGACGAAGGCGGCCAGTGAACCGACCGAGAGGTCGATGTGCCCGGCGATGATGACGATCATCATGCCGATCGCCAGGATCAGGATGTAGCTGTTCTGCTGGATCAGGTTGGTGACGTTGAGCGGCTGGAGCAGGATGCCGTCGGTCCAGATCTGGAACAGTACGACGATCAGCCCCAGCGCGACCAGCATGCCGTACTGCCGGACGTTGCCGCGCAGTGCCTGCGCCAGCAGGGCGCCGACACCGCCGCGCTCCGGCCGGTCAGCCGCTGCGGCCGCCGCGGCCGCCGCGGCCGCTCCGGCCGCCTGGGTCTCCGAGATGTCCGTGGTCTCTGTCTGGGCCATGCCTTACACCTGCTCGTCGTCGATTGCCGCGCTCACGGTCATGAGGCGCATGAGTGATTCCTGGGTCGCGTCCGCTCTGTCCACCTCGCCGGTGAGCCGGCCCTCGGCCATCGTGTAGATGCGGTCGCACATGCCGAGCAGCTCGGGCAGTTCGGAGGAGATGACCAGCACCGCCTTGCCCTGGGCGGCGAGTTCGGCGATCACCGTGTAGATCTCGGCCTTGGCGCCGATGTCGATGCCTCGCGTGGGTTCGTCGAGGATCAGCACCTCCGGTTCGGAGAAGATCCACTTGCTGAGGACGACCTTCTGCTGATTGCCGCCGCTGAGCTTGCCGGTCTCCGCGAACACCGAGGGAGCCTTGATGTTCATGGTCTTCCGGAAGGACTCCGCGACCCGGGTCTCCTCGTGCTCGTTGACCCAGCCGCGCCGCGAGACCTTGCCGAGTGCGCTCAGCGAGATGTTGCGGCTGATGTCCTCCATCAGGTTGAGCCCGAAGTGCTTGCGGTCCTCGGTGACGTACGCGATGCCGTGTCCGATCGCCTCGGGGACGGTGCGGGTGCGGATCTCGCTGCCGTCCAGCAGCACCCGGCCGCCCGCGTAGCGCCCGTACGAGCGGCCGAAGACGCTCATCGCCAGCTCGGTCCGGCCCGCGCCCATCAGGCCGGCGATGCCGACGATCTCGCCCCGCCGGACGTTGACCGACACGCCGTCGACCACCTTGCGCTGGTGGTCGATCGGGTGGTGGACGGTCCAGTCCTCGACCGCGAAGGCCACCTCGCCGATCTCCGGCGCGCGCTCGGGGTAACGGTGCTCCAGGTCGCGGCCGACCATGCCCCGGATGATCCGGTCCTCGGAGACGCCCTCCGCGTCGACGGCGATGGTCTCGATGGTCCGGCCGTCGCGCAGGATGGTGACCGAGTCGGCGACCCGGGCGATCTCGTTGAGCTTGTGCGAGATGATGATGCAGGAGATGCCCTGGGCCTTGAGCTCCAGGATGAGGTCGAGCAGCTTTCGGCTGTCCTCGTCGTTCAGCGCGGCCGTGGGCTCGTCCAGGATGAGCAGCTTGACCTCCTTGGCGAGCGCCTTGGCGATCTCGACCAGCTGCTGCTTGCCCACGCCGATGTCGGCGACCCGGGTGTGCGGGTTCTCGTGCAGGCCGACGCGCTTCAGCAGCGCCTTGGCGTGCGTGAGGGTCTTGTTCCAGCTGATGATGCCGCGGGTGGCGTGCTCGTTGCCGAGGAAGATGTTCTCGGCGATGGAGAGGTACGGCACCAGGGCGAGCTCCTGGTGGATGATCACGATGCCGCGCTGTTCGCTGGCCCGGATGTCCTTGAACTCGCAGGGCTCGCCCTCGAAGAGGATCTCGCCCTCGTAGGAGCCGTGCGGGTAGACGCCGCTCAGCACCTTCATCAGGGTGGACTTGCCGGCGCCGTTCTCGCCGCAGACGGCGTGGACCTCGCCGGGGGCGACGCTCAGATTGACGTCCGAGAGCGCCTTGACACCGGGGAAGGACTTGCTGATCGAACGCATCTCGAGGACGGGTCCGGCCATGGTGGTGCATCCGTTCGACTGGGGGCGGGCACGGGCGGGGGGACCTGTCAGGTCGTCTTCCCCGCCCGTACACGCCCGGCTCGGTACGGCCCTGGCTTCGGGCCCGGCGGTTACTTGAGCTGGTCGGCGGTGTACTGCCCGCCGTCGACCAGCACCTTCTGGTAGTTCTCCTTGTCCACGCTGACCGGCTGCAGCAGGTAGGCCGGGACGACCTTGACACCGTTCTCGTACTGCTTGGTGTCGTTGACCTCGGGCTTGCCGCCGGTGAGCAGGGCGTCGCCCATCTGCACCGCGACCTTGGCCAGCTCGCGGGTGTCCTTGTAGACGGTCTGGGTCTGCTCGCCCGCGATGATCGACTTCACCGAGGCCAGCTCGGCGTCCTGGCCGGTGACGACCGGCAGGGCCTTGCCCGCCGTGCCGTAGCCGACGCCCTTGAGCGAGGAGAGGATGCCGATGGAGATGCCGTCGTAGGGGGAGAGCACCGCGTCGACCCGGGCCGAGGTGTAGGACTTGCTCAGCAGGTTGTCCATCCGGGACTGGGCGACGCCGCCGTCCCAGCGCAGGGTGGCGACCTGGTTGAAGCTGGTCTGGCCGCTCTGGACGACCAGCTTCTTCTCGTCGACGTACGGCTTGAGCACGCTCATCGCGCCCTGGAAGAAGAAGGTGGCGTTGTTGTCGTCCGGGGAGCCGGCGAACAGCTCGACGTTGAACGGTCCCTTGCCACCCTTGAGGCCGAGCTTGTCGACGATGTACGTGCCCTGGAGCACGCCGACCTTGAAGTTGTCGAAGGTGGCGTAGTAGTCGACGTTCTTGGTGCCCCGGATCAGCCGGTCGTAGGAGATCACCGGGATCTTGGCGTCGGCGGCCTTCTGGAGCACGTCGGTGAGCGAGGAACCGTCGATGGCGGCGACCACCAGCAGCTTGGCGCCCTTGGTGATCATGTTCTCGATCTGCGAGACCTGGTTCTCGACGACGTTGTCGCCGTACTGCAGGTCGGTCTTGTAGCCCTTGGCCTGGAACTGCTTGACCATGTTGCTGCCGTCGTTGATCCAGCGCTCCGACGACTTGGTGGGCATCGCGATGCCGACGAGACCGCCCTTGGCGTCGCCGCCGCCGCTGCTCGCGCCGTCGCCGACGCCGTTGGCGCTCTGGCCGCAGGCCGCCAGGGTCAACGTGAGGCCCGCAGCAGCGAGGCCCATCGAAACCTTCCGCACAATTCCTCCAGTGGTATGCCGCGATCGGCGCGACCTCGGCAGGGGCCTCGGATCGGGTCGAGCGGGGGTCGAGCGCGGGGGTGGCCCGGTGTGGGGGTGGGCCGGGGTGCGCTCGGGTCGGTACGGGCGGCCGGGCGGTTGGTGGAGCCGGGTGTGGGGCCCGGATCGTGGCCGCTCTGGCCTGGCGTTACATGAGTGTTAACGCTCACAGAAACTGCGTCAAGTGCCCTGAGATCACCGTTGGGTCTCGCGCGGGCATAGATAGTGATGCGGTCGTCCGGGGGCTTGACGGTAGAATTGTTAGCGTTAACAATCCGGCGGACACGCGGGATGCGCAAGTGCGCACCATCGGCACCAGGACATGGAAGGCTCCGGAGCATGGAACAGCGCGTACTCGGCAGCACGGCCCGCAAGGCATCCGTCGTCGGCCTCGGCACCTGGCAGCTCGGCGCCGACTGGGGAGACGTCCGGGAGGAGGACGCCGCTGCGGTGCTCGACGCGGCGGTCGAGGCCGGAGTGACCTTCCTCGACACCGCGGACGTCTACGGCGACGGCCGCAGTGAGCAGCTGATCGGGCGCTATCTGCGCGGGCGCCCGGACGCGGACGTCCTGGTCGCCACCAAGATGGGCCGCCGGCTGCCGCAGCTCCCCGAGCACTACACCCTGGAGAACTTCCGCAGCTGGACGGACCGCTCGCGCACCAACCTGGGCGTCGACCGGCTGGACCTCGTCCAGCTGCACTGTCCGCCGACCCCCGTCTACTCCTCCGACGAGGTCTTCGACGCCCTGGACACCCTGGTCGAGGAGCAGCGGATCGCGGCGTACGGCGTGAGCGTCGAGACCTGCGCCGAGGCACTGACCGCGATCGCCCGGCCGGGCGTCGCCAGTGTGCAGATCATCCTCAACCCGTTCCGCCTCAAGCCGCTGGAGGAGGTCGTACCCGCCGCCGAGCGCGCGGGTGTCGGGATCATCGCCCGCGTCCCGCTGGCCTCCGGTCTGCTCTCCGGCCGCTACACCAAGGAGACCGTCTTCCCGGCAGACGACCACCGGACCTACAACCGCGAGGGCGCCGCGTTCGACCAGGGCGAGACCTTCGCCGGGATCGACTTCGCCCGGGGCGTCGAAGCCGCCGCCGAGTTCGCCGATCTCGCCCCCGAGGGCGCGACCCCGGCGCAGACGGCGCTGCGCTGGATCATCCAGCAGCCGGGCGTGACCACGGTCATCCCCGGCGCCCGCTCCCCGCAGCAGGCCCGCGCCAACGCGGCCGCCGCCGCCCTCCCGCCCCTGCCGGCCACCACCCTCGACGCCGTCCGGGACCTCTACGACCGGCGGATCCGCGCCCAGGTGCACGACCGCTGGTAGTCCCGGTCGACCAGACCCCATCTGAGCGCCCGGTCGCGCCCCTGGGGTTGGTCCGACGCCTCACCTGACCGAACCCCATCGACGCCGCCGTCGCGCCGTCCTAGGCTCAGGCGCATGTCTGTCTCCCTGAGCGAAACCGTGCGCAAGATACTCGACAGCCCGAATCCTGCCGTCCTCGGCACGATCAACCCCGACGGGAGCCCGCAGACCTCGGTGGTCTGGGTCGGACTCGACGGGGACGACCTGCTCATCTCCACGGCAGCCGGCCGGCGCAAGGAGCAGAACGTCCGCCGCGAGCCCCGGGTCAGCCTCAGCGTGTACGACACGGAGGACCCGCTCCGGTACGTCGAGGTGCGCGGCTCGGCCGCGGTCACCGAGGACGTCGGCCGCGCCCTGGCCGTCTCGCTGGCCGAGAAGTACGAGGGGCCCGGCGCCGGCGAGGAGTACCTCCAGCTGCCGCCGGAGGTCGTACGCGTCACGATCCGGATCACTCCCCAGCGGGTGCTGGGGAGTGCGGCCGGCTCCTGAACGGCCGGCTCCTGAACGGTCAGCTCCTGAACGGTCAGCTCCTGAACGGTCAGCGCAGCACAAGCGCCGGGTGCCTGGGGTCGTCCGACCGTACGGTGAGGTCCGCCGCCGAGGCCGGGCCGGTCTCCGCCTCGTAGCGGGCGAAGGCCGGCAGCGTCCACTGCTCCTCGGCGGGCGTGCGGCGGGCCAGGGCGCCCGGCGACAGCGCGAGGTGCACGGTCAGCTCGAACGGCAGCCAGCGCCCCAGCAACAGCGCGCCGTCGAGCAGCAGCACACCCCCGGGCGGCAGTTCGGTGTACGCGGCCCGGGTCGCCCGGTCGGCGGCGGCGTCCCAGAACGAAGGCAGCACCCGGCCGCTGCCGCCCGGCTCCAGTGGGTCCAGCACCTCGCGCAGCAGCGCACCGTCGTCCAGCCAGAGGTCGTGGTAGGCGTCCGAGTCCTGCCGCCCGTACTCCAGCCGCACCGAGGCCGGACGCAGGAAGTCGGCGGCGGACACCCGCAGCACCGGCCGCCCGCGCAGCTGCAGTGGCTCCACCAGCGCGTCCGCCAGCTCACCGGGCCGCGCGGCGGGGGCCCCGTCGACCGCGACCCGCAGCCGCCGGCCGTCGTCGGCCGGCAGTGCCTCGATACGGTCCGCCAGCAGCTGCACCAGCTGCTCCGGGGAGATCGGTCTCACCTGCAAGGCCCGTCGGTCCTTTCCTGATCGCCAAGTCGACTATATTGCAAGGCAACTGATAGGTATTCACATCTCGGGGGAGCTCCGTGCGCATGCTGACCCTTGCCGACGTCGACGCCTTGGCCGCCGAGGCGCACGCCGGGCAGGTCGACAAGATCGGCGTCCCGTACATCGAGCACGTCCGTGCGGTGGCGGCGGGCGTGGCTCCGTTCGGGGCGGGTCTGCAGATGGCCGCCCTGCTGCACGACGTCCTGGAGGACACCGAGCTGACCTCCGACGACCTGTTGCGGGCCGGTGTGCCGTTCAGCGTCGTGGCGACCGTCCGCCGGGTGACCAAGGCCCCGGGCGTGGCCTACCGCGCGATGCTCCAGCAGATCGCCACCGACCACTCCGCCACCCTCCTCAAGATCTCCGACAACGCCCACAACTCGCACCCGGCCCGCGCGGCCCGGCTCTCCGAACCCGAACGCCGCCGCCTGGCCGACCGTTACCGCGCGGCTCGCGAGGTCCTCTGGCCGGCCGCCTCGGCGGAGGACATCCGCAGGATCGTGGAGATCGTCAACCCTTCGCTGCTCGCCGAACTCGCCGCACCCCGGACCGACGCCGGTTCCCTCCTCCCAGGGCTCGCCCTTCCATAGCCGTCCGGTCGCGCCGGGTGACGGCCGGGCCGGGTGCGGGCCATGGTGAGTGGCCGGTGCGGCCCGGCAGGAGCAGGCTGGAGGGGAGACAGGAACGTGTCCGGTCGGCCGCGCGCGCCGTCGTCGTGCCGCGGCCGGTGCCGGGTGCCCGAGACATGGAGTCGGCAATGTCTGAGATGCAGGACAGGTTCACTGACAAGGCCGCGGAGGACCGCGAGGACGCCCGTGCGGCGGACCCGGAAGAGGGCATCACTTCCTACCAGACGGCCCACGCCGGGGAGGAGTCCCTGGCCGAGGGTGACCGGTTCGACGAGACGCTGGAAGACAAGACACGGTGAACGAGAACCTCGCGGCACAGCCGCAGAGTACCGAGTGGCAGCTGAAGCTCCGGCTGACCGAGGACGGTGACCTCACCCAGGCGCACGTCGTCCTCGACACCGGCGAGGCCGTCCTGGAGGCCGACGCCGAGGCGCACCGCAGCCCGCACGACCCGCCCGTCGCCGGCATCGGCGACGAGCTCGCCGCCGGCCGTGCCCTGCTCGACCTCGGCCACCGCCTGGTGCACGCCGGGTCGGTCGCAGCCGAAGCAGCCGAGTCCGCCCGGCGCCGCGACGACGAGTGACCTTCGCCGGCCCCCGCGCCGACGGCGTGAACATCCGTCAGCACCGATGAACCGGTGTACGAATCACCCGAATCGTGACCTTTCAATGCCCGCGAGCGGGAACCTTTCCGGCTCGCGGGCACGTCGCACTGATCGGCCGCACAACCGTGCGGAGGTCTGCCGGGCAGTGACAGCCCCGGCCATGCAAGGCGGCGACAGGTGGAAGACGAAAGAGCCACGGTTCACGGGCACAAGGGAGCAGTCCCCGAGGACGCCCGCTGGGAACTACCCGGGTACACGCACGGGCGCGAACTCGGCTCCGGAGCCAGCGGCCGCGTCGTCCTGGCGCACCACGACGCCACCGGCACACCCGTCGCGATCAAGTACCTGAGCGGCGAGGCCGCCGGCAACGAGTCCTTTCGCGCCGAGGCCGAACTGCTCGGCCGGCTGGACTCGCCGTACGTCACGCGGCTGTACGAGTACGTCGAGGGCCCCCGCGGCGCCGCCATCGTCATGGAACTGGTGGACGGCATCGCGCTGCGCACCCTGCTGCGCGAGGAGGGCGCCACCCAGCCGGAGGCCGCGCTCACCGTACTCAAGGGCTCACTGCTCGGCCTGGCCGCCGCCCACGCCGCCGGAGTCGTGCACCGCGACTACAAGCCGGGCAACGTGCTCGTCGCCGCCGACGGCTCCTCCAAGCTGGTCGACTTCGGCATCGCCGTACCCCGGGGTGACTCCGCCGACATCGCGGGCACCCCCGCCTACATGGCCCCCGAGCAGTGGGCCGGCTCGCCCGCATCACCCTCGGCCGACGTCTACGCGGCGACGGCCACCTTCTTCGAGTGCCTCACCGGCGCCAAGCCGTACGCCGGGACCACCCTGCTGGAGCTGGCCGTCCAGCACACCGAGGCGGCCGTCCCCGACGACCAGGCCCCGGAGGCGCTGCGCCCGCTGATCCGCGCCGGCCTGGCCAAGACCCCGCAGGAGCGGCCGGAGAGCGCGGCGGCGCTGGTCACTCAGCTGGAGGCGGTCGCGAGTGCCGCGTACGGCGAGGACTGGGAGGAGCGGGGGAGGCGCCAACTCGCCGCTCTGGTCGCCCTGCTGCCGCTGCTGCTGCCCGGCGCAGGCGGCCAGGTCGCGGGCACCACGGCGCTGGCCACCACCACCCTGGCCCCGCCGCTCCCTCGGCCCAGCCTCGGCGCGAGCCGCCGGGCCAAGCTGCTGGCCGCCGCCACGGCCGTCGTCATCCTGGGCGGCACGCTCGCGGGGGTGGCGGCAGCCGGGAGCACGGACGACGCCGGACACACCACCGTCGGCGGCCCCGCGCCCGAACTGACCAGCACCCTCGCACCGCCGCCCAGCGGCGGCCCGTCGGCGGCCCTGCCCTCGCCCTCACCCTCGCCCTCGGCGAGCACCGCCTCCGCCTCGCCCAGCGTCTCGCCGACTCTCAGCCCGAGCCCTTCCACGACCCCGACCCACGCCTCCGCGACCCCCAGCGCCTCGCCGACCCCGAGCCCGTCGCCGACCTTCTCGGCGCCCAGCCTGCACGTGATCTCGATCGTCCTGGAGGCCTACGGCTGCTACGGCCGGTACGGTACGGTCGCCTCCGTCACGGTGATCACGGACGGCGCCGCGGACGGCAAGCTGACGCTCTCCTGGATCGACCGTTCGGGCCGGACCCTCCAGACCCAGGCCGTCGACACCATCACGCTGCCCAAGGGAAAGACCCAGATCTCGAACCGCTACACCCACACCTTCGGCTCCCAGGACAACTACCCGACCTGGGGCGTACGGATCGCCACCGACCCGGCTGCCGACAAGGGCCAGAACACCTACCGCGAGCTGTACGCACCGTCCTGCAACCCGCCTCGCTGAGCAAGGAACCAGATCATGACGACCCCTCAGCAGCCCGGCCCGGAACTCCGCCTGGGCCGGGTGTCCCGGACGCCCGCAGAACCGACGATGAACCTCGGCCAGGTCGTGCCGCCCGCCGAGCCCACCGAGCCCGCCCAGCCCTCGGCCGACGAGACCGTGCATCTCGGCCAGGTCGCCCCGCCCACCCAGCCCCCGGCCGAGGAGACCGTACGCCTGGCGCCGGAGCCCGAGCCCCTCGCCGAGGTGACCGTACGTCTCGAGGCGAAGCCCTGGCCCCCGGCCGGCCAGACCTCGCACCTCGGGCCCCCGGCCCCCGCCGAGGACGTGGCGAACGCGACCTTCCTGGACCCGAGCTGGACCACCGCCGCACAGCCACCCCAGGACGAGCTGCGCCGCTTCGGCCCCGGCGTCCCACCGCAGGCGGCGGCCGTCTGGCACGGCACCGCGCAGCAGCCGACGCCGGAGCCGGAACCCCGACGCCGCCGGAAGCGGGGCTGGCTGGTGCCACTCCTCGTCCTGCTCGCCGTCCTCGCCTACTTCGCGTGGCAGCGCTACTCCCCGGCGACCACCGTGACCGCCGTCTCCGTCACGGCCGACCCCGCCGGGCCGTCCTGCGACGGCACGGCGGTCGTCACCGGCAGCCTGGAGACCGACGGCGGGGCCGGCACGGTCCAGTACCACTGGAAGCGCAGCGACGGCACGGACTCCGGCCTGCTCTCCCAGCCGGTCCCGCGCGGTCACCACCGGACGGACGTCGTGCTCCGCTGGACCTTCCAGGGCCACGGGAGCATGCAGGCCACCGCCACCCTGGAGGTCGTCTCGCCCACCGCCCGCACGGCCGCCGCGACCTTCACCTACACCTGCGCCTGACGGGCCAGCGCGGCCGGCAGGTCGTCCAGTGAGCGGATCACCTGGACGCCGTCGGCCGCCGCGGTCCCCGTGCCGGCCCGGTCGAGCCAGTACGACCGCAGCCCCGCGTCGCGCGCCCCGAGCCCGTCGACCTCGTACTTGTCGCCCACGTAGGCGACCTGGCCCGGCGGCAGGCCGAGGGCTTCGCAGCCGGCCAGGAAGACACTCGGCGAGGGCTTGGCCGCGCCGTGCTCCTCCGAGCAGACGAGGGCGTCGCCGAAGTAGGGGAGCAGGCCGATCCGGTCGAGCTTGCGACGCTGGTGCTCCAGCGAGGAGTTGGAGACGACGCCCAGGCGGTAGTCGGCGGTGAGCGACTTGAGCACGGGCTCGGCGTCCGGGAACGCCGACCATGCCGCGTCCCGGTGCACTCCGTAGCCGGCGAACCAGGCGGCGGCGTCCTCGTCGGACAGCCCACCGTCCGGGACACGCCCGACATGTGCGAGGAAGCGCCGGGTCCGCGTCCGCTGCTGCTCGGTGAAGTCGAGTTCACCCGCCAGGAACCGGGCGTACTCCTCCTCCATGATCCGCCGCCACACCTCAACGGCTCCGTCCGGCGACGGAAACAGACCGAGCATCCCCAGCGCCGTCAGGTGCCCGAGCAGCCCGACCTCCTCGGACGTCGAGTAGTCGAACAGGGTGTCGTCCACATCGAAGAGCACACCGCGGACCCGCATCGTCCAGCCCCCAAATCCCCTACCTTGCCCCGAAGGGCTCGCAACCCGCCCGAGCCTGCCACAGCCTCCGGGCCGCCGGCCCGCCGGGCTGCGCGACGGGCCGGCGCGACAGCGACCGCTCTGCTGTCGAAGTGTCAGGATGTGCCGTGACCTCACCCACCCTCATCGTCGTCAGCGGCCCGTCGGGCTCCGGAAAGACCACACTCGCCCACGCGCTCGCTCGCGCTCTCGGCTGCCCCGCGATCTGCCGGGACGAGATCAAGGAAGGCATGGCTCATGCCACCCCCGGTTTCACGCCGAGTCCGGGCGACCCTCTCACGCAACGCACGCTCACGACGTTCTTCGAGGTCATCGGCCTCCTGCTCAAGGCGGGCGTGACGGTGGTGGCGGAGGCCGCATTCCAGGACCGGCTCTGGCGGCCGGGTCTCGAGCCCCTGGCCGGTCTCGGAACGATCCGGATCATCCGCTGCACCGTCGATGCCACCGTCGCCCAGGCCAGAATCGCTCGCCGGGTCGAGGAGAACGCCCGCCGGGCCGCCCATGACGACCACGATCTCCTGCGGGCGCTGGCGAGCGGAGAGAGCTCACTGGACGCCTTCGTCCCGATCTCCTTGGCTGCGCCGACGATCCACGTGGACACGACGGACGGCTACCACCCGTGCCTCCCGGACATCCTGACCTTCATCAATGACCGGTAGGGCGACAGGCGGTGGGTCACTGCACGCGGACGACGACCTTGCCGCGCGCATGGCCCGCCATCAGGTAGCTGATGGCGTCGGGAACCTGGGCCAGCGGGTAGGTCCGGTCGATGACGGGTGTCACCGAGCCGGCCTCGAGGAGTTCCCCGAGGATCTTGAGGTCGGCGTGCTTCTCCATGGCGACGAGCCCGCGCAGGCGCTGGCCGACGAACGGCGACAGCAGGAGCGCCCGCAGCTGCCGGTCGTTGCCGCCGATCCACCGGCCGCCCTCCTCGCCGCCGACGATGACCAGCGTTCCGCGGGGGGTGAGGGCGCGGCGGAGCCGGGAAAGCGAGCGGTTGCCGGCGATGTCGAGGACGAGGTCGTAGCGGCGGGTGCCGTCGGTGGGATCCTCGCGCGTGTAGTCGATGACCTCGTCGGCGCCGATGGAGCGGACCAGGTCCGCCTTGGCGGTGCTGCAGACGCCGGTGACGTGAGCTCCGAAGGCCTTGGCCAGCTGCACGGCGAAGGTGCCGACGCCGCCCGACGCACCGATGACGAGGACCGTCTGGCCGGCCTGCAGTCGTCCGCCGCGCACGGCCTGAAGGGCGGTGCATGCGGAGACCGGAACGGCGGCCGCCTGCTCGAAGTCGAGGTTCCCCGGCTTGTGCGCGAGCCTGCCCTCCTTGGCGCACGCGTACTCGGCGAAGGACCCGTTGCAGCTGCCGTACACCTCGTCACCCGGCCGGAAGCGTGTGACGTCCGCGCCGACGGCCTCCACTCGTCCTGCGACGTCCATGCCCGGGACGCGGGTCTTGGGTGCCCGGAGGCCGAAGCCCATGGCGCGGACCAGGTACGGCATGCCTGCCATCAGGTGCCAGACGCCCATGTCGACGGCGGCCGCGTGGACCCGGACGAGCACCTCGCCCCGGCCGGGTACCGGCCGCTCGATCTCCTCGAGGCGAAGGACCTCGGGCAGTCCGTACGTGTCCTGAACGATGGCCTTCACTGGTTCTCTCCCTCGGTGTCGGGGTACTGGAACACGTCGTCGAGCGGGACGGCGAACACACGGGCGATCTGGAAGGCCATCTCCAGGGAGGGCGAGTAACGGCCCTGTTCGATGGCGATGACGGTCTGCCGGGTCACGCCGATGCGGCGGGCGAGCTCGGCCTGGGTCATCTCGCCGCGGGCGAAGCGCAGGGCCCGGATCGCGTTGGTGACCCTGGTCGGCTTCACCACGGGTGGAAGCCCAGCCGGTAGGCGACGATCTTCGCCGTGGATCCGAGGATCGCCGACAGGGCGAACGCCAGGTAGATCGCGTTGGCGATCCAGAACCGGTCGATGTCGGCCATCGCCATGACGAGCCCGGCCACGCCGCCGATCACGACGAAGGACTGGCCGACGTACTCGCCGAAGCGGTGGATCTCCCGGTCGCGCTGGTCCTTGGCGTTCGCCTCCTTGGGCGAGACGATGGCCACCGCGATGTTGAGCACGATCGACGCGACGATCGCTGCGCCGACCGTCCACAGCAGGGCGGACACATAGGGCACCTGGGCGAGAGGCGTGTCTCCGGGCCGCCCGAGAACGGCCGCCAGGTAGGCCGTGTACGACACGATCGTGACCAGCAGCATGATCCAGGCACGTGTCTCTTCGAGTGCCACTTCAGCTCCTCATGTAAAGAAAACCTGACACTCGGGAGTGTCGAGCAGCCTGGACACGATGTCAAGTTTTCTGTACATGGTTCTTTTCTGTACATGGTTCGGCCGGCCGCGCCGCCGACGCCTCAGCGAGCGGAGATCCCGGCGGCACGGGCCAGTGCCGTGCACCAGCCGGACCGGAACGGGAGCTGCGCCAAGCCCCCCGCCCGGCGCAGGTCGACGAGCTAGATCGGCGGGGAGCACCTCCGCACCGCCACCGCCGCCACGGCCGTGCACCCCGCCAGGACCCACCACAGCAGCCCGGGCCCACCCGCCAGCAGCGCCGTCAGGGCGGCCGGCGCCGCGGCCCTGCCGAGGCCCGTGGACAGCTCCCAGCGGGCCAGCGCCCGCCCGAGCAGGTGCGGGGGAGCGGCCGCCACCACCAGCGCCGTACCCGAGCCCGCGTAGAGGACCTCCCCGGCGGTGTAGAGCACCGCGACGGCGGCCAAGCCCGCCGCCCCCGCCGTACCGCCGAGGCCGCCCGCCGCCCAGAACCCCAGGTAGGCGAGCGCCAGCAGCCACCCCGCCCAGCTGAACACGGCCCGCCGCGAGCGCCCGGCGAGCCGGACCACGACCGCAACCTGAGCGACGATCACCAGCACCGTGTTGCCCACGAAGATGCCGGAGGACCAGGCGGGGGAGGCGTGCAGGTACGTGACCAGGAGCGCCGGCAGCGCGACCTCCAGCACGTCGAAGCAGAACGCGTACGGCAGGTTCGCCACACTCAACCGCCCGATCCACCCGTACCCTTCGAGCCCCGCGGCCCGCCCGGCCGGCTTCTCCCGCGCCGCCGACTCCCCGGACACCCGCATCGACCACACCAGCCCGGCCGCCGTCACCGAGGCCACCGCCGTGACCGCCGCCAGCGCCCGCAGCGTTCCCGCGCCGCCCGCCAGCGCGAGCGTCGCGATCAGTGCCCCCGCGCCCAGGCCCGCGTTGCGCAGTGACCGCCCGGCCGCCAGCGCCGTGTCCCGGGCCCGGCCCTCGGCCAGCGTCGCGACCATCGCCGCGTGCGTGGTCAGCCAGGACTGGCTGCCGATGCCCAACAGCACCGCCGCCGCCACGAATCCACCCGAGCCGTGCGTTGCCGGCAGCACCCCCACACCGGCCGCCCGGACCAGCAATGTCGCCGTCACCGGCAGGCTCCTCGCACCACGGTCGATCCAACGGCCCGTCAGCGGCACCACCGCCAGCCCGGCCAGCATCCCCAGCGTCAGGGCGAGACCGACCCCGCCCGCTCCCAACCCCAGCACGCTCACCCCGTACAGGAGCAGGAACGGCCGGAACATCCCCGCGCCGAGCGCGTCCACCAGCAGCGCGAGTGTGTACCGCCACCCACCCACCAGGCCCAGCGAGGTGAACCGGGCCGGCCGCGCCGTGCCGATCGGCGGCGCAGGCCGCTCGCCGCTGCGGACGGCCGCGTGGTCATGAACGGACTTCTCCTGAATCAAACCCATGACCGTCACGCTGCGCCGCGCCGACGCCGCCGGGCACGCCGATTGACGACTGCCGTCAACCCACGAAGAGCCACGCCCCACCGGATGGCAGGATCGGCCGGGTGAGCCTCACCATCGACATCACCGGCCTGCCGCCCGAGCGGCTGCTGTTCACGCCCTCGCCGCTCGCCGAGCTGAACGCCATGCTGCACGTGCTGGCCGAACCGGCCCACCACCCCACGCTGCACGGCTGGGCCACCGCCACCACCGCCTCGATCCGCCCCGAGCTCGCCGAGCGGCTGCTGGAGGCGGACTTCCTCTGGCGCTCCTCGCGCGCGGACTTCCTCGTCCCCGGCCTGCCGGGCGCGACCCTCGCCGAGGAGCTCGACGCGGTCGACCGGCTCGATGACGAGCAGTACGTGGCGGGCGCCCTGATCACCACCTGCGGGTCCTCCCGGCTCAGCCACAGGCTGGCCTCGCCGCTCACCGACCCGGTGGCCCAGGAGCGCGCGCGTGATCTGGCGCTGGCCCGCGGCCCGCGCCAGGCCGCCTTCGCCGACCGGCTGCTCTCCGACCCACCGGCCGTACGGGCGCTGATCCGGCGTCTGCTGGAGGAGTGTCAGCAGGCCTTCTTCGCCGAGGCCTGGCGACAGGTCCTGCCCAGCCTGGCGGCCGACGCCCGCCACAAGGCCGACCTGCTGGCCCGCCACGGCCTGGCCGAGACACTCAGCGCGATCTCACCCGCCGTGACCCTCGACGAGTCCGCCCCGCCGCGCCGCCGCATCGTCATCGACAAGTTGCAGGACAATGCCACCAGTGCGGTCGAGCACGGCGGCCTCACCTTCATCCCGACCGCCTTCGGCCGCCCGCACCTGCTCGTGGTGCACGCCCGCGGCTGGCGCCCCGTCCTGCAGTACCCCGTCGCCGAACCGGGCCTGGCCGAACCGGTGTCGCTGGCCCTCGTCCAGCAGCGCCTGGAGGCACTGGCCCACCCGGTACGGCTGCGCCTGGCCCGGACCATGGCCCGGGGCGCGCACACCACCGGCGAACTCGCCGACGCCTGGCAGCTCACGGCGCCCGAGGTCTCGCGCCACCTGGCCGTACTCCGCAAGGCAGGCCTGCTCACCACCCGCCGACGCGGACGCTACGTCCTCTACCAACTCGACCTGGGTCACAGCGCCCGGCTGGGCGCCGACCTCCTGGAGGCGGTCCTGCGCTGAGGCCCACCACGACACCGGGGGGCGTCACGCGCGCCCGGCCGCCCGCTGGGTCCGACGGGACAGCGAGTCGACGACGACCGCGGCGAGCAGCACCGCACCAGTGATCATGAACTGGATGGCGTTGCTGAGCCCCTCGATGTTCATCCCGGACTGGATCGACCCGATCACCAGCGCACCGAGCAGCGCCGACCAGGTGCTGCCGCGTCCGCCGAAGAGGCTGGTGCCGCCGATGACGGCGGCGGCGATGGAGTTCATGAGCAGGTTGCCGCCGCCGGACGTCTGGCTGGCGGACTGGATCTGTGCCGCAAGGAACAGACCGCCGACCGCGGCCATGGTCGAGCAGATCATGAAGACCGAGATCCGGATCCACGAGATGTTGATACCGGAACGGCGAGCGCCCTCGATGTTGCCGCCGAGCGCGAAGATCTGACGGCCGTACGAGGTACGGCGGAGCACGAAGTCCAGGACGATGATGAAGATCAGAAAGATCAGCAGGGCAAGCGGGAGCCCCTTGTACTGGTTCAGGACGTACGCCGCCAGGAACGCGACGATGGCGAGGACGATCGTGCGCAGCGCGATGTCGGTCGGCGGCCGGTACGGGACCCCGGCCTGGCGGCGCCGGTTGGCGTCGTACACCGCGCCGGCGACGTAGAGCACGACGGCGACCAGCGCCACCGCGTACGCGGCGATGGCCTGCCCGTAGATGGTCGTGTAGAGCCGGGAGACGATGTCGTCGCCGGAGAGGTTCACGGTGCCGCTGGCGCCGAGGATCTGGAGCATGAGGCCGTTCCAGGCCAGGTTGCCGGCGAGGGTGACGACGAAGGCCGGGACACCGACCTTGGCGAAGAAGAAGCCCTGGATGAACCCGACGATGGCTCCTCCGACCAACGCCGACAGCAGGGCGACCCACTCGTTGACCCCGTGGGTGACGTTCATGACGGCGAAGATCGCGGCGCACAGGCCGCTGACCGATCCGACCGAGAGGTCGATCTCGCCGAGCAGCAGGACGAACACCACGCCGATCGCGATCATGCCGGTGCCGACGATCTGCTGCGAGAGGTTGGAGAGGTTCTGCGCGGACAGGAAGGTGCTGTTCAGGCTGCCGAACACGGCCCAGATGATGACCAGAGCCAGCACGACCGGGAGCGAACCCAGCTCGCCACTGCTCAGCCTGCGTCTGAACTCGCCGATGTAGCCCTTGACGCCCTCCTGCCGCACGATCAGGCGGGGGTCGACGGCGGGAGTCGCCTCCGGCGCCACCGGGACGGGTGCGTTGACGCCTCCCTTGGGCATGTTGTCCTCGGGGAGGGGATGGTGCCGGGGTTCGCCGCTCCCGCCTCCGGGCGGCGGTGTGTAGTCGCTCACTGCGTTCCCTCCGTACCACGGGTCTGGCGGCGGGTCACGGCGTTGTCCGTGGCGCCGGTGATGGCGGAGATGATCTCTTCCTGGGTGGTGCTCCTGCGTTCGAAGACACCGTTGTTGCGGCCCAGGCGCAGGACGGCGATCCGGTCCGCGACCGCCATGACGTCCGCCATGTTGTGACTGATCAGGATGACGCCGAGCCCCTGCTCGCGCAGGCGCTCGACCAGGTCGAGGACCTGGGCCGTCTGCTCGACGCCGAGGGCGGCGGTGGGCTCGTCGAGGATGACGACCTTCGGCGAGCCGATCAGCGAGCGGGCGATCGCGACGGTCTGGCGCTGACCACCGGAGAGCGAGGCGATCGGGATGCGCACGCTGGGGATGCGGATCGACAGCGTGTTGAGGAGGGTGCGCGAGCGCTTCTCCATCTCGACCTCGTCCAGCACGAAGAACCGTTTGATCTCGCGGCCCAGGAAGAGGTTGCCGACCACGTCGAGGTTGTCGCAGAGCGCGAGGTCCTGGTAAACGGTCGCGACGCCCAGGTGCTGGGCGTCCTGGGGCCGGTGGATGGTCACCGGCCGGCCCTCCCACTCGATGACGCCCTCGTCCGGCGGGGTCACCCCGGCGATCGCCTTGACCAGCGTGGACTTGCCCGCGCCGTTGTCGCCGACCAGGGCGACGACCTCGCCGGAGTGGACCTCCAGCTCGACGTCGGTGAGCGCCTGCACGGCCCCGAACCGCTTGGAGACGTCGCGCATGGCCAGTACGGGTGCGCCGTTCACAGAGACCAACTCCCTTGTCCGTCCGACTACTGGGTGGTTGGTCCGGCTCATGGCCCGATTCCCTGGGGAGCCGGGCCATGAGCCGGACCGCAGCCACGGACCGCTACGTGAGTCCGGCCGCCTTGCACGCGTCGGCGTAGGCGGCGGTGCAGATCTGGGGGATGGTGTAAAGGCCGTCGGCAACCACCGTGGACTTGATGTTGTCCTTGGTCAGCACGACCGGGGTGATCAGGTTCGACTTCACGACCTGGCCGCTGCCGTTGGTGGCGTTCGTCGGGGCCACCGTGGCCTCCAGAGCCTTGCCCTGGGCGAGAAAGACCGCCATCGTGCCGGCCGCGTCGGCCTCCGGCTTGTAGGGCTTGTAGATGGACATCGTCTGGGTGTTGATCAGAATGCGCTGCACGGCGTCGAGCTGCGCGTCCTGGCCGGTCAGCGGGACGCTCAGGTCCACGGCCTTCAGTGCGGTGGCGATACCCGCGGCCATGCTGTCATTGGCGGAGTAGACGCCGACCACGTTCTGGGGGCCGAGCGCGGTGAGGGCTGCGGAGGCCTCCTGGTTGGCGTTGTTCGCGTCCCAGTCCGGGGTGTCGTACTCCTTGCCGACGGTGAGCTTCCCGTCGATGGCACTGTGCGCGCCCGCCTTGAACTGGGCGGCGTTCGGGTCGGTCGGCGAACCGTTGATCATGATGATCTTCCCGCTGGACGCCTTCGCCCCTACCGCGGCGACCAGCGCCTGGCCCTGGAGCTGGCCGACCCTCCTGTTGTCGAAGGAGACGTAGGCGTCGATCGGGCCCTGGGCGAGCCGGTCGTAGGCGACCACCTTGACGCCGGCGTCATGGGCCTTCTGCACCGAGGACTGGATCGACTTCGAGTCGACCGCGTCCAGGATCAGGACCTTGTTGCCCTTGGTGAGCGCGGTGTCCACCTGGGTCTGCTGCGTGGTCGCGTTCTGATTCGCGTTGTAGTAGTCGATCTGCGCGTCCGGGGCCAGCGCCTTGATCTGGGCCTCGATCAGCGGGCGGTCGAACTGCTCGTACCGGGTGGTCTTGGTTTCCGGCAGCAGCAGGCCGATCTTCACGGGCCCGGCTGCGCTGCCGGATGCGGTGGTACCGGTGGACTGTTTGGCGCTGCCGCAGGACGCCATGCCCAGGCCGATGGTGATTGCGGCGGTCGCACTCAGGATGCGACGAAGACCGAGCTTCACGGACGTGCCTCTCAGACTCGAGCTGACCCCCGGATTCCGAGTCTGGGATCGGTGGGCCGATGCCGCGAGCGAGAGTGCGCCGAACGTGGCTGCTGAGGCGTGGCGCTACCGGACGATCCGCAGCACCTGCCCCACCTCGAGGTGGTCGGGATCGGCGAGGGAGTTGGCCTCGGCGAGCCGCTCGGCGGTGGTGCCGAACCGTGCGGCGATGCCTGACAGGGTGTCACCCGCCCGGACCGTGTACGACCGCGCGCCGTACTCCTGCTCGAGGCGGTGCAGCTGGCGGGGCCCCGGGATGCCGTCCGCGTCCGGGCCGGTCTCGCCGATACTGAGCTGGTACTGGCGGAAGCTGTCGGTGTCCGCGTCCCCCCAGACCGGCCCGGGGCCCTCGGTGTACCGGGAGCAGCCCGCGGCGACCAGCATCTCGCCCATCGCGGTGATGTGGTCACCGCTGGCGCCCGGCCCGTACGGACGCCCGTCGATCACCACCTGGCGGTTGCTCTGCGGCGGGATCTCGGCGCCGGCGCCGGCCGTGGGCAGGTCGGCCTCGCTCGCCTCCTGCCCGAAGTAGACCACGCGCCGGCGCCCGCGCCAGGCCGGATCCGCGCAGACCAGGCCCTCCGGGTAGTCCGGGTAGCCGTAGGAGTCGACGTAGTCGGACCTGCGCCGGTAGGTGCGCCGGTAGACGCCGTCGCCGTTGGGCGAGCCGTCGTCGTTGGTGTTGCCGGCCACCACGGTGATGGTGTCCGCCGTGTACGCGATGCAGATGCCGGTGTGCTCGCCGCCGGGCCCCCAGGGGTTGCCGGGCTCGCCGAACAGCACCTGCGCGCCGATCGCCGGGTAGACCGAGAGCCGGCCGCGCTGCTGGAACCAGTCGCGGGCGACGGCGCAGGAGGCGGTGTCGGGGAAGTGGGCCGCGTTGCCGCTCTCCTTGGCGACGGCGGAGACGAAGTCGGCGCACCAGCTCTCGGCCGGGCGGCCCATCTCGGCGGAGAAGCGGTTTCTGTTGCCCGCGCCCTCGCGGTAGCCGATGTAGCTCTTCGCCTTCTCGATCATGGCCTTCGCGCCCGACATGCTGCCTCCAAAAAGTACCGGGGCCCTGCCAACGAGTGTCGGCAGGGCCCGGTTACGGCGCTCGTTCGTCAACGAGCCGGTGAGGCGGGGAACTTCAGCAGCGGCCGAGCGTCTCGCAGTCGTCCCAGCGGGTGGCCGGGGCCTCGTTGCGCTCGGCGGTGCGCGGCGCGGGGGCCTTCAGCGACTTGGCGGCGGCCGGGCCGGCGGCCAGACGGACGGCGATGCTGTCCAGGACGCTGCGCGGGCGCGGGCCGGCGAAGTTGTTCACCATCACGGTGAAGGCCAGCCGACGGCCGTCGGGGGCGGTGGCGTAGCCGGACAGGTTGTCCACGCCGCTCATCGAGCCGCTCTTGGCGTGCACGTTGTTCTCGGCGGCGGTGCCGCGCATCCGGGCGGCCAGCGTGCCGCCGACCAGGCGGGCCGGGTTGCCCGCCACCGGCAGGGCCTCGTACCAGCTCTTGAACCAGGGCTTGTCCTGGGCGAGCTTCAGCAGGGCGGTCATCTTGCCCGGCGTGATCAGGTCGTAGCGCGACAGGCCCGAGCCGTCGACCTGACGGCCTGCCGGGCTGTCCAGGCCGTTGGCCTTGAGGAAGGCGTTGACCTGGGCGACACCGGTGCCCCAGGTGCCCTGGCCGCCCTTGACCTTGCCGATCTCCTTGGTCAGGTGCTCGGCGATGCCGTTGTTGCTGATCTTGAGCATCGGCACGATCAGCTCGGAGAGCGGACGCGAGTCGTGGGTGAGCAGGGCCTGCGAGGTCTCGGTGCCGGTCGCGGCCTTGACCGGGCGGACCACCTTGACGCCGTGCCGGGCCAGCGCACCGTCGAAGACCTCGCCGGTGTAGCGGGCCGGGTCCTCGACGGTGGCGTAGAAGTCGACGGGCGCGGCCCCGGCGGCCAGGCTGCCGGAGAGGGCCAGCTCGTTGACGGCGCGCTTGCGGGTGACGTCCGCGCTGCTGCCGCTGCCGGCGGCACCGGTGGTGATCTGTCCGCTCAGCTTGACCGGCGCCTCGGCCGGGAACAGCGTGACCTTGGCGGCCTCGCCCGCCGCGCCGGGCGTCACGGTCACCTTGACGGTGTCCATCGTGTACTCGGAGTCGGTGGCCACGGTCAGGCCGGAGATCTGCGGGCTGTAGGAGTACGGCTCGTCGTCCCAGGCCCAGCCGGGGCCGAGCGGGGTGCTGTCGTAGCGGCTGCCGTCGGCGAGCACCCGGCCGGTCACGGTGGTGATGCCGGCAGCGGCCACCTTCGCGGCCAGGTCCTCCAGGTCCTGCGGTAGCAGGCTGGGGTCGCCGCCGCCGCGCAGCACCAGGTCACCGCTGAGCACGCTGCCCTTGCGGGTGCCGGTGGTGCGGACCTCGGTGGTGAACACGTGGTCGGCGCCCAGGAGGTCGAGGGCGGCCGCCGAGGTGACGGTCTTCAGGGTGGACGCGGGGGTCAGCAGCGCGTCCGCCTGGTGCTGGTACACCACCTGGCCGGTGGTGGTGTCGATGACCTGGACCCCGGCCTGGGCACCCGCGAGGCGCGGGTCGGAGAGTATCGCGTCGATGTCGGCGGCCAGCGTCGGATCGACCGGCGCGGGCGTGTCCGCCTGAGCGGCACCGGCCAGCAGGGAGGCGGCGATCGCCACTGCGGCGAACGGCAGCGTGCGGCGGCGGAGGCGTGAGGTCAAGGTGGCTCCATGGACGTCGGGTACGGCGGGGCGCAGACCTGCCCCACCGCACCGGACGCGGGCATGCTCGAACAGCCCCCGCAGGCCGGCACAGGTCGGCTGAACGCCCCCGTTTGTCGTGCACGCAGAATATCATCTGACGATCTGTCAATTGATCTTCGGGTCCGGCCCTCGGGCCCGGCGTGCACCTCATCCACTCACACGCTCCGACGCGCCGTTCGGTCGCACGGTTCCGGGAATTTCTTTCAGCCCGTCCCGAAGGCCGTCACGCCCGCCATGGTGCCCAGCAGGACCAGGCCTCCCGTCAGGACGGGTGAGACGAAGTGCGGAAGCGGCCCGGTGGAGGTCTGCTGGAGCACCCGGCCGTCGGAGGGGTTCAGCGCGTACAGCTGCCCGCGGCCGTAGTCGACCACCCACACCGCGCCACCGCCGACCACCGGGGAGCCCGAACCGTTCAGCGGCATCCGCCAGCCGGTGTGCAGGGTGCCGTCGCCTGTGACGGTGACCTCGAGCAGCTCGTCCTGGCACGGCAGGTACACCGTGCTGCCCGAGACCGCCGCGCCGCCGTAGGCGGGGCAGAGCTTCGCCTGCGACCTCTCGCCGCCGATGCCGCCGAGGTGCTCCGGGTCCAGGACGTAGCCCGTGCCCCGCTTGCCGACGGCCAGGACGAAGGCGCCGACCCGGACGGGGGAGAGCGAGCCGAGGTCGAGGTCGGCGGCGTTGTCCTCGGCCCAGGTGGACGGGGCGAAGAAGTCCGTCCGCTGCAGCTCCTCGGAGAGCGCCAGCACCGAGTCCGAGCCGTCGAACGTGCCGCCGGTGGCCTCGCCGTTGCCCACCGACACCAGCAGGCGGGAGCCGTCCACCACCGGCCCGCCGGGGGCCCAGATGCCGCCCTCGCGGGTGGTCGGCACGGCGTACGAACGGACCGGCCCGGCGCCGGTCACCGGGGCGGAGAGCACACTGCCGACGTACCGGCCGCAGTCCCCGAACAGGCCGCCGTACGCGACCACCACGCGCCCGTTCAGCAGGGTCAGCGCCGCCCGTTGCTGGTGCGCCACGGCCTCGCCCTTGGGCGGATCGAGGCCCCGTCGGACGACCACCTCGCCGGTGGCCGCGTCCAGCCCGGCCAGGACGTGGCTGCCGCCCGCGAGCTCGGCGACGGCGAAGACCAGGCCGGTCGTCGGGTCGTAGACCGGGGTCCCGGTGATCCCGAGCGGGTCGATGTTCCCGCACGGCAGCTCGGCGCGGCGCGCGGGGGAGCCGAGGTGGCGGCTCCACAGCACCGAGCCGCTCCCGGCGTCCAGCGCGTAGACGGTGTTGTTCTCGGTGGCCGCGAGGACCCGGGCCCCGACCACCAGCGGCTGCCCGTAGACCGCGCCGTCCAGGGCTGCCGACCAGGCCTTGGTCAGCCCCCGCACCGGCGGCCGGCCGGGGACGGTGCCGGTGCGGGCCGCGTCGCGGTGGTACGTCGGCCAGTCGCCCTCGGCTGCCGGGGTTGCCGTGCGCCCGCCCGTCGAGAAGACCTCCGGGCTGTGGGTGCTCGTCGAGGAGGCCTCCGGGCCCTGGCCGCTCTTCGTGGCGCACGCGGGGAGCAGGGCCAGGAGCGCCGCGACGATGACGCCGCCGAGCGTGTCACTGCGGCGCCGTGGCACCGCCGCCGGCCTTCACGGCCTCCACCATCGCCTGGTGGACGTTCCGCGCGGTCGCTTCGTCGGCGGCCGCAACCGGGCTGCCCTGCACGGTGAACCAGTCCAGCGCGCCCGTGTACTGGACCGTCAGCCGGGCCTCGCCGTCGATCCACATCGTGTGCACCGTGAGGTCCCCGGTGATCGGCCCGGCCTCCTCGGTCATCACCCCGCCGTGGCCCGCGAGGATCCCCTGTGTCGTCCAGGTCGCCCAGGTGTTCACAGCGCCTCCCCGGTATTCGGCCGCAGGCCGTGACTGATCATGCGTCAAGACATACCCGCCACCGTACTCCTCGACTCCCCTTGTCACCTGTACGAGGGCGTGTTCCCGGGCACATCATGTTGTCTTGACAACAGTTGTCCAGGCATTGATGCTGGAACGGTGACAGGAACCACCAGCGGACTGCGCGACCACCTCGGCTACTGGCTCCGCCGCCTCTCCGACGAGGTGCACGGGCGGTTCGAGAAGGAACTCGCGCGCCACGACGTGACGGTCTCCCAGTGGGCCGTCCTCGTCACCGTGCACCGCGGCGACGCGGTCACCACCAGGGAGGTGGCCCGCTTCATCGACATCGACCCGGGCGCGGTCTCCCGGCTGGTCGACCGGCTGGCCGCCAAGGGGCTGATCACCCGTGAGCCGGACCCGGCCTCGCGCCGCAGCCTCCGGCTCACGCTCACCGAGACCGGCCGAGAGCTCGTACCCCGACTCGCCGAGATCGCCGACCGCAACGACGCCTACTTCTTCGGCGCCCTGGAGCCCGGCACCCGCGCCCAGCTGGAGGCCCGGATCCGGCAGCTGCTCGCCGAGGACCACCACCCGGCCGGGGACGGCCCTGCCGCGCCGCCCCCGCAGAACCGAAAGACCCGGCCATGAGCACCACCCCCGTCACCGCCCGGTCCGTCACCAAGACCGTCACGATCGCCCGCCCCGCCGCCGAGGTGTACGCCTTCCTCGCCGACCCCGCCAACTGGCCCGTCTGGGCCGTCGTCAACGTCAAGGCCGTCGAGCCCACCGACGACCCCGAGTGGTGGCTGATGGCCACCCCGCACGGCCCGGCGCGGCTGCGCATCCGGGGAGACGCCGAGACCGGCCTGCTCGACCACGACTACGTGGAGGAGATGGCGGCCTGGAGCGTGCCCGCGCGGGTCGTCCCCAACGCGGAGGGCAGCGAATTCATGATCACGTTCTTCCAGCCCCCGTCCTTCAGTGACGCCTTCTTCGACGAGCAGACCGCTCTGGTCGACATCGAGCTGGCCACCCTCAAGCAGGTCCTCGAAGCGGGGCCGGCCGGATGAGGACGCCGCCCGACCGGCTCACCGCGGCGGCCGCACGGCTCACCGAGGAACTGGCCGCGCTCGGCAGCGCCGAGCGGGCCGAGTGGGACCGCACCTACCTGCGCAGCGAGCTGGGGCACCTGGGCGTGCCGGTCCCGGCCCTGCGCACGGCCGTCACCGCGGCCCGGCGCAGCCTGGCGCCGCTCAGCAGGCAGGACACCCTCGCGCTGGCCGCCCTGCTCTGGCCGGACGGCGTCCACGACCACCGCCTGGCCGCCGTCGAGCTGCTCTGCCAGGGCGCCGACAAGCTCACCCCCGCCGACCTCGCGCTGGTCGGCCGCCTGGTGCGCGAGAGCCGTACCTGGGCGCTGGTCGACCCGCTCGCCGTCCATGCCGCCGGCCGCATCGTCCTCGCCGACCCTGCCGCCTGCGGCCCGGTCCTCGACGGGTGGGCGGCCGACCAGGACTTCTGGATCCGCCGCGCGGCGCTGCTGGCGCTGCTGCCCGGCATCCGCACCGGCAGCCCCGACCTGGAGCGCCTCGACCGGTACGCCGACGCCCTGCTCGAGGACCGCGAGTTCTTCATCCGCAAGGCCACCGGCTGGGTCCTGCGCGAGATCTCCAGGAGCGACCCGGCTTTCGTCCGCGCCTGGGTCGAACCCCGCCTCACCCGCATCTCCGGAGTCACCCTGCGCGAGGCGGTCCGCCGACTCCCCGAGGCGGACCGGACGGCCCTCACGGAGGCGTACCGACGCCGCCCGACCGCCGGGCACTGAAATCGTTTGGCGCGGCCGCTCCGACGTGGCAGGGTCCGGTGCCGAGGACAGGAGCCGGAGAGATGACCGAGCAGAGCGACGCGTCGCGGGTACGGATCGAGCCCTGGACGGAGGCCGACCTCCCGCTGCTGCGCCGGACGAACGCGCCCGAGATGACGGCACACCTGGGCGGCCCGGAGACCGAGGAGAAGCTGCTCGTGCGCCACCGGCGCTACGTGGAGTGGGCCGGCACCGGGACCGGGCGCAGGTTCAGCATCGTCCTGGTCCCGGAGCGCGAGGCGGTCGGCAGCATCGGCTACTCGGAGCGCGTCTGGCGGGGCGAGACCGTCTACGAGACCGGCTGGAAGGTCCTGCCCGCGTACCAGGGCCGAGGCATCGCGACCGCGGCCGCCGCCGCGGCCGTCGCGGCCGCCCGCGCGGACGGCAGGCGCCGCCACCTGCACGCCTTCCCGTCCGTCAGCAACGCCGCTTCGAACGCGATCTGTCGCCGGCTCGGGTTCTCGCTCATGGGCGAGTGCGACTTCGAGTTCCCTCCCGGGAGCTTCATGCGGTCCAACGACTGGCGCCTGGAGCTGTAGACCGCCACGTCAGGGGGCCCGCCCCGGTTGCCCGGGCGGGCCCGTGGGAGCGGGTCTAGCATCGTTCGTATGGGAGAGCGACCGATCGCGCCCACCGCGCCGCAGCTCGTACTGGAGACCGACGGCGACTCGCAGGTGATGAGCCCGAGCCGCTCCTACAACGTCGGCCGCGACCCGACGGGTGACATCGTCCTCGCCGACCCCCGGGTCTCCTGGCACCACGCGGTGCTGCACGTCGGCGACGGACACTGGATGCTGGACGACATCGGCAGCACCAACGGCACCTGGACGCAGGGGCACCGCGTCGAGCACCTCGACCTCGGACCCGGCACCACCGTCCGCTTCGGCAGCCCCGAGGACGGCCCGCAGGCCACCCTCACCGCCCTGCCCGAGCCGACCACCACCGCTCGCGCGCCGTCCGCGCTCACCTCGATCACCGGCTCGTACCGCCCGCCGACCAGCGTCCGCCCGCTGCCCGCCCGGGTCGTCCGGATCGGCCGCGCCACCGACAACGACCTGGTCGTCCCCGACCTCTCGGTCTCCCGCCACCACGCCGAACTGCGCGCGCGGCCCGACGGCCGGTACGAGATCGTCGACACCGGCAGCCACAACGGCACCTACCTCAACGGACAGCCGGTGCTGCAGGCCCTGGTCGGCCCCGACGACCTGGTGGGCATCGGGCACTCGATGTTCTGCCTGGTCGGCGACGAGCTGCAGGAGTTCGTCGACACCGGCGACATCGACCTCGACGTCGAGGGCCTGGTGGTCCGGGTGGCCGGCGGCCGTGAGCTGCTCGACCGGGTCACCTTCCCGGTCGGCCAGAAGTGCCTGCTCGCCGTGGCCGGCCCCAGCGGCTCCGGCAAGTCCACCCTGCTCAACGCCCTCACCGGCCTGCGCCCCGCCGACGAGGGGACCGTCCGCTACGACGGCCGCGACCTCTACCGCGACTACGCCGAGCTGCGCCGAAGGATCGGCCTCGTCCCGCAGGACGACATCCTGCACACCCAGCTCACCGTCCGCCGCGCCCTGCGCTACGCCGCCGAACTGCGCTTCCCCGGCGACACCGCCCCCGCCGAGCGCGCCGCCCGGGTCGAGGAGGTGATCGGCGAACTCGGCCTGGAACAGCGCGCCGACCAGGTCATCTCCAGCCTCTCCGGCGGCCAGCGCAAACGCGTCAGCGTCGCCCTGGAACTGCTCACCAAGCCCTCGCTGCTCTTCCTCGACGAGCCCACCTCCGGCCTCGACCCCGGGATGGACCGCTCGGTGATGCACATGCTGCGCGATCTCGCCGACGACGGCCGCACCGTCATCGTCGTCACCCACAGCGTGCTCAGCCTCGACCTCTGCGACCGGCTGCTGCTGCTCGCCCCCGGCGGGAAGATCGCCTTCTACGGACCGCCCGGCGAGACCCTCGACTTCGTCGGCTTCACCCAGTGGCCCGAAGCCTTCGAGGCCTTCGAGAACGACACTGCCCGCGACTGGGCCGGCCAGTACCGCGACTCCGACGCGCACCGGCAGTACATCGCCAACGCCATGAACAAGCCGCGGCGGAGCGCCGAGACCGCCCCACCGCCCGTCAAACCGCCGCCCCCGCAGGGCTGGTGGTCGCAGCTCGGCACCCTGGTGCGCCGCTACACCACCGCGCTCGCCGCGGACCGGACCTTCCTGGCCGTCATGATCGCGCTGCCCTTCGTGATGGGCGCGATGGCACACGCCCTGGCCGGCAGCAAGCTCGACCAGAACTCCGCCCTCAACGCGCTGCTCATCCTGTGCGTCGGCGGCGTCCTCATCGGCGCGGCCAACGCCGTCCGGGAGCTGGTCAAGGAACGCGTCATCTACCAGCGGGAACGTGCCGTCGGCCTCTCCAGATCCGCGTACCTCTGCTCGAAGGTCGTGGTGCTGGGCACCATCACCGTGGTCCAGGCGGTGGTGCTCACCATGGTCGGCCTGGCCGGCGTCAAGCTCCGACCACAGGGCGGCAGCGGGGTGTTCCTGCCGCCCCTGGCGGAGATCACCCTGGCCGTCGCGCTGCTGTCCTTCACCGCCATGATGCTCGGCCTCCTCATCTCCGCCCTGGTGAAGAAGGAGGAGGTCACCATGCCGCTGCTGGTGCTGCTGGCCATCGTGCAGGTGGTCTTCTGCGGCGCGCTGCTCCAGCTCAACGGGGTGCCGGTGCTCAACCAGTTCTCCTGGCTGATCCCCTCCCGCTGGGCACTCGGCGCCATGGCGGCCACCCTCGACCTGCACGCGATCGTCCCCGGCAAGCTCACCGACGACCCGCTGTTCGCCCACAAGCAGTCCATCTGGCTGCTCGACATGGGCATGCTGGTGGTGCTCTCCGCGATCCTCGGCTTCGTGGTCGCCCGGCTGCTGCGCCGGCACGAGCCGGCCATCATGCGCCGGTAGCCGCCATGGACCGCCCGTACGAGTTCCGGCCCACCCATGTCGCCCCCGAGGACGGCCTGCAGACCTGGGCGAGCCCGGACCCGTCCCGGCCGTCCGCGCGGATCGACCCGCTGCTGCCCGTCCAACTCGCCGGGACCAGCGGCAACTGGGCGCGGATCGTCTGCTCCAACGGCTGGTCCGCCTGGGTGGACGGCCGGCTGCTGGTCTCCCTGCCGCACCGCCCGCCCGGCACCGCTCAGCCGCTCGCCACCACCGACGACCCCCGCCCGCTGCTCGCCGCGCTGGAGCGGGCGCTGGCCTCGTACCGGGAGCTGGTCGACGAACTCGCCGACGGGCGGCTCGACCTGGAGACCTTCCGCCGGCGCAGCAGCGGGATGCGGCTGGGCGCCGTGGTGGACGGGCCGGCGGCCTGGCTGCTCGACCTGGAGCAGGGCCGCTGGTACTACTGCGACGGGACGCAGCTGCAGACGTACGCCACCGTCGAGCGGGGTGACACATGAGTGGTGCGGCGGCGCCGTCCGACCTGTCCGGCACGCAGCTGGCCGGGTACCGGCTGGACCGGGTGATCGGCCGGGGCGGGATGGCCGTGGTGTACGAGGCGGAGGACCTGCGGCTCGGCCGCGTCGTCGCCGTCAAGCTGCTCGCCCCCGAGCTGGCGCGCAACGACGTCTTCCGGCAGCGCTTCGCCCGCGAGTCGAAGATCGCGGCGGCCATCGACCACCCGCACATCGTCCCCGTCTACGAGGCGGGGGAGGCGGAGGGCGTGCTCTTCATCGCGATGCGCTACGTGCGCGGCCGCGACCTGCGGGCGCTGCTGGACCGCCAGGGGCCGCTCTCCGTCCGGCAGGCCGCCAGGATCACCGGCCAGGTGGCCTCCGCCCTGGACGCCGCCCACGCGCATGACCTGGTCCACCGGGACGTGAAGCCCGGCAACATCCTGGTCGCCGAGGGCACCGACACCGAGCACCCCGAGCACGTCTACCTGACCGACTTCGGTCTCACCAAGAAGTCCCTCTCGCTGACCGGCCTCACCACGGTCGGCCAGTTCGTCGGCACGCTCGACTACGTCGCGCCCGAGCAGATCTCCGGCAAGCCCGTGGACGGGCGGTGCGACGTCTACAGCCTCGCCTGCGTGGTCTACGAGGAGCTGACCGGCGCGCCGCCGTTCCGCCGCGACGACGACCTTGCCCTGCTCTGGGCGCACCTGAACGACCCGGCGCCGCCGCTCACCGCCTCGCGTCCCGACCTGCCGCCCGCGCTGGACGCGGTGCTGGCCAAGGCCCTCGCCAAGTCTCCCGAGGAGCGGTACGACAGCTGCCTCGCCTTCGTGGCGGCGCTGCGCGCAGCGGGCGAGTCGCCCGCCGTCGAAGCGCCGGTGCCCACCCCGACCGAGGTGATCCCGGTGCTCCCCGAGCCGGTCCCGGCGCCCCCGACCTGGGCCTGGCCGGTCTTCGGCGTCGGCGGACCGACCTGAGCGGGAGCTCAACGACCAGGGCGGATCGAGCGAGGCCGGATCGGGCGGGCCATCAGGGCGCCGAGCAGGCCCGCGAGGGCGCCCCAGAGGGCGGCCAGGGGTACGGAGATCAGCAGGTCGGCGCGGAGGAAGACGCCGCCGGTGCTGTCGAGGCCAAGCAGGGAGAGCCCCAGCGAGGCCGAGATCCGGGTGAGCAGTCCGATCAGCAGCATGGCGACGGCCATGGCCACGGCCAGGTGGGCCGCGTACTTCCACAGGCGCAGGTCGGCGGGGGAGTGGAGCGCCGCTCCGAGGCCGGCGAGCAGGAGGAGTACGGCGGCCAGGACCGCCAGCAGCCAGGAGCGGCCGTCCTGCTGGGCCAGCGAGCTCAGGTCGAGCGTGACGTCCCGGGCCTGGGAGGTCTGCAGGACCGAGGCGAGTGGGTGCGGCATCGGCAGGCCGATGCTGCCGCCCGCGTGCCCGTGCCACACTCCGCCGAGACCGACCCCGAGGGCGATCCAGGCCAGGTTGGGCAGCGCGAGCAGGATGACGGCGAGTGTGTCGCGCGGGTGCCCGTCCACGGTGGCGGAGACCAGGCCTGCCACCAGGGCGATGACGACGTAGACCAGCAGCAGTGTCAGCACGGCGTGCGCGGCGGGCCGGACGGCTGCCTGGTACCGCAGCAGGCGGGGCGGCAGGGGTGCCCTGCGCGATGCCGCGAGGGCCAGCGCCAGGACGACGACGATCCAGAGCAGGCCGAAGCCGATGGTGGGCAGCACCGGGGCACGGAAACCCACGGTCGGGGCCGCGCCGAAGAGGCCGCCGAGCTCGTCCAGCAGCGGATCGCCGGTCGGGACGGTGAAGCTGTGCTGGGCGGACAGGCGGAGCAGTAGCAGGAGACCGGTCCACAGCAGCGCCGTCCGGGCCGCCCGCGCCGCCCACTCGCCGGGCCTGACCACGGCGTGCAGCCGCAGCGGGTGCAGGAACACCGCACCCGTGACCAGCGCGCCGACCAGCGTGACGGACAGCGGCAGGGCCGTGATCCCGCCCTGCGCCTCGGCCACGAAGGCCGCGCTGCCGGTCAGATCGACCGGGACCCCGACGGCCATCAGGACGAGGGCGGCGAGGACGGCCGGGAACGCCCCGGCGGGCAGCGTGGTGGCGCGCGCGAACCACAGGCCGAGGGCGGCCACCGCGGTCATGGCCAGCAGCGGGGCGGCGGCGGACGCCAGGGCGTCGGCCCAGGCACGTCCGGGGCCGGGGCCCTGGCTGGTCCGGGCACGTCCGGGGCCGGGGCCTGCGTTGGTCCGGGGGTGGTCACTCTGATGCACGCTGACTCCTGGCGGGTGTGAGGCGCCGTCACCGGCCCCGTTCCGAGCCGGGCACCTCCAGCCTCGGGCACGGGCCGGGCTCCGGCGAGCTGTCGGTGGGCCAGGTGGCGGCCCCTCAGCGGTTGCGGGCGGGCGTACGGGCCAGACAATGAGGCAGCGGGGGAGACCAGCTGTGGGAGGCAGGCCGTGAATTCCCAACCGCCGTCGGAACCCCCGTCCGAGCCGCCGTCAGGGCCGCCGTCGCAACCGCCGTCCGGACCGTCCTCGGGGTCACCGTCCGGGTCGGGTTCCGGGCCGAGCTCCGGGTCGGGCGTTCCGCCGTCCGGGGCATCGGGGCCTCCCGCGGGCCCTCCCTCCGGGCCGCTCTCCGGCCCCTCGTCGGGGGCTCCCTCCGGCGGCGGGGCCGCCGGAGGGCCCGACGCGACGCGTGCGTCCGGCCAGTCCAGCCCCTCCAGCCCTTCCGGGGTGTCCGGAGGACCGCCCTCGCAGCCGCCCGGCGGGCCGCGGACACTGGTCACCGCGTCGGGCGAAGGCCCGCGACGGCCGTGGTGGCGCAACCCGCGGGTGATCGCACCGGTGGTGGGAGCGGCGGTGGTCGCGGGCGTGCTCGCGGCCGTCCTGGTGAGCCAGGGAAGCAGCTCCAAGGTCGAGGCGGCGCCGCAGGTGGCCCTTCAACCGGTCGGCGCGGCCGGGCCCGACCCGTTCACCGGTTCGGTCGCAGCGGCCTCGGCCACCCCGTCCGCCCACGCGACGGTCTCCGGCTCGACCGGGGCAGCGGGAACCGTCACCGTGCAGGGCTCGGAGGTGGGCCTGTACGGCGGCAGCAAGAACGCCACCACCTGCGACGTGCCGAAGCTCGCCGCCTTCCTGAACGCCAACCCCGACAAGGGCCGCGCCTGGGCCGGGGTCGAGGGCATCGAGCCGAACGCCATCTCCTCGTACCTCAGGTCGCTCACCTCGGTGGTGCTGCGGGCCGACACCCGGGTCACCAACCACGGGTTCAGCAACGGTGCGGCGACGGCGTACCAGGCGGTGCTGCAGGCCGGGACGGCGGTGCTCGTCGACTCACGCGGGCTGCCCAGGGTGCGCTGCGCCTGCGGCAACCCGCTGCTGCCGCCGGCCGTCACGAAGACCGCTCCGACCTACACCGGTACGCCCTGGCCGGCCTTCAAGGAGCACGAGGTGGTGGTGGTCACCCCGGCGCCGGCGCCGGTGAACACGATCGTGGTGGTCGATCCGTCGAGCGGCGAGTCCTTCGCCGCGTCCGTCGGCGGAGGTGGCGCGTCCGGTTCGGCCTCGCCGTCGGCCTCACGGCACACCACCTCGCCCGCCCACCCCGGGTCGTCGGCGCCGTCCTCGCCCGCATCCGGGTCGCAGGCGCACCCGTCCGGCGGATCCGGGTCGTCCACCTCCGTCGGCTCGTCGCCGGAGGCCCTGTACTCGTCGCCGGCCCGGTGAGGGTCGGGGGACACTGGAGGCATGTGCCGGAGTATCAAGACCCTCAGACCTCCCGTGACGCCCGACGTCACCGACGAGGACATCCACGCGGCGGCGTTGCAGTACGTCCGCAAGGTCTCGGGATTCCGGGTGCCTGCCGCGCACAACCGCGACGCCTTCGAGCAGGCGGTGGACGCCGTGGCCGAGGCCACCCGGGAGCTGCTCGCCGACCTGGTGGTACGCGGCGCGGCAACGGCCTGACGACTGCTGCGGGATGCTCCTGCTCTTCGGGCCCCCGCCTCGGCGGGCTACCTGCCGGTGAGCGGCTTGCCGTAGACCGTGGAGCTGCGTCGGACCGTCATGCCCAGCCGCTCGTAGAACGGCAGCGCGCCGGTCTCCGAGTGCGTCCACAGGGTGCAGGTTCGTTGCCCCTGTTGGTGGAAGCTGCGGTACGCGTACTGCAGCAGGGTGCCGGCGATCCCCCGGTTGCGGTGGTCGTGCCGGACTGCGACCCGCTCGATGTACCCCTCATCGGTGCCCGGGGTTCTCACCGACAGCACAGCGCCGACCATGTGGTCGCCGGCGAATGCCGCCGGCGACGCCGCTGGTGCAAAGGTGGCGCGCTCGACGGTGTGCCGGGCCCACTCGTCATAGGACTTCCGGCGCTTCTGCCACTCGTCGAAGGCGTCCTCGGTGAGCCGGTAAGCCGCTCGTTCATCCCCGGGCCGGAACGGCCGCACCGTGATGCCGGCCGGCGGCTCGGGCACTGTCGGTTCGGTGGGCATCGCGATCGCCAGCAACCACTGGGTGACGAACGGGCCGTACCCGTGAGACCGCAACAGGTCGATGGCCGCGCGGTCCTCGTCCGATACCGTCTGCGCGAGCCGTTCGCTGCCCGACTGGCAGGCCCGCAGTTCTGCCCAGTCGAGCAGCCAGCGGCCCAGGCCTCGCCCGCGGTGCCCGGGGTGGACGTCGATCTCTGCCCGCCGACCGCCCTTCACCCAGGCTCTGGCGACCAGTTCCCCGGCCGAGTCGTGCACAAGCAGGGTGTCGACCGCCAGGTCCAGGCCGGGCATTGCGAGGTCGGCGACGATCGCCCCGGGATCGGTGTCGACGCGGCCGTGCAGCTCACGCTCGCACGCGGCGACCAGACGGTGGATCTCCTGGGCATCGACGGTCGTCGCCGAGCGGTTCCGATAGCCGGCCGGCAACTGCTGTGGCGCAAGGTTAGGCACGTGGTGAACCCTGCACCATCGGTACTCGATCTGTCGCCCGATTACCTGGCCACGGCCTTCCGGTGCGTGATCGTCTCGGCTGCGCCGCACGGCTGCCCCCGCCTCGGTGGGGGCAGCCGTGGTGCGGGTCAGCTCACGTTGACGGCGGTGTCGTCCAGGACGAACGAGGTCTGCTTGGTGTAGTCCTCGGCGCCGGTGAACTTCAGGGTGATGGTCTGCCCGGCGTAGGCGGACAGGTTGAAGCTGCGCTGGACGTAGCCGGCGGCTGCGTTGGTGTTGGAGTAGGTGGCCAGGGTGGACAGCACGGTGCCGGAGCTGTTGAGGACCTGGGCCTTGAGGGTGTCGTACGAGGTCGTGCCGGTCTCGGCGGTGTCGATGTGCAGCCAGAAGCTGAGCGTGTAGGTGCTGCAGCCGGCCGGCAGGGTCACCGTCTGGGCGAGGGTGTCGGTGGTGGTGCTGCCGTAGCCGTCCAGCCAGGCGTCGTAGCTTCCGGTGCGGGCGGGTTCGCCGGTGCTGCTGTTGATGGTGCTGCTGCCGCCGGAGTTGGTCTCGGTCCAGGGCGCGGCCGAGCCGGTCTCGAAGCCGGGGTTGCCGAGCAGCTGGGCGGGCGTGCAGCCGCCACCCGAGGCGCTGATGGTCCAGGTGAAGGTGGCGGAGGCGGACGGGCCGGTGGAGTCGGTGGCCGTGGCCGTGACGGTGTACGTGCCGGCGGCGGTCGGGGTGCCGCTGATCAGGCCGGTCGAGGAGTTGACGGACAGGCCGGTGGGCAGGCCGCTCGCGCTGTAGCTGAGGGTGCCGCCGGCGGTGTCGGTGGCCGAGAGCTGGAGGGAGGAGGCGGTGCCGACCGTGCCGGTCCGCGCGCCGGGGTTGAGGCTGACGCTGCCGGTGCTGCTGCCACTGCCCGAGGCGAGCCAGGCGGTGGCGTTGAGGGCGAGGGCGGCGTTGGTGCCGGCCGGGTCGTCCCAGCCGTTGAAGAGGGTGTTGCCGGACTGTCCGGTGCCGTCGTCGGCGGGGGAGCTGTCGCCCCAGATGGCGACCCGGCCGCTGCCGAAGGTGCTGGTGACGAAGAAGGCGCCGGTGTTGCCGCTGTATCCGGTGCGGTACACCAGGCCCTTGACGGAGGGGTTGTCGGCGGGCTTCAGGGTGAAGGTGGTGCCGTTGCGCAGGATGGACCCGGTGACGGTGCCGAAGGAGCCGTGCAGGACGGGGTCGCTCGCATCGCTGATGGCCCGCGGGTTGTCGGTCGTGATGTTGAGCAGGTCGACCGAGAAGCCGAAGGGGTCGCTGTCGTCGACCCCGTTGCTGGTCAGCAGGTCGTTGATGATGGCGGGGGAGTCCCAGCCGTCGTTGTTGCGGTCGCTCTGGGTGTGGTCGGAGATCAGGAAGAGCCCGCCGCCGTTCTGCACGAAGGTCATCACAGCCGTCTTCTCCGCCGCGCTGAGCCGGATGTTCGGCTCGGGGAGGACGAAGGTGTCGAAGTTGGCGAGGTCGAGCGCGCCGCCGGTGCCGTAGGTGATGGTGGAGCCGGAGGGGAGCGTCTTGAGGCTGTAGGAGCCGGTCTTCTGCAGGGCCACGCCCCAGGCGGAGATCGCGCCGGTCCAGCTGGTCTCGGTGGTGGGGTTGGCGTTCTGGCCGAGCGGGTCGGGGATGCTGGTGCTGATGATCCAGTCGGCGTTGCCGGCCGTCTCGGCCTTGCTGTTGTCGAACAGCACGCGGTGCTGGACGGCGGCCGTCGCGGCCGGGGCGGCTTTGACGGCCGGGGTGACGGCGGCGGCCGCGTGGTGCGGCGCGACGGCCGGCCAGGCGAGTGCCACCAGGGCTGCGGCGGCCAGTGCCACCGGGCGGAAACCTCTGGTCCTGCTGATCATGCGTCAGACTCCTCGTGCCGTGGGGTAACAGAGGGCGGTGCTACGCGCGTAGGCGCACTGCCGAGAGGCAGCATGGGGGGCGCCGACGTCATGTCCCCTCATGTTCGGGCAACGGGCGCTTGAACGGAACACGTCTACTCGTAGTCGCAGAGTTCCGGGCCCAGTTCCGCCAGCGGATACCGGAACTGACCGTGTGTCACCCGGGGGTTCTACGGGCGCTCGGCGAACTCCGCGAACACTCGACGCGCCGGAGCAGTGGCCTGCCGACGTGGACGAGGACACGACGAGATGGGCTCAGGTGTGCGGGGGCAGGACCTCGATGGACACCCACGGGCTGGGCTGGAGGCCCTACTTCCATGCCCGCCCCAGCGGGAGATCACCCGCGCTCGCTCACCATGCTCGGTACGACAACAGAAGGCCCGACCGCCGTCTGTCCCGGTCGTGCCAGGATGCTTGGCATGTCTGCTCGTGCACTGAGCTTCGGCGCGATCGCGGAAGCCTACGAACGGTTCCGGCCGGGGTATCCCAAAGAGCTCTTCGACCTGGTGATGACGTATGCGGGCCGGCCGGTTCGGACTGCCCTGGAGATTGGTGCAGGGACAGGTAAGGCAACCCGTCTGTTCGCCGAGCACGGGGTCGCGGTCACGGCGACGGAGCCCGACGCAGCGATGCTCACCGAGCTGCGCAGGATGGTGCCCGCAAACGTGAGGACCGTCCGGGCCGCGTTCGAGGACCTGCGGCCGGGTGAAACGTACGGGTTGGTCTATGCGGCAGCGGCCCTGCACTGGACACGCCCGGAGGGCCGGTGGTCACGTGTGGCCGCGCTACTGGAACCAGAGGGTGTGTTTGCCTCATTCGGTGGCCCGGTTCAGCTGGCCGACCCGGCTGTTGAGGAATCTGTGCGTGCGGCACGGGCGCCGTTCCTGGAGAGCGATGAGTTTCCGTCTCCCGACGGGACCGCTCCGGATGAGGAGATGCAGTGGCCGGGCACGGAGCTGCAGCGGTCTCAGTTGTTCTCCGACGTTCAGCAGGCCGTCGTCAAGCGGCGCTTGACCGTGAGCGCTCCTCACTACATTGGTCACCTGTCGACCGTGTCGGCGTATCTCCAACTGCCGCACTCGAGGCGGCAGCAGGCGTACGACGCGATCGCGCAGGTCCTGCCCGAGACGGTCGAGATCGCCGCCGATATCACAGTCCATCTCGCGCGTCGGCGATCCGAGTAGTAGTGACATTCCTCTGGCTGTGCCCGGCTGACCACTCAACACCTGACCTGCTGCTGAGGATCCTGAACGGGATGACGCGAAAGCTGCGGACCGGCTCCGCCCGGCGCGACGTACCGGACCGCTGCAGCTCCGGCTCCTGGCGGACTCCTTACACCCGCTTCCGCAGGTGGGCATCGAAGAGATAGGACAACTGCCCGGGCAGGGGTTTGGGACCGAAGGATGTGGCCTTGGCCGGCATACGGATTCCGGCCAGAGCCAGCCGGTGGACCAGTCCCTCAGCAGGAGCAGCCAGCGCGATGAGTGTGCCGCGGCCCACCTCCGGTAGAGCGCCGTCCGGCTCACCGTGCACGTAGTTCACCGCCGCGGCTTCACGATCCCCCATCGAACCCAGGATCAGCCGGTCCACCAGGGCACTGTCGATCGTCCGCCATTCCGTCGGGCAGCCGTCCCACGCCGCATCCACTGCCTGCGGTCGGACAGCACTCAGCGACCAACAGCCTTCGGCGCCGCGAACCACCAACGTGCCCGCGCTCGGCAGGAACCGATCGTCCACCTCGTGAACAGCGAAGATCTGCCGGGCACGGTCGATGACCCGCCGGGGGTCGAGCATCGGCAGCCACCGGTGGATCGCACGGAGCGTCAGGGGCCGCACCGCGCTGTCGACCACCAGCCCGAGAACCCGGTCCCACGGACCCGGCAGCCCCTCGTACTCGAGTTGGAGGGCCAGCGCGGCCGCATAGCGATGATGCCCGTCGGCGATCAGCGCAGGCCGACTCCCTACCTGCCCGGTGATCCACTCCTGCGCGGCAGGATCCGGCACCGGCCAGTAGCAGTGACGCACGCCGTCCGCAGCGAGCACCGACCAGGCGGGCTCTCCGCAAGCCACGGCTGCCAATGCCGCATCGAGGCTCCCCACGCCCTGCTGCGCGAGCAGCACGGGCTCGTTCCAGCCGCCGTTTCGACCGGCCAGCGATCGCTGCCGCTGGACACCAACGGCGTGAACCTCCTCGTGCGGCAGCACCCTTCGCTCTGCGAACCCGGACAGCTCGACCGCCCCGATGACGCCCCGCTGGAGCAGGACACCGCCACGGCGCTGTTCCAGCACGAACAGCGCCGGCGGTCGGCCCGCCCGACGAAACGGGTGCAGCACCGGACCGGATGCGGACACACCGTCCGACGGACGCAAACGGTCGAGCGAAACTCTCACATCCCCTCCTCGGGAGAACGGCGGCCGCGATCAGGTTCCAACCCGGATCACCCGGTGGGCCCGGCGCTGCCGTGGGCCGATCACCAGGAGGTGTACGGGGTACGGGTGAGGGAGGCGTTGGAGTAGCGGGGATCGGCGCTGACGTCGGGGCCGATCCAGGACGGAGTGGGGGGCTCGGCCTGTCCCTCGTCCCACTCGACCTCGGCGACGAGCAGTCCGGCGTTGGCGCCGGTGTACTCGTCGACGATCCAGCGGCCCGGGGTGCGGCCGAGGTGGTGGCGGTGCTTGTGCAGCGGAGCGCCGAGGCAGAGGGCGAGCAGTTCGCGGGCGTCCGCGGCAGGGATGGGGTACTCGAACTCCAGGCGGGCCGGGCCGACCCGGCGGCCCTTCACGGTGAGGAAGGCGGCGCCGTCGCCGACCAGACGGACCCTCACCTCCCGCTCGCGGTCCATCGAGAGGTACCCCTGGGTGATGCTCTCGCCGGACACCACCTCGGCCCGCCATCCGTCGCCGGACAGCAGGTACTTCTTCTCGATCTCCACAGCCATGTCTCTCTCCTACTGCCAGAGAATCAGTGCGATACCGGCGAGCATCACACCGGCGGCAGCCATACGTGCTCCGCCGAACCGTTCCTTGAAGAAGACCGCCCCGATGCCTGCACCGACGATGATGCTGGACTCGCGCAGGACGGCGACGGGCGCGAGCGGGGCGTGCGCCTGGGCCCAGAGCACGAGACCGTAGGACAGCACCGACATGACGCCGCCGAGCAGGCCGCGGGCGGTGACCGGCCGCAGCCGCTCGGCGAGCCCGCGCCCGTGCGTGAGAACGGCGTAGAGCGGGACGGCGGCGCCGTCCAGGACCATCAGCCAGGCGATGTAGCCGAGCACCGCCGCCGAGGAACGGACCCCGAGGCCGTCGACCACCGTGTACGCCGCGATGGCCAGGCCGGTGGCAACGGCGGCGGCCACGGCGGGGGCCACTCCCGGCCCGGCACCCGCCCCGGGGCCTCGACGGGAGCGCAGGCCCCACAACGCCAGACCCACCAGGCCGACCGAGGCCACCGCGACGCCGAACGCACTCGACCCGTGCAGCCGCTCGCCGACGAACACCGCGGCGACCAGGGTGACCACCAGCGGAGCCGTACCCCGGGCGATCGGGTAGACCTGCCCGAAGTCGCCCAGCCGGAAGGAGCGCATCAGCAGGATCTGATACCCGACGTGCAGCCCGACCGACAGCAGCAGGTAGGGCCAGGCCGCGGCGGCCGGGACCGGTGCGAGGCAGGCGAGGCCCAGCCCGCACGCGGTCCGGCCGACACCGACCAGGCAGAGCCCGGCCAGCTCGTCCTTGAGGCTGTGCGCCACGGCGTTCCAACTGGCGTGCGTGACGGCGGCGACGAGCACCACCGCCACAACGACCGGCGTCACCTGGCCGCGGCCCGCGACCCGGACGCGACGGCGGCCGGAGCCGCGTCGGCACCGCCCAGCTCGGCGAGCACCGCTGCCCGCGCGGCCGGATCGAGCATGTCGACATTGGACCGGAAGCACCGTGCGCCGCCGACGAGTTCGGCAAGCTGGTCCTTCATGGTGCCCAGCACACCGGTGAACCGCTCGACGTCGCCACCGCAGTGCGTCATCAGGTCGTCCTTCAGCCCGTAGGTGGTCACGGCGAAGGCGAACTGGTCGAGGAAGAGCTCGGACCTGGCGGCCGTGATCTCCTCGAACCCGGGCCGTCCGGACGGGTTGTAGTCGGTGATGACGATGTTGCGGATCGGCGCGGAGTCGACCGGCCCGCTCGTGAACAGCAGCTCGGGCGGGGCCACGAAGTCCCCGGCCTCCAGGTGGGCGGTGAGCCCGTGCCGGTCGATCAGCGCCCCGAACGAGGCGTCCCGCCGGACCCGCACGGCCGACGGGACACCGTGGGCGAACCCGTCCCGCACCAGCAGATGGGTGTTGGACAGGAAGCGAGCGCCGTCCAGGCAGGCCTGGGTGAGGAACACCGTCTTTCCGCCCGCGTTGGGGCCGATCAGCAGTGTCGCCCCGCCGTCGCCGAGAACGAATGCGGCGGCCTTCAGGTGCAGGTAGCCGTGATCGACGGCGAAGTCGGTGAGGATCCGCTTCACGAAGTACGGCCAGACCGTGCGCTCCAGGCGCCGGCCGAAGACGTACGACCTCCGGCCGTCGGTGATCAGGTGGGCCGGATCGCCGAAGACGTGGTTGAGGTAGTAGCCCGCCCGGAACCGCTTGGCGCGCAGCGAGCGATCCGCGAGCCGGGCCAGCTCCTCGACGTCGTAGCCGTCCCGGTCCAGGTCGATGCAGTAGATCTCGTAGTCGGGCTCCGCGCTGTCGGGCGCCTCGCGGGAGAAGTAGGAGTAGGCCGGGAACTCCTCCAGGTTGGTGGCGATCCGCACCTTCAGCAGGTTGAGGTCGACCGTCCGTGACGAACGCAGCGGAAGCCGGTTGAGGTCCAAGGGCATGGCAGCTCCTACTGGTCGACGGTGGATCCGACGAGGCTGCGGATCGCCTCGGAGATGCTCCGTACGGTGGAGAAGGTCTTCCGGTCGAGCATCGAGTCGGGGAACTCGACCCCGAACTCGTCCTCCAGACCGACCATCAGCGAGACACTGCCGAGCGAGTCCAGGCCGACGGACCACAGGTCGGTGTCGGGCCCCGGTGTGTCCTCGCCCGGAGCAGCGCGCAGCGCAGCGGCCACGATCCGCAGGACCCGCTCCTCGACCGCCTCGTTGTCGATGCTCATGCCGCCGCCCGCTCGTTGAAACGGGCCACGATCTGCTGCGGGGTCCACTCGACCCGCTTGCCGGCATGTGCGCCGCGCGGCGCGCAGCGCACATGCACCAGGGTCGGGCCGTCCGCCGGCACGACGTCCCGGAGGTCCTCGGCGGAGTCGACGGTGTACGCGGCCGCGTAGCCCGCCGCCAGGGCGAGGCCGGCCGGATCGCCGATCCGGACCGGGCGCTGGCCACCGGTGCTCTCGTGCACACCGTTGTCCAGGACCATGTGGACCAGGTTCGGGCTGTGCTCGGCGATCATCGGCAGCACGCTGAGGTTCATGGCGAAGGAGCCGTCGCCGTCGAGGACGACGACCTGCTTCTCCGGCTGCGCCAGCGCGACGCCGAGGCCGACCGGGGCGGCCATGCCCATCGAGCCGACGAGGTAGAAGTTCTCCGGCCGGTCGGCGGTGTTGTAGAGGTCGCGGGTGATGAACCCGCAGGTCGAGACGTAGAGCGAGGAAGGGAACTTCCGCGCGGTCTCGACGATGGCTTCCTGGATCCCCAGCATCCCTAGACTCCCTGCTTCACGATCAGAACGGGGGTGCCCCGCCGCCCATCAGACGGGCCGCCCTCGCCCTTGGCGAGGCAGCGCTCCACCGACGCGTACGGGTCGGCCGGGTCGAAGAGCGTCCAGCGCAGGTCGAAGACGTCCAGCAGGTTGGTCAGCTCGCGACCGATGATGTCGTGCTCGACGGCGTCGTTCCCGTCGTGGCCCCGCCAGCTGACGACCAGCGGGACATGGACGTCGTAGATCAGGTTGAGCGAGGTGAGGACGTTCAGCGAATAGCCGAGCCCGGAGTTCTGCATCAGCACCACGGGCTTGGCGCCGGAGACCGCGAGCCCGGTGGCGACGCCGATCGCGGAGTCCTCGCGCGGGGCGGAGAGGTAGCGAAGGCCCTCGGTGAGCTCGGTCGCGGGGCCTTCGAGCACCTTGAACACACCCTTCAGCAGCGAGCAGGGCACGCCGGTGAAGTGGGTGTGGCCGTGGTCGGCGAAGGCTCGGACGAGCTCCTCCGCCGGGCTGGGCCGGTGGGCATCCGGCCCGGCCGGGTGGCCGGCCTGGAGTATTGCGGTGGTCATGTCGTTGCATCTTCCTGCGGAACGGACGGGGCCCGGGGCCCCGGCGGAGTGGCCTACGGCCAGGCGTTGAGCTCGGGCAGCGGGTTCCCGCCGTCGGTGACGGGCGTGGCCGTGGTCGGGCGGCCGGAGATCCAGGCGGCCAGCGCGCGCTGTCCGCCGCGGACGACCACATCGGCCCGGGTGGTGTCACCCCACGTCAGGCCGGTGTCCTCGGCGGCCAGGGCGACGGCCGGGCTCTGCGGCAGGCGCGCGGTGAGGAAGTCGACGACGTGGGCGGAGAGCGCGAGGCTCCAGTCCTCCGAGCGACGGCCGACACCCAGGTCGACACCGTGCAGCTCGGTCTCCCGCCACCAGGCGAGCTGGGTCGCCAGCAGCGGCGAGTCGCGGTACGCGCAGGGCAGGTCCCAGCCGTCCGGGCCGAGCGCGGCCCAGGCCTCCTCCAGGGCGGTGAGGCCCTCCTCCAGCTGCGCCCGCAGCCACTCGACCGGGCGGCCGTGGTTGGCCTCGATCGACTTGTCACGGGTCGGCCGGCCGCCGTCGTACACCTCGATGGTCTCGCCGCGGACGGCGTAGCGGGCCTGCCGGGCGAACGCCTTGGAGAGGTCGGCGAGGTGGATCAGGATGTGGCCCCTGGTCCAGCCGGGCAGGTCGATCGCCTCGCGGGCCTGCTCCTCGGTGAGGTCCGCGGCGGCGGCCCGGAGCCGGGCGTGGGCCGCGGTGATCTCCGCGAGCCGCTCGGCGATGCCGATCTCTCCGTGGGTGTCGGTGCTCATGCGTGCTTCCCTTCGTTCTGGTGGTGCCGGCCGGCGGTGTCGCCGTGCGGCATGAAAGCGTTGATCCACTTGAGAATGTCACGGATCACGTGGTGGTCCTTGTTCGGCCGCAGGGCGCCGATCTGGTGGTACATCACGCCCTCGCTCGGCGGGCCGAGGAAGGTGATCCGGGGCTCGACCGAGCCGTCCGCCCGGACCGGGTGGAACTCCGGCGTGAGATCGAGGCCGCCGGGGACGAAGTCGGGCTCGTCCAGGCCCGGGTTGGTCCACTTGCGGACGATCCCGCGACCGAGCAGGTTCGGGTAGATCGGCATGACGTCGCGCTCGGCGTCGAAGCGGTGGACGCGGGCGTCGACGAGCGAGTCCACCAGTCGGGTGGCGCCGGTCAGCGGGCCGCTGATGCGGAACTTGCCGGCGTTCTCGTCGCACTCGATCCGGGCCTCGGGGCCGGCCGAGATGTCCACGTGGCCGGCCTGGATCAGCGCGGTGATCTTCTCCATCGCCTCGCACGAGGCGCCCTGGCAGAGCCGGTTGTGGTGGCCGGTGTAGACGTCGAGGAAGTCCCGGTGCGAGGAGGCGAGCAGCCCGCCGAAGTCGACCGCCTCGATCACCACACCGCGCAGGTCGCGCCAGGCGGCGTCGGCGGCGGCCTTCGCCGGGTTACTGAGGTTGCCCTGGGCAGCCCAGCGGATGTCGGTGTCCAGGAAGTCCAGGAAGACCTCGCGGTACTCCTCCGGGGTGCGGTAGGAGTCGCGCGGGATCGGGCTGATGGTCTCGGCCCAGGAGAAGCGGTGCCGGGCGGCCGAGGCGGCGTGCCGCCAGGGCGAGCGCGCGGTGGCCACGGCGCTGGCGAACTCGTGCGGACGGTGGGCCAGTTCGAGCAGCCGGCCGGCCTCCTCGGCGCCGTGGACCACGGTCAGGAAGGAGGTGGTCGCGGCGCGGACCGGCAGCCCGGCGCCGGCCGAGCCGTCGAGCGGAGCGGCGCCGGAGATCACCCAGTCGACGGCGGCAGCGGTCTCCAGCGACAGTGCGTCGATCGGACCGGTCAGCAGTTCGCAGGCCTCGCGGTGGTCGGGGAAGGCCTCGGCATCGGCGAGGAACTTCTCGTACGCCGGCCGGGCCGCGGCGATCGCCAGCTCGCGGAACTCCGGTCCGTAGAGCGTGCTGTAGTAGATGAGCGCCATCTCCAGCACGATCAGCGGGAAGAGATGCTTCTCGAAGTCGAGCTGGAGCTGCTCGACGCCGCTGATCAGGTTGCGGCGGCCCACCGTACGGCGCAGCTCGGCCACTGCTGCGGTGGTCAGGAAGGCGCCCTTGTACTCCAGGGCCGCGATGTCCCGTTCCTTCTCGTTGTACGGACGCGCGAAGGTGAACAGGCCGTTGCGGCTGAAGACCACGATCGAGTCGGGCTCGGCACCGCTCGGACGGTACCCGAGGGTGCCGTCCGCGTCACGCTCGAACACGCCGCCGCGGCCCTCGGTGAGGTAGAGCACCACGTCGATGCCGGTCAGACCCATGCCGAGGCAGCCGACGGAGGAGCCGGGGCCGGTGCGGTCCGGGGTGAGCGACTGCTCCAGCGGGTAGGCGGAGGGGATCAGCCGGGCCTGCGACCTCTCGGCGAACCGGGCCCAGGCGACCTGCAGCGGGTCGGTCTCCGGCTTGTTCGACGAGTGGCCGGTGAGCATCAGCACATAGTCGGCCTCGAACGGCGGCTCCTGGTCGGTGGTGAGCACCGCGAAGCGGTCGCCGCGCTCCTCGAGGTCGCAGACCTCCGCCTGGCGGAGGGTGACGGTGATGCCCTCGGCGGCGCGCAGCATGGCGACGTAACGCTCGAACTGGTCCTGCAGCGCCAGGCCGTGCACATAGCGCTTGGGCCAGTCCTCCGCGACCATGTCGAAGACCGGATCACCGGTCTCCTCGAACTTGGTGCGGCACCACTCGAGCAGGGTCGGCCGGTCGCCCTCGGCGAGCAGCGGACCGGCATCGACCACGCTCTCGTCGGCGGCGAACGCGACCTGGCCGACGATGCGGTTGAGGTAGCTGGTGGTGGTCTGGCGGGGGCTGTGGACCTGGCCCGAGCCGTACTCGCCGGAGAGGTCGTAGATGACGATGTCGAGGGGGACGGCGGCGTCCTGCTCCCGGGTCAGGGCGGCCAGCCGCTCCAGGACGTAGGTGCAGGTCGGGCCGCCGCCGACGATAGCCAGCTGGATCGGTTCCATGGTCATGGGCCTTTCGGTAGTCACCGGCTCACCGCCGCAGCTTCGGCCGGGACGGGGGAGGACGGGGAAGCCGCTGCGGTGTGCTGCCGGACGACGTCGTCGAACGCGGCGAAGAAGCCGGTGATGTCGTCCGCGGTGAGCTGGCCCATGTTGGCCAGCCGGAACACTCCGGCGGACTTCTCCTGGGTGGCGTAGATGACGTAGCCGTGCAGCTTGAGCCCGTCGTGCAACTCGTCGTACGTCATGCCGTTGGAGAGGTAGGCGTTGGTGATGGAGCTCGCGCGCTGGTGGGGCGGGAGCAGCAGGTCGATGCCGCGCTCCCGAAGACCGGCGCGGATGGCCTCGGCGCGGTCGGTGTAGCGCCGCTTCCGGGCGGCCACCCCCTCGGCCATGGTCAGGTCGAGCGCCTCGTCGAGGGCGCGCAGCACCTGAAGGGCCGGTGTGAACTGCGGGGTGCGCTTGCCGATCTGCGAGACGTAGTGGGCGTGCAGGTCGAGGTAGAAGGTCCGGCCCGGGATGTCGGCAAGCCGGTCGAAACGCTGCCGGGAGGCGACCACGAAGCTGATCCCGGGCAGGCCCTCCAGGCACTTGTTGGCCGTACCGACGCACCAGTCGACGTGGTCGGCGACGATGTCCAGGTCCTCGGCGCCCAGGCTGCTGATGGCGTCGACCAGCAGCGAGCGGCCGTGCCGGGCCACCAGCCGGCCGATCTCGCCGACCGGGTTGAGCATGCCGGTGCTGGTCTCGTGGTGGACGGCGGCGACATGGGTGATGCCGGGGTCGGCCGCCAGGGCGCGGTCCACGGCGTCCAGGTCGATCGGGTTGGCCCAGCCGAACTCCAGTCGCAGGACCGGGATCCGGTGCACTTCGGCGATCCTCATCAGCCGCTCGCCGTAGTGGCCGTTGTCCAGCACCAGCAGCCGGCCGTCGGCGGGGACCACGGAGGAGACCACGGCCTCCAGCGCTGCGGTGCCCGAGCCGGTGAGCAGCACGGCGGCATGGGTGTCGTCACCGCCGCAGACCTCGGTGACCTTGCGGCCGACGGTGGCCAGCAGGTCCTGCGCCTCGGGCTCGCGGTGGCACTCGTCGGGCGAGCCGATCGCGGCCTTGACGCGCTCGTGCACGTTCACCGGCCCCGGGTTGAGCAGGACGACGCGGTCGGCCGCCGTCCGGGCGGTGTTCAGGGTCATGACGGGCTCCATGGACGGGAGATCAGCGTGAAAGGGGTGTCGGCGGGCCACTCGGCCATCGGCGCGAACAGGTGTCGCAGGCTCCCGGCGGCGCGGTCGCCCCGGGCGATGACGCACTCGGCCCCGCGGCGGGCGTGCTCGGCGAGCGCCTCGACCTTGCCGGCCATCGCCCCGGTGGCGTCCCATGCGTCGGTGGGCCAGAACAGCCGCTCGGCGACCGCGAGGTCGTCCGGATCGAGGTGGCGCAGGACGGGGGAGCCGGGGCCGCCGGTGAGGATGCCCGGCACGTCGGTCAGCGTGACGATCCGGACCGGGCCGAACTCCTCGGCCACCATCAGCGCCGGGACCTCGTCGCTGCTGAGAATCCGCAGCGTCCCTACCGAGGTGACCACGCAGTCGCTCGACAGGACGGGCAGGGCGCCCTCGGCCAGCAGTCGGCGCACCACCCCGGTCTCGGTGATCGTGCTGCCGTCCGCGCGCTCGCCGAACATCGCGGTCACCTGCAGCGGCACCGCCCGGACACCCCGCTCGCGCAGCCGCGCCGTCCAGGCCCACCGCATGGTGAACGCGGGTTCGGTCAGCGCGACCGCCGCGTACGGGTCCTGCCGGTCGGCCTTGATCCGCAGCCCGACCGGGTGGCAGAGCGCACCGCCGCCGGTGACCAGCACGACCCGGCCCGGGTACTCGGCGATCAGGTCGGCGACCTGGCCGGCGAACGCGCCGATCGCGTCGAAGTCGGTCTCCCCGGTGTCCTGCTTGTCGGACAGCACGCTGCCGCCGATCTTGAGGACCAGCAGCCGGGGCTCACCCGGGCGGGTCGGGGCGGCCGGGCCGGCCGGCACGGTGACGGTCGGGCTCATCGCAGCGGCACGTTCGAGACGGTGCCGGCGGTGTGCCGGCCGGAGTTGAACAGCCGGGCCAGGAAGGGCTCCTGCCACCGGGCGGTCTGGCCGTCGAGCGAGCCGTACTGCTCCAGGTAGTCGGTGTCCTCGGGCCGCAGCGCGTCCAGCACCAGAGCCGGGATCGCCTCGGGGAACAGCTGGGCGGTGAAGTACAGCGCGTAGTACGCGATCGGCTCGGCGCCGAAGCTGCGGACCCGGTCCAGGAAGCGCTCCCAGTCCTCGGCGCGGTACGCCTCGGCGACCAGGCTGAGGTCGAGGAACTTGCTCAGCTGGAGGTCCTGCCGGTCCTCGATGAAGTGCAGGCTGGTCGCTTCCTTGTGCAGGTGCGAGCAGAGGTCGAGCAGCCGGTCGTCGGCGGCCGGCACGGTGGCGGCGGTGCCGCAGAGCACGGCCGGGACGGCGCGGTCGAGCAGCTCGGCGGCCCCGGCCGACACGCCGGACTTCTTCTGGAAGATGTCGTGGCAGATGTCCACGTTGAAGTCGGAGACGTCCGGTCGGCTGGCCGTCTTGCGGTACGGCAGCTGGTTGCTGAGGTTGATCCGCCAGAACATCTGGGTCTCCCGGCTGTACGGCTCG